>NTKX01000001.1 GCA_002457135.1 SAR116 cluster bacterium MED-G04
GGATTACCCGTATCAGAATTACCGGTATCAGGATTTGCGGTCATGCCGCTGCCCGCCTGATCCGGGTCCCTGTCGGCGGTGGTGCCGGATTTGAAAATCTGGAACCCGTTGCTTTCTTCCACCGGGCTGGTCTCCATCATCCCCGCTTCATCAGCAATCGCTTCTTCGGGTGTTACTTCGGGGGGGCTGGCCTCTTCAAGGCTGGCCTCTTCAGCAATCGCCTCTTCAGGTGTTACTTCGGGGGGGCTGGACTCTTCGGGATTGGCCTCTTCCTGAATGGCAGGTGCTTCGGGAGCATCAGCCTCGGTCTCATCAGTCTTGACGGCTTCATTCAGGACCGCCACCAGGGCCTCTTCATCGGATGCAGCGGTTGCTTTTTTCTTTTTGGTTTTGGCGGCTGTTTTGGTTTTTTTCGCACGGCTCAGGCGTTTCTTGAAGGAACCGCCCTGGTCATCTTGACTGCTCATCGTCTTGACCCTGTCGGATAACATAAACAAACCTCAATACGGCGAATGCATCTGATGATGATAGCGTAAAACATTACCAGCGCAAGAAATACCCAGATCAGCATTGTATTAATTGCAGTTTTTCAGGAATGAAAAGGTATCAATGACAACCCTTTTGGTCAGCACCCTCTGGGCATCATCGGTCATGCCGCCATACTCGATCAGGTAACCATCAGCCTGATCATAGCTGGTGTCATCGTTCCATGTTCCTTCAAGGTAGGTTTGCAGGTAATCCTGGGTCGGCAACCCGCCAGACGATACCCAGTCATTGGGCTGATTACCGGCCCAGTTCGTGAAACTTTCAGGTATGGTTTCACCCCCCGGATCAGGCGGGTCGAAAACCGTGAAATTGCCCGCCGTCCCGTTGCCGATATAAAGCCCCCGGCCAGCCCCGCCATCATGATCCGCGTAGCCGGCCTCGGATGAATTCCATTCCCCTTCAGGCCCGGTTACCCAGTACCAGAACCCCTCCGCCGATGCGTCTTTTGAATTGTACTTGCCATAGGGGCCAGCCGCCGTATCGGTGTTGCTGGCGGCATCACCGCAACTGTTGCCGCGCTCACAACCCCGGTCGTATGCCCCGATCCAGCCCCATGACCCGGCGATCCGGCTATCGGAACAGGTATGTTCTGCGGCCGTCGTAATGGTGGCGAGGTAGCCTTGCAGGCCAAACAGCTCCCTTGCCGGGGTTTCGGCCTCATCCTGGGTATCCTCCCAGTCGGCGAGGCACTGGCCTGCCGCACCGTGTTGGCCTTGCCAGCCTCGATCAGGTAGCCCGTCTGCACGCTGTTGAAAAAGAAAAACCCGCCGGTCACCACCAGGCTGAGCAGTGACAGCGCCACCAGCAGTTCAATTAGGCTGAAGCCGGCCCTGGCGGGAGGGAGCATGAAAAAATGATCGGTCATCATCCCCTGATGATGCCTGGTTTCCGGCGGGCGTGAACCTGGCATTGAGGTTGAAGGGGCATGATCGTTCAGATAATGTATCGCTATGCTTTCTCGCGCTTCCATGATCAGGACCCTGGCCGATCGCCCCCACATCCTCTTGATGCTGACGGCGGCTGCAATGCCGATCAGTTTCATCACATGGTCAACCCTGATCAACAATTTCACCTTTGAGCATGCCAGTTTCACCGGGCGTGAAATCGGGATTTTGCAATCCCTGAGGGAGGTTCCGGGCTTTCTGTCGTTTCTGGTGGTGTACCTGCTGATTGTCTTCAACGAACAGAGGCTGGCCCTGTTGACGCTTGGCCTGCTTGGGCTGGGGACGGCACTGACCGGGTATTTCCCGACGGCGTTCGGGCTTTACATCACCACCGTCATCGCCTCAATCGGGTTCCATTATTATGAGACCTGCAATCAGTCGCTGGCGATGCAATGGCTCGACAAGAAGACGGCGCCTGAAATGCTCGGGCGGATTTACGGGGTTGCCTCAGCCGCCCAGGTGGCGACGCTCGGGCTGATTTTTGTGGCGGTGTTTGCCTTCACCCCCGGGCTGGACCCGCTGGCGTTTATCAGCGGCGAAAGCTTCATTGGTGATGGCGCGATCTATACCGGGATTTTTCTGGTGGGCGGGGTCATCACCATGATGATGGCGGTTGCGGGCTACCTTGCCTTTCCGCTCTTTAAGGCGACCAGCCCCCAGCATAAGACGATTATTCTGCGGCCCCGATACTGGCTCTATTACGCGCTGATTTTCATGTCAGGGGCGCGGCGCCAGATTTTTATCGTCTTTGCCGGTTTCCTCATGGTGGAAAAATTCGGCTACAGCATTGGCCAGATTGCGATGTTGTTCCTGATCAACGCGGTCATCAATATCTGGCTTGCCCCCCTTATCGGCAAGATGATCGGCCGTATTGGTGAACGCGCTGCCCTGGTGCTGGAATACATCGGGCTGATCATCGTTTTCACATCCTACGCCTTTGTGGAAAGCGCGGTGCTGGCCGCCGGTCTCTATATCATCGACCATATTTTCTTTGCCATGGCGATTGCCATCAAAACCTATTTTCAGAAAATTGCCGATCCGTCTGATTTTGCCGGAACCGCCAGTGTTTCCTTTACCATCAATCATATTGTGGCGGTGTTTCTGCCCGCAGGTTTCGGCCTGCTCTGGCTGATTTCACCGGCGGCGGTGTTTCTTTCAGGCGCGGCGATGGCCTTCATTTCGCTGCTGCTGGCAATGAACGTGCCCCGGCATCCCAAAGAGGGGAATGAAGTTGTTTTGGGCCATCGTGGGGCGCCGATCATGGGGGTAGCAGAATGAGCGCGGATGCATCCATTGATCTGCTGGTTATCGGTGCCGGTGCGGTGGGGCTGGCGATCACGCGGCAGGCGGCGATGCAAGGCCTGTCGGTCATTCTGGTTGAGGATAACCCGTCCTTCGGGATGGAAACATCGTCCCGCAATTCCGAGGTGATCCATGCCGGGATCTATTACCCGCAGGATTCTCTAAAGGCACGGCTCTGCGTTGAGGGTGCGCATGCCATGTATGCGTATTGCGCCGAACGCGGGGTGACGGCCAACCGCATTGGCAAGCTGATTGTCGCCACCAATGATGATCAGGTTGAGGGCCTCAGCGCCATCATGGCCAAGGGTCAGGCCAATGGTGTTCCCGATCTGGCCATGATCGGTCAGGCCAGGCTGGCTGAAATGGAACCTCACCTCAACGCCGTGGCAGCGATCCATTCGCCCTTTACCGGGGTGGTGGACAGCCATAACTACATGGCCGCGCTTGAGGCTGATGCCGAAAATGCAGGCGCGATCATCGCCTATCTCAGCCGGTTTGAAGGGGCTGAACGTTACCAGGCTGGATACGGGGCCAAACGCTGGCATTGCCGCATCACCAGCCAGGGTGAGGCGATGGTGATTGACGCAGGCCGCATCATCAACGCAGCCGGGCATGGATCGCACACCGTTTCAAAGGCGATTGAGGGGCTGGAGCCATCCAGCATCCCGCCGCATTACATGGCCAAGGGGCAGTATTTCACCACCACCCGCAAGCCGCCGTTCAGCCGTCTGATCTACCCGATGCCATCAGGGGGCGGGCTGGGCATTCACCTGACGCTCGATGCCGCAAACGGGGCGCGCTTCGGGCCTGATATCCAGTGGGTGGAGGGTGAGGATTACAGCGTTGACCCCGGCGATGCGGCCAAATTTCACCGGTCAATCTCAACCTACTGGCCTGACCTCAGGGAAGATGAGCTGGTACCCGCCTGGGCCGGGTTGAGGCCGAAAATCTATAATGATGGCTCCCGGTTTCAGGATTTCACCATCATGACCGGGGCTGATCATGGTGCCGACGGGGTCACCGCGCTCTACGCTATTGATTCGCCCGGGCTGACCTCATCCCTCGCGCTGGCCGGGCATGTCATGGAAGTGTCCGGGATCGCGGCGTGACCGGCTGATCAATCAGCCGACCTGCGTGTCAACAACAACGCTGATCCCCTGACCGCCGCCAATGCACATTGTAGCCATGCCGTAACGGGCCGAGCGGCGGTGCAGCTCATGCACCAGCTTGGTCATGATGATCGCGCCGGTGGCCCCGATCGGGTGGCCAAGGGCAATCGCCCCGCCGTTCGGGTTGACGATATCGCTGTTGAGGCCGAGCTCTTTCGTGACAGCGCAGGCCTGGGCGGCAAACGCCTCATTGCTTTCCACCACCTCAAGATCGCTGATACCGATACCCGCCTTTTCCAGCGCCATGGTCGATGCCGGGACAGGACCCATGCCCATGATCCGGGGCGCAACGCCGCCGAAACCATAGCCGATGATCCGCGCCAGTGGCGTGCTGCCATGGCTTTCCACAGCCTTGCCAGAGGCCAGCACCAGCGCCGCCGCGCCGTCATTGATGCCGGATGCATTACCGGCGGTGACAGTGCCATCTTTCTGGAACACAGTGCGGAGACCTTCGAGCTGATCCATGCTGGCATCACCGCGAATATATTCATCACGGTCAAAGACAGCGGGCTTGCGCTTGACCATGATCTCAACAGGGGTGATCTGGTCGTCAAAATAACCGGCATCCTGCGCCGCCTTGGCCCGCTGCTGGCTGGCAAGGGCAAAAGCATCCTGGTCTTCACGGCTGATGCCATAGTCAGCGGCAACATTTTCCGCCGTGATCCCCATATGGCCGATCCCGAACGGGTCGTGGAGCGCGCCCAGCATCATGTCATGGATATCGGCATTGCCCATGCGTTCACCCCAGCGCAGCGATGGCACGATATGGCCCGACCGGCTCATCACCTCAACCCCGCCGGCGAGCGCCAGCTCGGCATCGCCCAGCATGATCAGCTGGCTGGCGCTGGCAATAGCCTGCAACCCGCTGCCGCAAAGCCGGTTGACGGTCAGGGCAGGGGCGCCCTCACGCATCCCGGCACCGATTGAAATACAGCGCGACACATACATATCACGCGGCTCGGTATGGATGACATTGCCGATGACGGCGTGATCAATGGCATCAGCCGCAACACCGCTTCTTTCAATGGCGGATTTGGCAATATGGGTGCCAAGATCAATGGGGCTTGTATCCTTGAGGCTGCCGCCAAATGAACCGACCGCTGTTCGTGTCGCTGACAGAATGTAAACTGGGTTCATGGAACCGGTCCTCCGCAAAAAATCCTGATGATGATCCTAACCTGTAGCCATGGGTTAATTTTGTCAAAATCAATTTTGCTCTTTTTCGGTTTCGCGCTAGGATTTTCCTTGAAATTTACGGGTGTGATGTATGGGGTGCATCTAATGCAGGGTTTGGGAATAGATGGCATCAGTCTTAGCGATTGTTATTCATCACGTCAGGGTACAGCACTGATCAGCGGTACCCAGGCGCTGGTCAGGCTTTTGCTCGAACAGGCGCGTCTTGATCAGGAACGTGGCTTGAACACCCGGGGGCTGGTCAGCGGCTATCCCGGCTCGCCACTGGGCGGCCTTGATCTTGAGCTGGGGCGGTCAAAACGTTTTTTGGATGAACATGGCATCGTCTTTCAGCCCGGCGTCAATGAGGAACTGGCGGCAACCGCGCTCTGGGGCAGTCAGCATATCGGGCTTTATGATGACCCGTCGATTGATGGGGTGTTTGCGCTCTGGTACGGCAAGGGGCCGGGGCTGGACCGGTCCATGGATGCGCTGCGTCACGCCAATCAGGGCGGGGTCGCACCAAAGGGCGGTATGGTCATCGCTGTCGGGGATGACCCCACCGGCAAATCATCGACCCTGGCCTATCAGTCCGATCATAATTTTGTTGCCCTCGGCATCCCCTATTTCTTCCCCCGGCGTGTCAGCGACATCATCCCCATGGGGCTTGAGGCCTTTGCCCTGTCGCGCCATGCCGGATGCTGTGTCGGGCTGAAAATCGTGGTGGACACAGCCGATGCCAGCACGGTGCTGGACCTGGGTTCAATCCGCCCCATGCTGGCGCCGCCTGAGCATCAGCCGGGGCCGGTTCATGTCGGCAAGCATGACCCCGCCGGTTTGCGGGAACAACGCCTGCATGAATTGAGGCTGCCAGCGGTCCGGGCATGGCAGGGCAATAATCCCGCCAATGCAGTCACCCTGCCATCCGGGCCAGACCTGGCTGATCCCGGATCAGTGAAGCCGCGCCTTGCCATTATGGCTGTCGGCAAGGCGGCGGTTGAGACAAGGGAGGCCCTGTCGCTGCTCGGCATGGATCAGCCCGCCGATCATGGCATTGTCATGATTGAAGTCGGCATGCCCTGGCCACTGGCCGCAGGGGTGATTGCCCCGGCCCTGGACGGTGTTGAGGAAATTCTGGTGGTGGAGGAAAAACGCCCCCTCGTTGAGGATCAGGTGGCTCGTCTGCTGGTGGACAGGGCCTTGCCGATCCGGCTATCCGGCAAGCGTGACCATGATGGCCAGACCCTGTTGCCCGCGCATGGTGAAATCTCGGTTGAGGGTATTGCCCGTGCTGTCGCCCACAGGGCTGAGGCCACCGGCATAACCGTCACCACCCCGCCAGCCCTAGCTGATCTTGGCAACCTGCCGCAGGTTGCGATGCGGACCCCCTATTATTGTGCCGGATGCCCGCATAATTCATCGACCAAGCTGCCGGAGGGGGAGATCACCGGCATGGGGATCGGTTGCCATTCGATTTCAGGTTTCATCGATGCCGACAACATCACCAATTTCACCCAGATGGGGGGTGAGGGCGCATTCTGGATTGGTCGTGCGCCGTTTTCATCGCATGACCATTCCTTTCAGAACATGGGTGATGGCACGTTCGCGCATTCCGGCTACCTCGGGGTCAGGGCTGCGATCGCCGCCGGGGTCAACACCACGTTCAAGCTGCTCTACAACAGTGCCGTTGCCATGACCGGCGGGCAAAACGCCATGGGGGCAGGCAGTGCCGATGCCATCGCCCGCCAGTTCGATGCTGAAGGCGCAACCGGTATCGCCGTTGTCAGTGATGATCCGGAAGGCCAGCGCCGAACCGGCCGCTGGCCTGAGGGGACAGGCTTTCACCACCGCCGGGATATCGTTGCGGTGCAGGAAGACCTGGCGCGTATCAGCGGGGTCACCGCGCTGATTTTCGTTCAAACCTGCGCGGCTGAATTGCGGCGGGGTCGCAAGCGCGGCAAAATCCCTGATCGTGCTGAGCGGCTCTTCATCAATGAGGAAATCTGCGAAGGCTGCGGGGATTGCGCCGTCAAATCGAACTGCGTTGCCGTCAAGCCGGTGACCCGTCCCGAAGGGGTCAAGCGGCAGATCGACCAGACCGTCTGCAACAAGGATTATTCCTGCCTTGAGGGGTTCTGCCCCAGCTTTGTTTCAGTGACAACGGCCGAGGCGGAAAGCGAGGTGATGCGCCCCGAACAGCCGGATGCCGCACTCCTCCCCGATCCTCAGCCGTGGCGTGAGGGGATCACCAATATTTTCATGGCCGGGATTGGCGGCACGGGGGTATCGACCCTGTCTGCGGTGCTGGTGATGGCGGCGAGGATTGAGGGGATATCCGCCCAGGCCGTCAATCAGACCGGGCTTTCCCAGAAAAACGGTGGCGTGACCAGCCAGGTCAGGATGGTGCGGGAGGGCAGTCTCGATGCCCGCATGGTCCGGTTGCCGCCCCGTTCGGCTGATCTGCTGCTGGGGTGTGATGCGGTGGTGGCCGCCAATGATCTGGCCCTCAAGTGCCTCGATGCGTCCCGCACCACGGCGATCATCAATGCCCGTATGGACCCGGTTGGTGTCGCCGGGGTTGGTTCTGGTCATGTCGTTGATGACAGCCTTGTTTTCAGGCGGCTTGAGGCTGTCATGAACCCTGAGCAGATCATGCCGGTGGATACATCGCTGCTGTCCGAACAGCTGCTTGGCAGCGCGACCTTTGCGAACGTCATGCTGCTTGGGGTTGCCTTGCAGAAAGGGCTGATCCCGCTCAGCACTGATGCCTTGATGCATGCCCTGCGGCTCAACGGGGTGGCGGTGGCTGACAACCATCGGGCGCTCGAATGGGGACGCTGGCTTGCGGTTGATGCGGACCGGGTCAGGGCCGCCGCCGGGCTGGCCCCCTCTATTGACAAGGCCATGATTGATGATCGCCCGGCTGATGAGGCTATCCGCTATTTTGCAGGGCGGCTGAATGCCTATGACAGCGGCACCCTCGCCGGAAGGTATGAGGCCATTATGGACGGTATCATGGCGGCTGCCGCCAAGCCGGATGATGACCGCGTGGCCCGCAAGACGGCGCGGGCGCTCTATCGCGTGATGGCGATCAAGGATGAATATGAGGTCGCCAGGCTGATGACCGACCCCGGCTTCGGCACCCGGCTCAAGGATGCGTTTGGATCACCCCGGCCGGTCGCCTATCATCTGGCCCCGCCGTTGCTGGGCTGGCTCAAAAACCGTGATGGAAAGCCGCGTAAAATCCGTTTCGGCGGTTGGATGCGGCATGTCTTCGGGGGCCTGAAAAAGCTCCGGTTCCTGCGCGAAACCCCGTTTGACGTGTTCGGCTATAATGCTGAAAGACGGCGTGAATGGGCCTTCCGTGATCGTGTCATAACGCTGTTTTCCGATCCCCTGTTGATTGCTGACCACGACCGGCTCGATGCTGTCTGTGAGGCAGTGCTTGCGGTGCGCGGTTACGGCTATGTCAAGGAAGCGTCCATGGATGCGGCGGAACAATCGCTGGATGACCTGATGAAGAATAAAGCCCCCCGGCCACACTTTGACCAGGCTATGTGAAATTACCGGGCTATGTGAAATTACCGGGCTATGTGAAATTAGGGCCACCTAAAATTAGGGCCATCTAAAATAACCTGCTGAAGAATAAAATTGCACAAACCTCGTGATGCTATACAACAGAATTAGAACCCACCGGATGGACCAGCCATGATCAGATTTACACTTCCTGTCCTGTTTCTTGCCGGATTATTCGCGCTCACCTCTTTTTCCACGATGGAACACGCCATGGCTGATGAACTGACAATCGAAATTCTTGAACAGGGTGAGGGCGAGGTTGCTGCCGACGGCATGCGGGTCACCGTGCATTATGAGGGCAGGCTGGTCGATGGCACTGTCTTTGACACTTCCTATTCACGCAATCAGCCGTTTGATTTCATCCTTGGCGGCGGTCAGGTTATCCGCGGCTGGGAAGAGGGCGTGAGCGGCATGAAAATCGGCGAAAAGCGTCGGCTGACCATCCCGCCCGAACTGGGCTATGGGTCGAACGGTGCCGGTGATGTCATCCCGCCTGATGCAACCCTGGTGTTTGAGGTTGAATTGCTCGGCGTGACTGAGGTGGCAAGCCTGGCTGAGGCAGGACCCGATGAGCTGAAAAAGGCGCTGGAAGACGGCACGATTATCGTTGATATCCGGCGTGAGGATGAATGGCGCGAAACCGGTATCATCGAGGGCGCGCATACCGTCACCGCCTTCACAGCCGATGGGCGGCTGCACCCTGAATTTCAGGAGAAGTTTTTCAGCCTGATGAGCGGGCCTGAAGCCCGGGTCTTGCTGTATTGCCAGGTCGGCGGCCGCAGCAACAATCTGGGCAACGCGCTGATCAATCAGCTCGGCTTCAACAATATCAGCCATCTTTCCGAAGGCATTGCAGGCTGGCTGGATAATGACAACCCCGTGGTTCCATTCACGGAATAAGCCCTAAAGGCTGCATTCCTCACTCATCACCCGTGTCGAGAGGTTGGTGCTATTTCAACCCGCGCTCTGTCAGCACGCCATCGACGAATGTTGCGGCTGAGGCGTAATTGGTGTGGCAGTGGCGGATGTTTGATACCCGGCTGCTGATACTGATCTCGGGGAAGCCTGCGGTACCCATTGCCTCCCCCAGTGAGGTGGCAACATCAGCAAAATCAATATCACTGTAACGCGCGTCATCACGAATGCGGAGGATGGCGATGCAATCGGCAATGCTCTCATTCATCAGATGTTCGGGGCTGTTCCTTGGCGGGTGAGGCCGGTCAATATCGCCAGTCTGATGATGGGCGCATTCATGGAGGTCAATAAAGGCCTGAAGCGGTGCCGGGGCCTGAT
This sequence comes from SAR116 cluster bacterium MED-G04, assembly GCA_002457135.1. Taxonomy (GTDB): domain Bacteria; phylum Pseudomonadota; class Alphaproteobacteria; order Puniceispirillales; family UBA1172; genus UBA1172. The sequence goes on from NTKX01000001.1 coordinate 10,004, forward strand.
CAAAATTGAAGCGATTGACAACAGGGTTTCCGTCCCCGTCCCGCCTGGCCATGCCTGCCGCGAATTTCGCGTTATCGGAATTGCGTTCCTTGAAGAGGACAGACTCGCCCAGGTTGTTTGAACAGCTTGGCGGGGCAATAACCGCATGATCCGGGGATTCTGTTTCAGCCCATCCCGGCGAGGCAATCAATATAGGTGAGGCAATCAGTATAGGTGAGGCAATCAGTATAAAGGCAATGGTGGTGAGGATCAGGCGCATCAGTTTTTCCACTTACAGTAATGATAAAAATTATATGGCTTCGAAATTTAGTGAACTATCCCTTATGAGGGATGGTGATCCCGGAGGGACTCGAACCCCCTACCTACAGATTAGGAATCTGTCGCTCTATCCTGATGAGCTACGGGACCACGCCATCTTTATCGGCTGAAAGCCGCTGTTTGTCAAACCGGGCAAGGTTGATTAAACGCCTGATCTCACCCCCGGGCCTAGCCCCTGATCTCACCCCCGGGCCTAGCCCCTGACCGGGACGACTTCATAGCCCTTTTCTTCGGGTTCATCATCGAGGATTTCAGCCGGGAAACCTGGCGCCCTGATATCCAGCCCGGTCTTGTCTTCGAGGAGGCGGATGATGTTGGGCGAAAATTCGCGGGGGCCGTATTGTTCAATGGCGTGCCGGAAGGTTTCGACCATGAGCGGCGAGATTTCGAGCGGAATGTTGTGGTTTTCGGCAATGCTCTGGAACAGGCCGATATCCTTCAGCACCAGGTCCATGGTGAAATTGATGTTGCGGCTGCCGTTGAGGATGATCTGGCTTTCGGTTTCATGGACAAAGGAATTGCCCGATGAAATCCTGATCGCCTCAAACGTGGTGTTGAGGTCCATGCCCGCGGCCTTCATCGTCACCAGCGCTTCGGCGCAGGTCATCAGGTTCGCGGTGGCCAGATAGTTGGTCATGACCTTGAGGATGGATGCCGAACCCAGTGGCCCCGTGTGCAGGACCCGCCGACCCAGCGTCGTCAGCACTGGCAGCATGCGGTCAAAAACAGCACGCTCGCATCCGGCAAAGATGGAGATATTGCCGGTGGCGGCACGGTGGCACCCCCCAGAAACCGGGCAATCGACAGCATCAGCACCCTTTTCCGCCACCATTGCGCCCAACCGTTTGACCTCGCCTTCATCGGTTGTGCTCATCTCCGCCCAAATCTTGCCGGGGCCGATGCCATCGAGTATACCGTCCTCACCTTCCATGACGGCGGCGCAGGCTGCCGGTGATGGCAGGCAGGTGATGATCAGCTCGCATGCCTCGGCCATGGCCCCGGGGCTGTCGCCCCATTCCGCGCCGTCCTGAATGAAAGGCTCGGCTATAGCGCGATCAAGGTCACGCACCATCACTGAAAATCCGTTGCGAACCAGGCTGCCCGCCAGCTTGCCGCCGACATTGCCCAGACCGATAAACCCGACACGCATGATACCCTCCCCCATGGTTTCCTGTGGTATGAATTTCTGTCCTATTGTTGATGAGAGTGGAGTCATTTTGACCATGGGCGCAAGCAAATAATGCCGCCGCCCGGGTCCCTGGAGGCATTTCATTTCCGGCTGGATATTGCCGGGGAGGGGGTAGAGTTCCATATAGTAGAATGAACCCGAAAGAAATGGATCAATCGATGCCTGATACACTGCCGTCATGGTCGCTTGCTGACCTCTATTCCAGTGCCAGTGATGACAACATGACCCGCGACATGGCGGATTGCCGTGACCGTGCCTCAGCGCTGGCCAGCACATGGAAATCCCGCCTCCATGAAGCGGATGCCGCGAGCCTTGCCGGGGTGATTGAGGATTATCAGGCTATCAGTGAGACCTTGGGCCGGTTGAGCAGTTTTGCCGACCTCGCCTTTGCCGCTGATATGAGCGAGGCCGAAACCGGCCGCATGGCCCAGTCGATGCGTGAGCTGGAAAGCGAGATCAGCGCGCAACTGGTTTTTGTCGAACTCGAAATCGCCCGCATTGATGATGACCATATGGATGCCCTGATGCAATCCGATGCGCTGGCCAGCTGGTCACCCTGGCTCAGGATCGTGCGGGCCTGGCGAAAGCACCAGCTTTCCGATGAACTGGAAACCATGCTGATTGAACGGTCCCCCTCGGGGCGGGCGGCCTGGGTCCGGCTGTTTGATGAAACCGCCGCCAGCCTGCGGTTCCCGATTGACGGGCAGGATGTTGCCGAATCCGAGATCATGGACATGATGACGGACCCTGACCCGGAGGTGCGCCGCAAGGCCGGGTTGAGCCGGTCCGAAGTGCTGGATAAAAACAGTCGCCTGATGGCCCTGATCCTCAACACCATTGCCAAGGATAAAAGCGTTGATGATCGCTGGCGTGGCTTTTCCCGCCCGGTATCGGCCCGCAACCTTGCCAATGATGTCGAGGATGAAGTGGTCGATGCCCTCGCCCATTCCGTCACCAGCAGGATGCCTGACCTGACGCATCGCTATTATGCGCTGAAGGCCTCATGGATGGGGGTTGATAAGCTTAACTGGTGGGATCGCAATGCCCCTCTGCCGGGGGAAGACCCACGCCAGTTCAGCTGGGATGAAGCCCGCAAGATGGTGCTGACTGCCTTTGATGAATTTGACCCCGGCATGGCCGAGGTTGCAGGCTGGTTTTTTGACCGCAACTGGATTGACGCCCCGCATCGCCCCGGCAAGGCCTCTGGCGCGTTCAGCCACCCCACCGTGCCATCGGCGCATCCCTATATCCTGATGAACTATTCGGGCAAGGTGAACGATGTCATGACCCTGGCGCATGAGCTGGGCCACGGTGTCCATCAGGTGCTGGCTGGCCCGAAAGGCCATCTGATGAGTTCGACCCCATTGACGCTGGCTGAAACGGCCTCTGTCTTTGGGGAAATGCTGGTGTTCCGCCGTCTGCTTGACAGCACAACCGATCCTGTTCAGCGGCGCGCCCTGCTGGCCGGCAAGATCGAGGATATGCTCAATACCGTGGTGCGCCAGATCGGCTTCCATAATTTTGAGGAACGCTTCCATGACGCTCGCCAGAAGGGTGAGCAGACCCCTGATGCTATCGCTGATATCTGGATGGAAACCCAGGCTGATGCCCTAGGCCCGGCGATCCGGATTGATGAGACGTATCGGCCGATCTGGGGGTTCATCCCGCATTTTGTCCATGTCCCGTTCTACGTTTATGCCTATGCCTTTGGTGATTGCCTCGTGAATGCATTGTGGCAGGTCTACAGCACCGCAGAAGGCGATGCCCGGAAAGATTTTGTGCTGAATTACCTTGATCTGTTGAGGGCAGGCGGCACCCGCCGCCATGATGAGGCACTGGCCCCGTTCGGGCTGGATGCCCGTGATGCATCTTTCTGGTCGCTGGGGCTGGATATGCTATCGGGCATGATTGATGAGCTTGAGGCCGAACTGGTCCAGGCCGGATTGGTGGAGACAGCGCATGGCGAATGAACAGTCGGGCATGGGCGGACGTTTCCGCCGCTACGCCAAGGTCACGGGAACCATGGGGAACCTGGCCATGAAGATGGCGGGTGAACGCTATCTCGGCATCAAGGTTGACCGTGATAATCACGCCGTCCAATTGCGTGATGCGCTGGGGAACCTGAAAGGCCCGCTGATGAAAGTGGCCCAGATCCTCGCCACCATCCCTGAGGCCTTGCCCCGAGAATACGCCGAAGAACTGGCCAATCTGCAAACCGACGCGCCGCCGATGGGCTGGCTCTTCGTCAAGCGCAGGATGGCGGCCGAACTGGGGGCAGACTGGCAATCCAAATTCGCCGAGTTTGAAAAACAGGCCGCTGCCGCTGCCTCACTCGGTCAGGTGCATCGGGCCACGGGGCATGATGGCGGGAAATATGCCTGCAAGCTCCAGTACCCTGATATGCGGGCGGCGGTTGAGGCTGACCTGCGCCAGCTGAAATTGATTTTCTCGCTCTATGAACGCTATGATAACGCGATCTCCACCAGCGATATTCACACCGAGCTGTCCCAGCGGCTTGAGGAAGAATTGGATTATCGGCGGGAGGCGGCGAACATGCGGCTCTATCGGACGATGCTGGCTGATGAGCCGGGGGCCAATGTGCCTGAACCGTTTGAAGAACTCTCCACCGACCGGCTCCTGACCATGAGCTGGATTGATGGAACCAAGCTGAAATCCTATATTGCCGAAGCTAACAGCAGTGAGGAACGCAACGAGGTTGCCATCAACATGTTCCGGACATGGTATGTGCCGTTCTATTATTATGGCGTGATCCATGGTGACCCACATCCGGGGAATTACACGATTGCCGCTGACCGCTCGGTCAACCTGCTGGATTACGGATGCATCAGGCTGTTCAGGCCTGCCTTTGTCAGCGGGGTGATTGATCTCTACCGCGCCCTGCGTGACGATGATGAGGCCCTCGCCGTTGATGCTTACAGAAAATGGGGCTTTGATAATCTTGATCGTGAGGCGATTGATATTCTCAACATCTGGGCGCGGTTCATCTACACACCGCTGCTGGAGGATAAGGCGAGGCCCATTCAGGAAATGCGAAGCGGCAATCAGGGCCGTGAAGTCGCCATGAAAGTCTATGCCGAGCTAAAACGCATTGGCGGGGTTCGCCCCCCGCGTGAGTTTGTGCTGATGGATCGCGCTGCTATCGGCCTTGGTTCGGTGTTCATGCATCTGCAGGCTGAGGTCAACTGGCACCGCCAGTTTGAAGGCATGATTGATGGCTTTGATGCTGATGCGCTGGCCCGCCGTCAGCGTGAGGCCGCTATTGACTGCGGCATCCCCCAATCCATCTATGACCATGAAGATTCCACCGGGGAAGATTCCACCGAATAAAACAGTATAAAATGAGGCTGAGGTAATTTGTCTCTTTTGACGGCGATGGTGTCGTGATAGGGTTCATCCTCTTTTGCAGAGGGCAGAGCCTTTGCACGACCTTGGGGGTCCGGCGTATAACCGAGCAAAAACTGTGCGCCGGGAGGAAAACGTGCATAGATCAGTCCGACTATAACGGGAGCAAATAACATGAAAATCGGTGCCCCTAGGGAAACAATGGCGGGGGAAAACCGCGTGTCGATGACACCCGATTCCGCCCTCCAACTCCAGAAACTGGGCTATGAATGTTTCGTTGAGGCAGGAGCCGGTGAACCGGCCCGCTTCGCTGATGACGATTACCGCGCCGCCGGCGTGACCGTGGTGAAATCCGCCAATGAGCTGATCAGCGCGGTGGATATTGTCACCAAGGTTCGCGGACCTTCCAAGGCCGAGCTGAAAAAGCTCAAGAAAGGGCAGACCCTGATCGGTTTCTTCAACCCTGCGGGTGAACCCGATGCGCTCGAGCAGGCGAAATCGCAAGGCGTCAATGTCATTGCCATGGAAATGGTGCCGCGGATTTCCCGGGCGCAGAAAATGGATGCTTTGTCATCCATGGCCAATATTGCCGGTTATCGTTCGGTGATCGAGGCCAGCAACAATTTTGGCCGTTTCTTCACGGGTCAGGTTACCGCCGCCGGTAAAGTCCCGCCCGCCAAGGTGCTGGTGATCGGGGCCGGTGTTGCCGGTCTTGCCGCCATCGGCACGGCGCAGTCGCTGGGTGCGATTGTCCGCGCTTTCGATGTGCGCCCCGAAGTCGCCGAGCAGATCGAGTCCATGGGTGCCGAATTCCTGTTCCTAGATTTCGATGATAATCAGGATGGTGCGGAAACCGGCGGCTATGCCGCGCCGTCCAGCCCTGAATTCCGCGCCAAGCAGCTTGAGCTGTTTGAGCAGCAGGCACCGGAAATTGATATTGTCATCACCACAGCCCTGATCCCCAATCGTGAGGCCCCCGAGCTGTGGACCGAAGGCATGGTCAAGGCCATGAAGCCTGGGTCGGTGATCGTTGATCTGGCCGCTGAAAAGGGCGGTAACTGCAAGCTCACCGTTGCTGATGAGAAAATCGTCACCGACAACGGCGTGACCATCATCGGCTACACCGATTTCCCGTCACGGATGGCAAGCCAGGCATCAACGCTCTATTCAACGAACATTCGCCACATGATGACTGACCTGACCCCTGAAAAGGATGGCCAGATCAATCACAACATGGAAGATGACGTGATCAGGGGCGCAACCGTCACCTTTGACGGTGAGATTACCTACCCGCCGCCACCCCCCAAGGTGCAGGCAATTGCCTCCAAGAAACCGGAAAAGACCCCGCAGAAAACGCCCGAAGAAATCGCCGCTGATGAAGCCGCTGCCATGGCCAGGGCTGGCCGTCAGCAGACCGGGCTTCTGATCGCGGGTGCCGCGCTGATGGCGGTGATCGGGGCCTATGCCCCGGCCAGTTTCATGCAGCATTTCATTGTTTTCGTGCTGGCTGTCTTTGTCGGCTTCCAGGTGATATGGGGGGTTGCGCATTCGCTCCACACCCCGCTGATGGCTGTGACCAACGCAATCTCGGGCATCATCATTGTCGGGGCCTTGCTCCAGCTTGATACCGGCAATTCGATCGTCACTGTACTGGCGGGCATTTCGGTGCTGATCGCCACCATCAACATTGTCGGCGGGTTCATGGTGACGCGCCGCATGTTGCAGATGTTCAAGAAATCTTAGGCGGAGGATTGATTATGACGATAGGACTTCAAACCGCCGCTTATATATCGGCAACTGTTCTCTTCATTCTGTCCCTTGGCGGGCTATCCAATCAGGAAAGCGCCAAGCGGGCTGTCTGGTATGGCATTATCGGGATGGCCATCGCGGTGCTGGCCACCGTGGCGGAACCAGCGGTCAGCCTCAGCACCGTGCTGATGGGCTCGATCGTGGCCGGGGCCGTGATCGGTGTTCTGGTGGCACTGCGGGTTGAGATGACCGGCATGCCGCAACTGGTGGCTGCCCTGCATTCCTTTGTTGGTCTTGCGGCGGTGTTCATCGGCCTTAATTCCGATTTGACGGTGCATGATTTTGCCTCAAAGGCAGAACAGGTCATCCATGAGGTTGAGATTTTCCTCGGTGTCTTTATCGGTGCTGTGACCTTCACCGGCTCGATCATTGCCTACGGCAAACTGGCGGGCAAGATTGACGGCAAGGCGCTGATCATCCCGGGCCGGAATATGTGGAATATCGCCATTGTCGTGGCCTCGCTGGTGCTGCTGGTGATGTACATGAACCATGCCGGGCCGTGGACGCTCTATGTCATGACCGTGCTGGCCTGCCTGCTGGGTATCCATCTGGTGATGGCTATTGGCGGGGCTGACATGCCGGTGGTTGTTTCCATGCTCAACTCCTATTCAGGCTGGGCGGCGGCGGCAACCGGCTTCCTGCTTGGCAATGACCTGCTGATCGTGACCGGTGCGCTGGTTGGCTCATCAGGGGCGATCCTTTCCTACATCATGTGTAAGGCGATGAACCGTCATTTCGTTTCGGTTATCCTTGGCGGCTGGGGCGATGCCACCGGTCCCGCCATGGAAATTGAGGGCGAGCAGGTGGCGATTGACGTTGATGGTGTTGCTTCTTCGCTCAACGATGCTGACAGCATCATCATCGTGCCGGGTTACGGCATGGCGGTGGCGCAGGCGCAGCAATCCATCTCTGAGCTGACACGGCGGCTGAGGGCGCAGGGTAAATCGGTTCGCTTTGCCATTCACCCGGTGGCAGGCCGCTTGCCGGGGCATATGAACGTGCTGCTGGCTGAGGCCAAGGTGCCTTATGACATTGTCCTTGAGATGGATGAGATCAACGACGATTTCCCGAACACCGATGTGGTGATCGTGGTGGGGTCGAACGATATCGTCAACCCGGCCGCGCAGGAAGACCCGAACTCGCCCATTGCCGGGATGCCAGTTCTCGAAGTCTGGAAGGCCAAGCAGGTGTTTGTTTCCAAGCGTGGTCAGGGTACGGGTTATTCAGGCATTGAAAACCCGCTCTTCTTCAAGGAGAACACCCGCATGTTCTATGGCGATGCCAAGGCCAGCGTCGATGCCCTGCTGGGTCAGATCACCTGATCGCTCAGGCATGGCATAATGATAAGGAAGGCGGGGTTCATTCCCGCCTTTTTTATGGGGCTTTTTTGGGGGTCATGCTGAAAGCTAATTGAGCAGCATTCCCATGGAAATTCGGTTTTCAACCTCAAACCCCAGGCTTTCGTAATAGGCTTTCAGGCTGTTGTTACCGCCCCTGATCTGCAAATTGACCTTGACCGCCCCCATGGATTTCAGCCGTGCGGATGCTGCCTCAATCATGGCGGCCCCATAGCCATGGCCGCGATGGTTCGGGTCAACCGCCAGCGCATTGATCCAGCCGCGATGACCATCATAACCGGCCAGCACAGCGGCGATCACCGCGCCGTTGGCCACCCCTATCAGAACACCCTCTGGCTGGAAATCCAGTTTCGCCGCCAGCATTGTTGCGGGTTCGTTCCATGGCGGGTCATCAGGAAAAACGGTTTTCCATAACCCGGTGACGGCCTCATGATCAGCAGGGTTGTACCCCCTGATATCGATTGTCCTGTTCATTTTTTCCTCCCCCGGAAAAAGAAAAAGCCACCCGAAGGTGGCTCTTTTAATGTGGCGTTTCTGAATGAACAGAAACTAGAAACCTTCGCGTTCCATGCGTTTGCGCATAAGTTTGCGCACACGACGGGTGGATTCAGCTGATTCGCGTGCCCGACGTTCAGATGGCTTTTCATAGGAACGGCGGTTTTTCATTTCACGGAAAAGACCTTCGCGCTGCATCTTCTTTTTCAGCACACGCAGGGCCTGATCAACATTGTTATCCCGTACGGTAACGAACACTGGCTCTCACATCCTCTCTAGATGATTAGGTGTTATTGTTAAAGGATCGCCTTTATACCACAGAGGGCAGGCATGGCAAAGCGTTTATCCCTGATAGCGTGCTGCCCTGCCGGTAAGGGGTTTTAATACCGCGATCAAACCCCTATATATGAATTAGAGTTGATAGAGAAAAAGCCATGTCCAAGCCAACCATTGATGATCTGATCCGGGCTATCCTGCTCCATGTCCCTTTTGACGGGTGGAGCGCGACAGCCATTGCCAACGGTGCCGCCGATATCGGGATTGAACCCGCCGAGGCTGCGTTGATGTTTCCCAACGGGGCGATTGACGCGGTTGAAGCGTTCACCGATCTGGCGGATCGTGAAATGGCGGCCGGGCTTGACCGGATGGAACAACGCCCTGAGCGCATCAGCGTCATCATCCGGGAGGCGATCCTGTGCCGCCTGGACTGGGCGACCCCCCATCGGGAAGCGGTGAACGCGGCGCTCAAGATGCTGGCCAACCCCCAGAACGCGCCGGTGGCGGCCAAGACGCTGTATCGCACCGTTGACCGTATCTGGCGGCTCACCGGTGATCGTGCGGTTGATTTTTCGTTCTACACCAAGCGTGCCAGCCTGGCGGGTGTCTATTCGGCGGTGCTGCTGTACTGGATTGCAAACCCTTCGGCGGACCGCGCGAAAATTGAGAAGTTTCTGGATCAGCGTCTGCGTGACGTGGCCATGATCCCGAAAGTGACGGCACCGGCCCGAAAGGCGGCTGAAATGGGGATGAAGATGGCGGGCCGTATCCTTGGCCGAATGCCGATGCGGCGTTCCGGCTGACGCGCCATCCTGATGCCTCCCCGCATTCCCAATCTGGAAAAATCCAATGCCCATCAAGATTCAGCATGATCTTCCTGCCCGTACTGTTCTGGAAGAAGAAAACGTCGATCTGATCATCAGTGATCAGGCCGTGCGCCAGGATATCCGGCCGTTGCGGATACTTCTGCTCAACCTCATGCCCAAGAAAAAAGAAACCGAAATCCAGTTCGCGCGGTTGCTCGGCAACTCACCCATGCAGATCGAACTGACGCTGATGATGACGGCCAGCTATACCCCCCGCAATACCGAAGCAGGGTATCTGAGGCGTTATTATCGCAGTCTTGATGATGTCCGCGAAGACTATTTTGATGCTATCCTGATCACCGGTGCGCCGGTGGAAACCATGCCGTTTGAGGATGTCGATTACTGGGATGAACTGGCTGAGATCATGGACTGGTCGAAAACCCACTGTTTCCGCCGGCTTGGGATTTGCTGGGGGGCGCAGGCGCTGCTCTATCATTTTCACGGCATTGCCAAGCACCGCATGAATGACAAGAAATTCGGCATCTTCAATCACCGGGTGGAGGAAAACACCTCCCGCCTGATGAAAGGTTTCACCGACAATTTCCCCATGCCGGTATCGCGCTACACCGAAAACCTGCGCAAGGAAATTGAGGCATCAGGGTCGATCATGGTTCTGGCCGACAGTGCGGAGGCTGGCCCCGGCATGGTGCGTGACAGCATCAATGGTGATCTTTTCATCCTCAACCACCTCGAATACGATGCGGATACCCTGGCGGCTGAATACAACCGCGATGCTGAGGCCGGATTGGCCACGGCCATCCCGGCCAATTACTATCCCGATAATGACCCGGGCAATACGCCGGTGAATTACTGGCGGCCCTTTGCCTTCCTCCTGATCACCAACTGGATACACGATCTCTATCAGGATACACCGTTTGACCTGACAGCACTGGGCCGGTCCTGACCGGCCGTGGGCCTAGTCGCTGATCTGGCGGGTGATATGCGCCATCTTGCGGCCTGGGCGTGCCGCGGCTTTGCCGTAACGATGGATAAAGGCCCCGGCCTCACCCATGGCGGCATCCAGCCTGTCCATATCCTCACCGAGGATATTATCCATCTGCCAACGCCCCATCGCCCCGGTTGAACCGAGCGGCAGGCCGGTGATCGCCCGCACCAGCTGGGCAAACTGGCTCGTCTCCGCGCCTTCGATGGTCCAGTGGAACGAATTATGCGGGCGGGGTGCGATTTCATTGAACACCAGCCCAGACCCGGTAATGAAGCTCTCCATCGCCAGAACGCCGACAAGCTCAAGATGGCGGGCCAGCGCCTCTACCGCATCCTGCCCGGCGCGGAGCAGCGGGGGAGGCAGGGTTTCAGCATCAGCCGGTGCCACGGAGGTGGAAAGGATACCGCCCTTATGGGCATTGATCGTGGCCGGGAAATGCGCAATCCGGCCATCGGCACTGCGGGCAATCAGGAAACTGGCCTCAGCCTGAAAATCAATCCGCTCCTCCAGAATACAGTCATCGCTCTTCAGCCCGTCAAAGGCGGCTTCGGCCTCGGCGGCTGTGCTGATGCTGGCCTGGCCCTTGCCATCATAGCCGAGGCGGCAGGTTTTCAGGATCGCGCCATGCGCCATCCCGTTGAGCGGGGCTGTGATATCACTGGCCCTGTTGACAGGGGCGAAATCAGGGGTGGCAATCCCCAGCGACCGGGCCAGGGTTTTTTCGGCAATCCGGTGCTGGGCCGTGCGCAAGGCCGCTGCACCCGGGCTGACAGGGGCGTTAAGGGCAATCGCCTCCATGGCCTCGGCGGGGACGTTCTCAAACTCGCTGGTGACGGTATCCACCGCTGCGGCAAAACCGGCCAGTGCCGCCCCGTCATCATAATCGGCACGGGTTGAAAAGGCCGCCACATCACAGGCCGGGGCATCACCCTCAGGCGCATAGACATGGCACCGATAGCCAAGTTCAGCCGCGGCAATGGCGGTCATCCGGCCAAGCTGGCCACCGCCGAGGATACCGATAATAGATCCTTCAGGCAGAGGCGAGGAGAGTGAGGCTTCAGGCATCCGTTGGCTCATCAGCGATGCTGGCGGTCTGGGCGTTTCGCCAGTTGGCAAGCGCGGCGGCCAGATCATCATCATTGAGGCTGAGGATACTCACCGCCATGAGGGCTGAGTTAATGGCCCCGGCCTTGCCGATGGCAAACGTGCCGACCGGCACGCCGCCAGGCATCTGGACAATCGACAGCAACGAATCCATGCCCTTGAGCGCGGCGCTTTCAATCGGCACGCCAAGGACCGGGATCGTGGTATGGGCGGCCAGCATTCCCGGCAGATGCGCGGCACCGCCAGCCCCGGCAATGATGATGCTTATCCCCCGGTCACGGGCATGATCAGCGTATTCGGCCATGCGTTTCGGGGTGCGGTGGGCAGAGGTGATTTTCTTCTCAAAAGGGATGCCGAAATGATCCAGCAGATCGGCGGCGTGTTTCATTGTCGGCCAGTCCGATTGACTGCCCATGCAAATGCCAACTGTCGCTTTAATCGCACTCATGATGCTATCTCAAATTGGTAAAAGACGATCCTAGATCAGGCGATGATATCTGGCAACAGCCGCTGGTGGATCGAACGGATTTCATCCTTGATGGCCAGCTTGCGTTTCTTGAGGCGTTGCAGACGGATCATGTCAGTGAGCGGGTTTGTCACCATCTCTTCGATGATGGCATTGAGGTCACTATGCTCAATCGTCAGCTGTTCCAGTTGCTGGCGAAGCATGGCTTGCTGATGAGAAATGTTATTGTTTTCAGTCACTGGCAATCTGATCTTGTTGTTGTGATTATCTCAATATAGGGTTGCACCCCTATGATCAAACCGTCATCATACATCCGCTGAGAATACCATACCATAAGGCATAGGTTGACCCATGAATAATAGTTTTGATGCCATCAATGAAGCGGCCAATAGCGATCTTGTATCGTTCTGGGGTGAATTGGCGAAAGATATCGCCTGGGATGAACCCCCTCAACGCATCCTGAACGATGACAACCCCCCTTTCTATCGCTGGTTTGAGGGCGGCAAGATCAACACCTGCTACAACGCGCTCGATTGCCATATCCGTGATGGCAGGGGTGAGCAGGCGGCGCTGATTTATGACAGCCCGATCACCAATTCAACCCGGACCTATACCTATAATGAGCTGACCCATGAGGTCGCCACTTTTGCCGGTGCGCTGAAGGCAAGGGGGCTGGAAAAGGGTGACCGCGTTGTCATCTACATGCCGATGATCCCTGAGGCTATTGTGGCCATGCTGGCGGTGGTGCGGCTCGGTGCGATCCATTCGGTGGTGTTTGGCGGGTTTGCCGCCAGTGAGCTGGCCAAGCGGATTGATGACTGCTCCCCCAAAATGATTGTCACGGCATCCTGCGGGATTGAACCCACCCGGATCGTTGAATACAAACCGCTGCTCGATGGGGCCATTGAGCTGAGCGAACACAAACCCGAAACCTGCATTCTCTATCAACGGCCCCAGGTGACGGCCTCGATGATCGAGGGCCGTGATATTGACTGGCATGATGCGATTGACGGGGTTGAACCCGCTGACTGTGTGCCGGTTGATGGGGCTGATCCGTGTTATATCCTCTATACATCCGGGACCACCGGTATCCCGAAAGGGGTCGTGCGGTCGACAGCGGCGCATATCGTTGCGCTCAAATGGTCGATGAAGGCGATTTATGACATGGACCCCGGCGATGTCTTCTGGACAGCATCGGATATCGGCTGGGTTGTCGGGCATTCCTATATCGTCTACGCCCCGCTTTTTGCCGGCTGCACCACGGTGATGTATGAGGGCAAACCCGTGGGCACACCCGATGCCGGGGCATTCTGGCGGGTTATTGCCGAACACAAGGTTGCCGCCATGTTCACCGCCCCGACCGCGATCAGGGCGATCAAGAAAGAAGACCCCGATGCAAAATTGCTGGAGCAGTATGACCTGAGCCATTTCAGGGCCCAGTTCCTGGCCGGTGAACGCTGTGATCCCGATACCCTGGAATGGACGGGCCAGCATCTTGGTGTGCCGGTGATTGATCACTGGTGGCAGACTGAAACAGGCTGGTCGATTGCGGCCACCTGCCTCGGCATTGATGATACCCCTATCCGGGTCGGCAGCCCGGGCCGGGCTGTGCCGGGCTGGACGGTTGAGGTTGTTGATGCTGCCGGGGGGCCGGTGCCAGCCGGTGAGATTGGCTCCATCGTGGTGAAATTGCCGATGCCGCCGGGTTGCCTGCCGACCCTGTGGAACAATGATGATCGCTATGTTGAAAGCTACATGGCCGAATTCCCGGGCTATTATAAAACCGGTGATGCCGGGTATATTGATGACGATGGCTATATCTTTGTGATGGCGCGCACTGATGACATTATCAACGTGGCGGGCCACAGGCTTTCCACCGGCGGTATGGAAGAGGTCCTGTCCGGTCATCCTGATGTGGCCGAATGCGCCGTGGTCGGGGTTGCCGACGCGCTCAAGGGTCAGGTGCCGCTTGGCTTCCTTGTGCTGAAAAGCGGTGTTGACCGTGCCGGTGACACGATCGTGGCTGAGGTGGTGCAGTCCGTGCGGAATACAATCGGCCCGGTGGCGGCGTTTCGTCAGGCCGTCATCATTCAGCGTCTGCCAAAGACGCGATCAGGCAAAATCCTGCGTGGCACGATGAAGAAAATTGCCGATGGGGAGGAATACCCGTTCCCGGCGACAATCGATGATCCGGCCATTCTCGATGAAATCACGATTGCGTTGCAATCCATCGGCTATCCAAAAAGTGAATAGGGCCTAAAGCTGAATAGGCCTGAAAGAACCGGTTTAAGGTAAAATTAAAGGGGGCTTCTGACCCCCTTTTTTAATGCCTGATGCAAGTGTTCAGGTTCAAGTATTCAGGTTCAAGGGTTCAGGTTACGGCATCTCATTGATGCTGCTGACCTGATCCACCGTTGTGGCGGCCTGGCCACCTGATTTTTCAATCGCTGTGTTGAGATCAGCCTGGCTGCACAGCCCCAGCATGACGGGATGCTTGGCGGTGATGTTGGTGATGTTCCAGTGCGAACGGTCCCTGATCTTGCCAATCGTTTCCTTGGTGGTGCCGATCAGTTTTGAAATCTGGCTATCCTTCATGTCAGGATGATGCTTGACGATCCAGGCGATGGCATCGGGTTTATCGGAACGGCGGTTGACCGGAACGTAGCGCGGCCCCTTGGTGCGGCGTGTCGGTTCAGGCAGATCGGTGGTCGAGCGGACAAGACGCGCCGATGGGTCTTCCTCACAACGCTTGATTTCTTCATCGCTGAGCTGGCTGTTAAGCACAGGATTATAGCCCTGAATGCCAGCGCCGACATCGCCATCGGCAATGGCCTGGACTTCCAGTTCATGCAATGAGCAAAAATCCGCAATCTGCTCAAACGTCAGTGCGGTATTGTCAATCAACCAAACAGCGGTTGCCTTGGGCATAAGCAGGTCAGCCATCATTTCTCCTGAGGTGTTTCCGATCCGCGACCGGCGGCCCCTGGGCCGTTATCAAATCAATACAATGATCTATATAATGATTGCGTCAGGATTTTGCAAACATTGCGGATTGCAAAGCGATACCGGCTTCGTATGATAAAAAAGACGATGAAGGAGGAGATGATGGAAGACGAGATTGAAAAGCTCAAGCCATCCGGCCGTCCTGCGGATATGGAACGCTGGAATGTTGAGGACCTCAACGCCTACCGCGACCGGCTGAAAGCGGAAATAGACCGCATTGATGCCGTGCTGTCGGGGAAACAGTCGGTCCGCGCTGCGGCGGATGATCTCTTTAAAAAATAACCCGAAAATCCAGCCAATAACGAAAGTTGAAACACCATGGACAGCCTCACCCTTTTTATCACCGGTGCCACCAGCGGTATCGGTTTCGGTATCGCCAGCCGCATGGCCGCGGCCGGGCATAGCATCGCCTTTAACGGGCTGGCTGATGCGGCCCGGGTTGATGAGGTCAAGGCCGCGCTGACCGATGCCGGGGCGCCCGAATGCCGGTATTATGATGCCGATATGCGCAAGCCGCAGGATATCCGCGCCATGATGCAATCGGCCGAAGCTGATTTCGGGCGCATTGACGGGCTGGTCAATAATGCCGGGATACAGTTTGTTGCCCCTGTTGAGGAATTCCCCACCGAAAAATGGGATGATGTGATCGCCATTAATCTGAGCGCGAGTTTTCATACCATTGCCGCGGTCATCCCGGGCATGCGGGAGCGCGGCTTTGGCCGGATCGTCAATATCGCATCAACCCACGGGCTGATCGCCTCGGCAGGGAAAAGCGCCTATTCAGCGGCCAAGCACGGGCTGGTCGGGTTGACCCGCAGCATCGCGCTGGAGGCCGCAACCGATGGCATCACCTGCAACGCCATCTGCCCGGGCTGGGTCCGCACACCGCTGGTGGAGGCCCAGATCGAAGCCAGAATGGAAGCAAAAGGGACATCCCGTCAGGAGGAGGCCCGGGCGCTGGTCATCGAACGCCAGCCATCGGGGGAATTTGTTTCCATTGAACAGATCGCCGAATTTGCCGATTTCCTGATCACATCCAGCGCGGGCGCGAGCTTTAATGGCGCGGCGCTCCCCATTGACGGGGCCTGGACGGCTCAATAAAAAATCACTTAATTCAGGGCGATAGCAGGCCTAGTCTTTTCCGCCGGGGAGGGGCAGCAAGCGTTCCGGCAGGAACGGCTCCAGCCTCGTGTCATCAGCCATCAGGCTTGCGTCATCATCATGCAGGTATTCCAGCCGGATACTGGCAAGCCCGAGCATGCCGTCACCATCCGGCAGCGCGGCGAAAACGGTTCCGGCATCACGCCCATCGACCTTGATCGTCGCAGGCGCGGTGATCGCCCCATCAATGCGCACCGGCGCGTAACTGCGTTTGACCAGCCCGCGATAGCGTGTTCTGGCCGTGACTTCCTGGCCGATATAACAGCCCTTCTCAAAACTGATACCGTCATCGAGATCAAGCCTGCATTCAAGCGGCAGGGCCTTTTCAGGGGGCAGTTCGGCCTCACCCTCGGCGATGCCGTGATGCCAGCGCAGCCTCCTCCACTGATCGGTATCCGCCGTGGGTTCAGCCGGGGCATCACCGTAGAGACGGCCAACCGGGATGGGAAATCGCGGGTCGGTGAGGATACCGTCACACCCCCCCTCAACAGCGTGAACAGCCCGGTCATCAAGGGTAATGTCAATGGCGCGGCGAAGCCGGTAGAGCTTCAGTTTACGGGCCAGGCCATCGCGCTGGCTGCGGTCGCATTCAAGGGTAAACCCGGTTTCATCATGGCTGATCAGCAGGTCAACAAGGATACGGCCCTGCGGGGTCAGCAACGCCGCCTGACGCACCGAACCCGGGGCCAGATCAGTGACGCTGGCGGTGATCAGGTCTTGCAGAAAATCAGCGGTCTCATCGCCATCAAGCCTGATCAGCGCGCGCCCGGTCAGGGCATGGAAAA
The DNA here is from genome assembly GCA_002457135.1 of SAR116 cluster bacterium MED-G04. Taxonomy (GTDB): domain Bacteria; phylum Pseudomonadota; class Alphaproteobacteria; order Puniceispirillales; family UBA1172; genus UBA1172. Next base: position 27,143 of record NTKX01000001.1, read on the forward strand.
CAGCTTCACTCAATGGTCTTGACCTCCCCCAGGTAACGCCGCAGGTAAAAGTGTTTTTCACCCGCCCAATAGCATCTTTTATCATCGGGGCGCGCTTCAACAAATGTCGCCCCATCGGTATTCCTATCGGAATTTATATCGGTTTTATGGAAAATCTGGGTGCATCCCAGAAACCGGATGCCAAGGGTTGTATCGGTGAACTCGGCCTTGCCCTTGCGATCAACGCTGATGGAGATGGACGGGGCATCTGCCCGGAAACACTGGCCTGCCCGCTGTTTCTTGCAGGCATCGGTTTCAACACTGTCCCTCACCTTGACATGGGTGACCTGACCCGCGCTGAAGATAAACCCGTCATCATCCAGCATGGCGCAACCATCAGCCGGTGGTGCCGTGCGGCCGGCAAATTCGCATTCGAACCACAGCCCCTCCCAGAACGTGCTGGCATGGGCATAGCCGGTATAACCGGCCATAATCAGCAGCATCAGGATCAGAGAGGGCAATCGCATGGTGTTGTCTCTTTCTAGGCGGGGGGCCAGAGGCGGCCTAGTTGCGGGCCTGAATGGCGATGAACCCCATTATTCCAGATATAAGAGGGATGGAGCCAAGAACAACCAGCAGCGCGGTCAGGCCTGCGCCCGCGTCAATCATATAGCCCAGCAATGCAGGCGACAGGGCCGAGGCAAAAACCATCAGAGCCTGGGCAATCGCCTTGATGCCGCCGAGATGCCTGGTGCCGTAAATTTCGGCAAAAAGCGGTGCTGATGATGTGTAGACCATGCCCTGGGTCAGGCCAAAGACGATGAAAAAGGCAAACACCATGACCCCGGGGGCGGCGAAAAACAGCATCAGCGGCACAGCGGCAAGATTGGCCACCACCAGTGGCGCAATCCTGGAGGCAGAGAACCGGTCTATCAACGCCCCGCCGATGAAAGAGCCGATGATGTTCATGACAGCGTAAAAGACGTATCCGCTGATCCATTGCGGCAGCGGGATGGATTTGATTTCAGCAAAATGGATCTGGTGGAACAGCATTCCGGTGGCGGTGAAGGCAGGGGCAATGACAATGCCGCAGAGCATCCAGAACCGCCAGTGCATCAGCATTTCCCGCCGGGTCCAGTGCAACCCGTCACGGCCAGCGGTATTGGTGCCTTCCAGCCCTTCACCATCCTGACCCCTGATGCGGCGGGTAAAGATAATCGCGGCCGGGATCATGATGGCCCAGGCTATCAGCCCGGTGATCATCCAGACCTGTTGCCATTCCATCATTGCCAGCATCAGCAGCGCGAAGACCGGCATGGAAAATTCGGAAACCGGATGCCCCAGCACCGCCACCGCCAGCGCCCGGCCACGTTCGGCAACATAACGGCGGGTCATGGCGGTTGAATAGAGATGCGTCATCATCCCCTGGCCGGTAAAGCGCAGCAGGAACACCCCGACTGCCAGCGTCATCACCGAGGTTATGGTTGAAAAGAATAACGCCGCCGCCCCCAGCCCGATGATGATCAGCAGCGCAATATGCCTGAGCCGCATGACATCCACCAGCCGCCCCGCCGGGATCAGGCAGACCGCGCTGACAAGGGTACCGGCAGCGTAGATATTGCCAAACTCCCCATGGCTGAGGCCCAGCTCATCACGGATATGGCCGGAGAAAAGAGAGATGAAAAACGTCTGCCCGGGGGAGGAGAAAAACGCCAGAAGGAACCCGAAAAGCAGGAAGGTCCATTGCGTCTTCAGGAACGAAAGAGGCGGGAAAATTGATGTCATCGGGTCCTGCTCAGGGTAGCGACTGTATCAGTCAGTCGTCACCCTACGCTGTTGGCCCCGGGGTTTCAACAACTCACAACCCTTTGGTCAGGTAACTGCGGGTGATGCGTTCAATGGCAATCATGAAACCGGCTGTCCGCAGGCTGTCAACATCATCGCGGCTATGCCAGACCTCCCGCATCGCCTGATACGCTGTGCGCATCGTGTCATCCAGCCCTGAACGCACCAGTTCCAGTTCACCCGCACCGCGCAGATAGGCATCGGTGAAATCGGGGGAAAGCTCCCAGCCCAGCTTTGTATCAGCGGATAACCGTTTCAATTCGGTGATCAGCATTTCATGCCGCTTTTCTTCCTGACGGCGTTCCATGCGGCCGAAACGGATATGCGACAGGTTCTTGACCCATTCGAAATACGATACCGTCACCCCGCCCGCATTGGCGTAGAGATCGGGGATAATGATCGTCCCCTTGCGGTTGAGGATTTCATCAGCCTTGAAGGTGATGGGGCCGTTGGCCGCCTCAATAATCAGCCTGGCCTTGATGCGGTCAGCATTGCCGACATTGATAACGCCTTCCAGCGCCGCCGGGATCAGGATATCGCATTCAGCCTCAAGCAGGCTGGCCCCATCTTTGGTGTGCTGGGCATCGGGGTAGCCGCTGGTACAGCCGGTTTCATCCATGAACTGACGCACCGCCTCAACATCCAGACCATCAGGGTTGAAAATGCCGCCCCGTCTTTCGATGATACCGGTGATGAGCGCGCCGTCTTCCTTGGCCAGCAGGCTGGCCGCGTGATAGCCGACATTGCCCAGCCCTTGCACGACGATGCGCTTGCCCGCCAGGCTGCCATCCAGTCCGGCCAGCTTTACATCATCCTTGTGGCGAAAGAATTCACGCAAGGCAAATTGCACCCCGCGCCCTGTAGCCTCGGTCCGGCCATTGATCCCGCCAGCGTGAACAGGCTTGCCGGTGACACAGGCACGGGCGTTGATATCGGTGGTGTTGATGCGGGCGTATTGATCGGCAATCCAGGCCATTTCACGCTCGCTTGTCCCCATATCGGGGGCAGGGACGTTCTGGCTGGGGTTGATCAGGTCACGCTTGATCAGCTCATAGGCGAACCGCCGGGTGATGAGTTCCATTTCCTCATCATTGTAATCACGCGGGTTGATCACCAGCCCGCCCTTGGACCCGCCAAACGGAGCCTCCACCAGGGCGCATTTGTAGCTCATCAGCGCGGCGAGGGCTTCAACCTCATCCTGATTGACGGCATTGGCAAAACGAATCCCGCCCTTGACGGGTTCCATATGCTCGGAATGAACGGCGCGATAACCGACAAAGGTTTTGATCTCGCCATGCAGGCGAACCCCGAAACGCACGGTGTAGACCGAATTGCAGACCCGGATCTTGTCCGCCAGTCCGGGGGGCAGATCCATCAGCGCCGCGGCCTTGTTGAAATAGAGATCAACGGTTTCCTGAAAGCTCAGCTCGTTTGTTTGCTGTTCCATCTGACATCGCATCCTTTCGCGCTTTTGTTCAATTTCTCCGCCCTTTACCGCAGGCAACAAGAAATACGGGCATCACCGTTTTGGCCGGACCAGCAGGGTCAGGCCCGATAAGGCGGGGTGATAGAATGGGGGGATATCGCGGGAAATGGTGCTGCTGAATGGACTTGAACCATCGACCTCTCCCTTACCAAGGGAGTGCTCTACCGACTGAGCTACAGCAGCATTGATGGCCCTTTTATCAGCACCTGTGCATGGATGCAAGCCTGTATGGCTGCCCGCCATTTCGCGTCTCCCCCTAGAATGGAAGTTTCAGCATGAACCGCACCAGTCTGCGGGTTCTCTCTGAAAAAAGGGTCGGGGTGAAATACGACCCGGCCGCTCTTTTTGAGGCCTCACCCATGGTCGGGTAAGGCGCAATCATGGAGGCCATGGCCCCTATTTTCATGCCGTTGTTGATCGCCAGAATCCAGGGCTGGATCAGCTCACCTGCCCCGGCACCGAGAATGCTGGCCCCGATGATGCGGCCACGCTTATCGGTCAGCGCAACGACGCGTCCTTCGGTCCGGCCTTCGGCCCTTGCCCGGTCATTATCGGCCAGATCAGCCTCAACCCGCCGGGTGGTGATGCCCTGCTTTTCGGCCTCACCCTCGGTCAGGCCGACATGCGCCAGCTCAGGGTCGGTGTAGGTGACCCATGGAACAGCGCGATCATCGATCCTGGCGGGCAGGCGGAACAGCGTGTTGCGGATGACAATCCCGGCATGATACCCCGCAACATGGGTAAACTGCTGCCGTCCTGCGGCATCACCGATGGCAAAAACACGGCGATTGCTGCTCCGCAAACGTCGATCCGTGGTGATCCCGCCCCGGCCAGTTTCAATCCCTGCCGCTTCGAGGTTGAGCTTGTCCAGATTGGGTTTGCGGCCAACAGCGACCAGCAGATGGCTGCCCTCAATCGTGCCGCGCCCTTCGACCTCAACCTTGACCGCACCATTGGTCCCCGACACCGCGGTGACACCAGCGCCCTCAATCAGGGTGATGCCATCGGCCTTGAGCCGGTCACGCAATAGCGCAACCAGGGCTGCATCATCGCGGATCATGATGGAAGGCGCAGCCTCAATCAGCGTGACTCTGGCCCCGAGCCGGCAATGCGCCTGTGCCATTTCAACCCCGATAGGCCCGCCACCGATGACGATCAGGTGCTGGGGCAGGGTGCGATCATTGAAAATTGACTCGTTGGTGTGAAAGGGTGTTTCCGCCAGCCCCGGGATAGGCGGGATAAAGGCTGAAGAACCGGTGGCCACCACCGTATACCTGGCCTCAACCGTGATGCCGCCGCCCTCAACCCGGCGAGGGCCGGTAAAGCGGGCGTAATCCTCAATCACGTCAACCCCGAGCCCACGGAACCGTTCAGGCGAGTCATGTGGGGCGATGGATGCAATGACCGAGGCAACGTGATCCTTGGCCTTGGCGAAATCAACCGATGCCGTGCCGGTCACGCCCATTTCGGGGTGACCGTTGGCGTGATGCGCGGCCTTGGCGGCGGCCAGCAGGGCTTTCGATGGAACACAGCCGTAATTGAGGCAGTCCCCGCCCATCTCCCCACCTTCGAAGAGGACAACATTGGCACCCATCTGGGCGGCACCGGCGGCAACACTGAGCCCGCCTGAACCGCCACCGATAATGCAGAGATCAGCCTTACGATGCGCCATGGTTACGTCTCCTTGACCGCAGATGTTCAACCCCTACCGGCACCAGCGCCAGAACGCCAAGGGCAAAAAACGGCGCAATGATGGATGGTTCGGTCAGCACACTCAGATCAGGGGTTTCCCCCCGGGCCAGAATGCTGTCAAAGCCGCGCCCGATCCAGATATAGACAAAACTGCCCGGCGCAATCCCGATGGCAGTGGCCAGAATGTAGTCACGGGTTTTCATGCCGAGCAGGGCAGGCGCGATGTTCACAGCCCAGAACGGGAAGGCCGGGATCAGCCTGAGCGCAAGCAGCCAGTAAAACGGGGATTTATTGAACCCGGCGTTGATCCTGCTCATGAAAGGGCCAGCCTTGCGGGACAGGCTTTCCGCCAACGCGCCGCGAGCCGCGATAAAGAGGATATAGGCCCCCAGTGTCGCCGAGGTGACCACCGCCCCAAAGCCAAGCCAGCCGAAAATGGCGCCGCCAATGAGGGTCAGTGGTGAGGCGATCGGCAGTGAAAACGCCACCGCCACCGTGTAGAGAATAAAAAACGCAGACAGCGCCAGCACCAGGTTTTCAGTCGCCATGGACTTGATCTCGGAATAATGCGACGCCAGCCACGCGAAGCTGAGATACTCATCAAGGCCAAGGATAAAGAAAAGCGCCAGTCCAGCCGCCAGAATGACCAGAGGAAGGAATTTCCTGATCCTGCTTCGGGATTGCTGTTCAGGCATGCTCGACTCCTCAAGATGCAACTGGCATCAGACGCTTACGGCATCTTTGGCCAAAGAATATTAGGTTGATCAAATTTAATGGTCAGTCTAGTGAGCCATGATCAGGGCGACAAATCACAATATCGTCATTATGGCTGTCATCAAGGCTGTCATTATAGTTGGCATTATAGCTGGCATTATAGTTGGCAGAAACGCAGCCACCCCCCCTTATATAGCCCTTTTTAACTGGGGGGGCAGGCACAGCCTGATCAGCCATCATGGAGGCCATATTTCTGACATGGGATCGCGCTATGAATGGCTTTCGCGTTAACGGTCTGGTCAGGGGGGCTGGCTCTGTTGTATGATCTGGCGGCATAGTACCATGCAGGTGAACGATAAAATCATGCCGAAAGCCACCATGCAAAACCCCCAGAACAAGACGGAAAAACAGCGCCGGGAAGATCGGCTGGCCCAGGCCTTGCGGTCCAACCTGCATCGCCGGAAGGCCCAGGCTCGTGGCCGTGACCAGGACGCGACAGAGAAACCGTCAACAAAGGACAAGACCTGATGGACAAATTGCGTGTAGAGGGTGGCAAGAGGCTTGAGGGCAGCATCACCATTTCAGGGGCAAAGAACGCAGCCCTCCCCCTGATGGCGGCAAGCCTGATGGCTGAAACCGAAATGGTGCTGGAAAACCTACCGGAACTGGCTGATACCGCATCGATGCTGGCCCTATTGAACCATCTGGGGGTGGCCAGCGAACGCCAGGATGAGGTTGTGCGGTTCAGCCCGGCCAGCGGGAAGCGCACCACCGCGCCCTATGATATTGTCCGCCGGATGCGGGCATCGGTGCTGGTGCTTGGCCCGCTCCTTGGCCGTTATGGCAAGGCAAAGGTTTCCCTGCCCGGGGGATGCGCCATCGGAACCCGCCCCGTGGACCTGCATATCATGGCCATGGAGGCGATGGGCGCGACCATTGATATCATTGAAGGCTATATTGAGGCATCGGCCCCTGACGGGCTGAAAGGCGCGGATATCACGTTTCCCATGGTCAGTGTCGGGGCGACTGAAAACGCCCTCATGGCCGCCGCGCTTGCCAGGGGTGAAACCCGGATCATCAATGCAGCCTGTGAGCCTGAAATCACCGATCTTGCCGAATGCCTGATCGCCATGGGGGCCAGCATCACGGGCCAGGGGAGCGAGGTGATTACTGTTACTGGTGTCTCCGGCCTCAACGGATGCCGCCATGCCGTGATCGCCGACCGTATCGAAACCGGCACTTTTGCGATAGCGTCAGCCATGACGGGCGGTCATGTGACGCTCAACAACTGCCGGCCTGATCACCTGCCCGCGCTATGGGACATGATGAGGGCGGCGGGGGTTGGTATTGAAGAAACCGCCACCAGCGTTCTCATCTCCGCCAAGGGCAGCCCGCATCCGGTGGATGTCACCACCTCCCCGCATCCGGGCTTCCCGACTGATCTGCAAGCCCAGTTCATGGCCATGATGTGCCTGGCCGAGGGCGATAGCGTGATCTCGGAGACGATATTTGAGAACCGTTTCATGCATGTGCCTGAGCTGATGCGGATGGGGGCCAGAATTGATGTCAATGGCGGCAATGCCACTGTTCATGGCCCGGCGAAACTGCATGGCGCCCAGGTCATGGCAACGGACCTGCGGGCATCGGTTTCACTGGTGCTGGCGGGGCTGGTTGCCGATGGTGTCACCACAATCAACCGGGTTTATCATCTCGACCGGGGGTATTACAGGCTCGAAGAAAAACTGTCGGCCTGCGGCGCGTTGATCAGCCGGGTTAATGAAAAGGAATAACAATGCTGTCCACTGATGGCATCAAGCTGAAGGCCTGTGACCGTGATGACCTGATGATGCTGTCCGGGCTCCTGCAGGATGCAACCGTGCTGATCGGTGACATGGCGCATGATCCCGAAAGCGGGCAATTCCTGCTGGTGGTGGCGCGGTATCAGAAAACCGATGATGGCGCCCGCCGCAGGCTGACCGGCATCAATATCGATGGCGTGACCCGGGTATCACGAAAGGGTTTTTCCCCGCATGATCATGATGAAGTGCTGAACCTGCTCGCCATGATCCCGAAAGATGACGGAATTGAGCTGGTATTCTCTGGCGAATCCATGATCAGGCTTGAATGTCCGGTAATAAAGGTTTATGCCGCAGACTTGGGTGAAGGCTGGCAAACCGTGTTCAGCCCCCAGCATGATGATAATACCCATCGGGATTGAGCATCCCGGCCTGAAATGGAGATAGCAGCATGACGAAGCCGGAAACAGCATCAGGATTGTCGGGTGACCTGCCCGGTGCAGCACCAGAAACGCTGGTGCTTGCCCTGCCGAAGGGCCGTATCCTGAAGGCTATCCGGCCGATCCTCGCGCATGCCGGTATTGAACCCGAACCTGATTTCTTTGATGAAAGTGACCGCAGGCTGCGGTTCAGGACCGAGGCTGAAGGCGTTGATGTGATCAGGGTGCGCAGTTTCGATGTCGCCACTTTCCTTGCCTTCGGGGCTGCCCATATGGGGGTCGCCGGGTCCGATGTGCTGATGGAATTCGATCACCCTGAAATTTACGCCCCGGTTGATCTGGGGGTAGGGCGCTGCCGGATGGTGGTCGCCAGCCAGCAGGAAACCCTCGATCAGGAAGACCCGCGCAGCTGGTCGCATGTTCGTGTTGCCACCAAATACCCGGGCGTGACGCGCCGTCATTTTGCCTCACGCGGGGTTCAGGCTGAATGCATCAAGCTCAACGGGGCGATGGAACTGGCCCCGGGGCTGGGGTTGTGCCGCCGTATTGTTGATCTGGTGGAAACCGGCTCAACCCTGGTCGCCAATGGCCTGGTTGAGGTGGAAGAGATCGCCCAGATTTCCAGTCGCTTTGCCGTCAATCGTGCTGCCTGGAAAACCCGTCCCGATGATATCAATCACTGGGTCACCCGGATCAGGGAGGCGGTCAATGCCCTCCAGGCTTGATAGCAGATGCCCTGATTTTGAGGGGGATTTTGGCCGTCTTCTGACCTCAAAGCGTGAAGACGGTGCCGATGTCTCGGAAACCGTTTCAGGGATTATCCGTTCCATCCGGGGTGACGGCGATGCCGCCCTGCTTGAGCTGACCCGCCGATTTGATCAGGTTGATGTTGAAACCGTGGCCGACCTGGCGGTTGATGCTGATACCATGGATGCCGCGCTTGGCCGCATTGATGCCGAGGTCCGGGATGCACTCGAAGCCGCCGCCAGCCGTATTCGCGGCTTTCATGAAAAGCAGTTTCCCGATGATCTGGCCTATACCGATGCGGCCGGGGTTCAGCTGGGGCTGCGTCACACTCCGGTGGATGCGGCGGGGCTTTATGTGCCGGGGGGCAAGGCGGCGTATCCGTCATCGGTGCTGATGAACGCGATCCCGGCCGAGGTTGCCGGGGTGGGTCGCCGTGTCATGGTGGTGCCAACCCCGCAGAATGCCATTTCCGATACGGTTCTGGCGGCGGCACGGATTGCCGGGATCACCGAAATCTGGCGGATTGGCGGCGCTCAGGCGATTGCCGCTCTGGCTTACGGCACGGAAACGATTGCCCCGGTGGATAAGATTGTCGGGCCGGGCAATGCCTATGTCGCCACCGCCAAGCGGCAGGTGTTCGGTCAGGTCGGGATTGATTCGATTGCCGGGCCTTCGGAAATCCTCGTTCTGGCCGATGCCGGCAACAACCCGGACTGGATCGCCATGGACCTGCTCAGTCAGGCTGAACATGATGAGGCTGCCCAGGCTATCCTGATCACCGATGATGCCGGGTTTGCCGATGCCGTGGGGGATGCTGTCGATGCCATCCTGCCGCAACTGGAACGGGCCGAGATTGCCGGTGCGTCATGGCGTGATCACGGTGCCATTATCACGGTGCATGACTGGAACGAAGGCGCGGCTCTGGCCAATCGCCTCGCCGCCGAGCATCTGGAAATCGCCACCGATAACGCCGAGGAGCTATCGGGGATGATCCGTCATGCCGGGGCGATTTTCCTTGGCCGCTGGACCCCAGAAGCCGTGGGGGATTATGTCGGCGGGCCGAACCATGTGCTGCCCACCGCACGAACGTCGCGGTTTTCATCAGGCCTTGGGGTGCTTGATTTCATGAAACGCACCACCACCCTGGGCTGTGATGCTGATAGCCTGGCGGAAATCGGCCGCTATGCGGTGACGCTGGCCAAGGCCGAGGGGCTGGAAGCCCACGGCCTGTCGATTTCCAAAAGGCTCAACAGGTGAAACCATGACCGGCAGCGAGCATCAGGGCGACGAAAACAGGATTGTCCATATTCAACTGGATCAGGAAGGACAACCCCTGCTTTCGCCCGAGGCTGAACACGAACGCTCCATCGCCATTTACGACCTGATCGAAGAAAACTATTTCACCCTGCCGGAATACGCTGGCCCGTATCACCTGATCATCCGGTCCGACAGCCGTCATATCCATTTCGATATTCGTTCCGCTGCGGGTCATCCGCTGGCCGGGTTTTTCCTCGCGATGGGGCCGCTGAGGCGCATTATCCGTGATTACCGGACAGTGTGCGAAAGCTATTATGATGCGATCCGCACCAAAACACCGTCCCAGATCCAGGCCATTGATATGGGCCGCCGCTCACTCCATAACGAAGGCTCGGTGGTGCTGAAAGAACGGCTCGATGGCAAGGTGGACATTGACCACGCCACGGCGCGGCGATTGTTCAGCCTGATCTGTGTGCTGAAAGCCAGGGGGTGAGATGGCAACGATCAAAAAAATGGAACCGATGAAAACCTTGCCGGGCAGCCTGCTGTTCGCCTGCACCCATAACATGGTCCGCTCCCCGATGGCGGAGGCGATGATGAAGGCGCGGTTCGCGAAACGGATTTTCATTGATAGCTGCGGCATCCATCCCGGAACCATGGACGGGTTCACCGTCAAGGTCATGGAGGAGGTCGGGCTTGATATCAGCAGCCATGCACCCAAGAATTTCGATGACCTGCAGGATGACTATTTCGATATGGTGGTCTGCTTTTCGGAGGAATCCTTTGCCATCGCCAGGGAATTCGCCCGGGGCAAATCCACCGATGTTGAATACTGGCCTGTTTATGACGTTGCGCTGACCAGCGAAAACCAGCAACTCAGGCTCAACGCCTACCGTTATGTCAGGGATGTTATTACCCGTTATCTCAACGATCGGTTTCCCGATGTTGAGAATTAAACAGGGTTTTTGCAGAAATTCCTTGACCCTCACTGCTCCATTGGACAAAAACAGAAGTCAAATCAACCAGCAAAGCAGGCTTTGAATGGGTAAAGAAGATGTCATTGAGTTTTCCGGCACCGTAACGGAATTGCTCCCTAACGCGATGTTCCGTGTCAAGCTGGACAATGACCATGAAGTGCTGGCGCACACCAGTGGCAAGATGCGCAAGAACAGAATTCGCGTGCTGGCCGGGGATAGAGTCAATGTCGAGATGACACCCTATGACCTGACCAAGGGCCGGATTACCTTCCGCTTCAAATAAGGTATCCTTTCGCCCGGGCGTGATGCACCATGACCGGTCTGCTCAGGTCGAGGGGCAACAGCCCGGATAACCTCTTTTGGGGGAGCCATGGCCAATACCAATCCCCAGTTTGTGCTGGCTTCGGCCTCACCGCGTCGGCTTGACCTTCTGGCCAGCATTGGCATTACCCCTGATTGCGTTGACCCTGCCGATATTGACGAAACCCCATCAAGGGCAGAACTGCCCGCACGTTATGCCGAACGCATGGCACTGGAAAAATGCCGGGCCGTGACGGCGCGGCATCCCGATGCGCTGGTTCTGGCGGCTGATACCGTTGTCGCCGCAGGTCGCAGGATCCTTGGCAAGCCTGGCAATGACGATGAGGCAAGGGCGTTCCTCGCCCTCCTGTCGGGTCGCCGCCACCGCGTCATGACCGCCATTGCGCTTGCGATCCCCGGGCGTGATCATCCCTCAACAAGGCTGGTTACCAGCTCGGTCAGGCTGATGCGGTTGAGCCATCATGACATCGATGCCTATATCGCAACCCATGAATGGCAGGGCAAGGCCGGGGGCTACGCCATTCAGGGGCAGGCCGCGCGGTTTGTGGCCTGGATGGATGGGTCCTACACCGCGATTGTCGGCCTGCCGGTGCATGAGGTCGCCATGCTGCTCAAGGGTGCCGGGTATAAGGGTTCCGGGTATAAGGGTGCCGGGTACCAATTCGGTTCAGGTGAATAATGGCAGGGCGCGTTATCCTCACCGATGAGTGGGCCTATGACCGCCGCGCCGCCGTGCTGGACCAGGGCAGGCTGATAGCCTTTTTCAACGACAATGCCTTTGATGATACGCCTCGCCCCGGGGCCGTGGTGGCGGTGCGTGTTGCCCGCGTTTTTCCTGATCGTGACCGGATCAGTGCTGATCTGGACGGGATACCCGCCAGCCTCAGGCTGGGGCGGCGGCAGGCCCCGTCACCGGGGCAGGTGATCCTGGCCACGGTGACAGCCGAACCGAGGGAGGGTAAACCCCTGCAATTGCGGCAGGGCTACTTTATTGAACATCGCTGGTTTCTGGCGGATAGCACGGCTGGCGGGTTGCGCTTGTCGCAACGCCTTAGGCAAGGCGGGTTCACGCCCCCGGAAGGCCTTGAGCCATCGTCATGCCAGATCACGTTGCGGCTGGGGGCAGCGTCAGCACCACCAGATACGTTGATGGAGGAAATCCGCATTGCCGAAGACAGGATCAGGGCGATCAAGGCGATGCCCGCCCTCAAACCCGGGGTGATTGATAACGGCCCCGATGCCATCACCACCGCCCGTCAGGCCTTTCCTGATGCTGAACCTGTCCCGGGTGATGACAGCACCGCATGGCTTCAGGCCGGGGTCGATGAGCAGCTTGAGGCGGCATTGCGCCCCCGGGTTGATCTTGGTGGTGGCGGTATCCTCCATGTCAGCACCCCGCCCGGTGCCGCTGTCTTTGATGGTGATAGCGGCGATGGTGACATGACGCTGAGGGCGCTGGCCGCAGCGATGGTTCCCGCGATTGCCCGGGCCCTGGTGTTGCGCCGGATCAGCGGGCCGGTGGTTGCCGATTTCCCGAGGCTCAATCCCGCTGATCGCAGGGCAATCGGTGCCAACATGGTTGAGGCGGTAGAGCATGACCCGCTGCGCCCCCAATGCCACGGGTTTGAGCCGGGCGGGCTTTACACCATGACCCGGCCATGGCGCTGGCGGCCGCTGGCTGACCTTATGGCGGGTGATGACCGGCGGCTTGGCCTTGATGCGTTGAGGCTGGCGCGCGCTGCTGCTGGCGGTCATGACATGGCCCCTGCCATCAGGGTTCCGGCAAGCGTTCTAGCCTGGCTTGAGGGGGAGGGGGCAGCGGCGCGTCTTGCCGCACTCAAATCACTTGCCATCAGCCCGCGTTTCCTTTCTGATGAGGGAATCAGCCGTCCTGTAAGGGATGAAACCGCCCTTTCTTAGAGGAGCCAGCGATGACTGCATCATGCCCGACTTGTGGTGCGGCCCCGACAGGGGACCATAAACCGTTCTGTTCACGCCGCTGTGCGCAGGCTGATCTCGGCCGCTGGCTTTCAGGGCAATACGCGGTGCCAGCAGAAGAAGAACCCGACAGTGCCGATCTGGAGGCCCTCGAAGCCGCCATCACCGAAGCCGTTGAAGATGGCCGCGTTGTTCCGGGTGATTTCGTGCGCCGTAAATAGCCCCCTCATCAAGCCAGCATCACCCACTGAAAATTTGGCTTTTTGCGCATCCGATGCTGGACAGGCGGCGGGAAATTGGCTATTCCGATATCTCACGCGGCGTTGAAATTGCTCAATGCCCCGATGCCCAGGTAGCTCAGTTGGTAGAGCAGCGGATTGAAAATCCGCGTGTCGGTGGTTCGAATCCGCCCCTGGGCACCATTTTCCAAAGTTTCAAGCTTCTCGGGCTGTGGTTCAAGTGACTGTTTCCAAACGATGAACGTTCGGAATGGAGGGTGATGTTCTAGGGCGCGATCTTATAGCGTCCCGGGGTCACTTTCGTTTATTCTCATAACATTGGATGGAGGGAGCCAGATCAGGATCCCTGTTTATGCGGGCAGTGTTGCCCAGTGATGGCAGGCTACGCTATGGCCGGCTTCATCCTGTTGCATCATTGGCGGTGTTGATATGCAGAGCGCGGTTGCGTGCGGGCAACGGGTATGGATACGGCATCCTTCTGGAGGCGCGGCGACGGATGGTATTTCCCCTTCGATCAGGTTGGGTTCCAGCTTTTGATCAAGATCAAGGCTTGGGACAGATGCCAGCAAAGCCTTGGTATAGGGGTGGCGCGGCATCGCAAACAGCGATTTTTTGGGTGCTATCTCAACAATCTGTCCCAGATACATCACCGCAACAACATCACAGACATGGGCAACCACGCTCAGATCATGGGAGATAAAAAAGAAAGTCAGCCCTTTCGAGGATTGAATGGATTTAAGCAGGTTGAGAATATCCGCTTGCGTCGAGACATCAAGGGCGGCGACGCTTTCATCAGCGATAATCAGCTCAGGTTCGGAAACAAGGGCGCGAGCAATAGCTATGCGTTGTCGCTGACCGCCGGAAAATGCATGGGGAAATCGGCGCAGGTGTTCGAGGTTCAGGCGGCATTGCCTGGCGATCTCACGGACTTTCTGATCAGTTTCCTCCCGCGATTGCGCCAGACCCATAACCTCGAGAGGTTCTGCGATGATATCACGGATCGTCATTCGCGGATTGAGGGATGAATAAGGGTCCTGAAAAATCATTTGTGCAGATTTGCGGTAATCTTTCAGGGCCTGACCCTTCAGGCTTGCAACCTCCAGAGGGGTGTCCGTGATATGTGATGTGATCCGGCCACCGCTGATGGGGGCGGCTTGCAACAGCGCTTTGCCCAAAGTAGATTTGCCCGAGCCAGATTCACCAACCAGCCCAAAGAATTGCCCTTTTTTAATCTGCAGGGAAATATCGGACAGCACCTCAATCTTCTGGCGCGCACCAAAAAGACTGCTGCCAATCTGATAGCTTACGCTGAGATTATCAATGTCGATTAACGCGCTCATGATACCAATACCTGTTCTGATGCTGAGGGCGATAATAAATGGCAGCTTGTGTTATGGGCATCTTCGTCTGTGGGGTCCTGACCGGCCACGCCAATCACCGGTGGTTTTTGCGTATCGCAGAGGCCCTTGATGGCATGAGCGCATCTGGTATGGAAAACACAGCCCTGCGGCCGCTCAAGGGGCGAGGGCAGATCGCCCGATAGTGGCGTTAACGGGTCTTCGAAATGATCAAGGGACGGCCGAGAATTTATCAGGCCCTGAGTATAGGGATGCTGGGGTGATGTGATGACATCCCGAGTGGTACCCTGTTCGACAATACGGCCCAGATACATCACCGCTACCCGATCGGCGGTTTGCGCAATCACGCCCAGATCATGAGTGATCAAAATGACCGACATATCAAATTCGGCAACCAGATCTTTGATCAGTGCCAGCACCTGAGCCTGGATGGTGACATCGAGGGCTGTGGTCGGCTCGTCCGCAATAAGCAATTTGGGCCGCGTTGACAGGGCCATGGCGATCATGGCGCGTTGGCGCATGCCCCCCGATAATTCAAAGGAAAACTGATTAAATCGCAACTCAGGATCGGGTATCCCGACCCGGGATAGAATTTCAATAGACCGGGCCTTGGCGGTGGTTTTATCCAGATCAGTGTGGATCAGCAATTGTTCCACCATCTGTTTGCCAATTTTAACCGCTGGCGCAAAGCTGGCCATAGGTTCCTGAAAGATCATGGAAATCGAATGCCCGCGCACAAGACGCAAATCCTTAACATGGGACAGGGAGGCAATATCCACCGGGCCATCATCTGTTTCCAGGATGAGCCGGCTTTCAGGGCTGATCTGACTATTACGGCCGTTCAGCATCATCAGTGACTTGGTTGATACCGATTTGCCAGATCCGGATTCGCCGACAATACCCAAAATTTCACCACGTCGAACGTCAAAACTGACATCCTCAACGGCGGTGATCTGCCCTTCATCGGTATTAAAATATATCGTTAAATCTTTCACAGAGAGCAGAGGCATTATTTTGTCTCCGAATAGGGGTCAGCGGCATCAGCAAGGCCATCACCGACGTAAACAAAGCTCAAAACCAAGGCAATGAAGAACACAACCGGAATAAAATACCATTGGTAGTTCAGCAGCACGTCAGCATTCGTAACGCTCTGGAGCATGACCCCTAGTGAATTCACCGGATCACGCAAGCCAAGCCCGATGAAACTCAGTCCGGTTTCGAGCAACACCATATAAGGGAAGGTGATGATCAAATCGACAATGATATAACCGGTGAAACTGGGCAGAAGATGCCGGGTTACGATGTGGAAAGAGGAGGCGCCGCATAACTGGGCCGCCAGGACATAATCCTGTGTACGTTCGGTCAAGAGATGGGTGCGCACGCGCCGCGCCAAAGTTGGCCAGCTAACAAATCCCAAAATCGTGGCAATGACGAAAAACCGTGTCTCGGAACTCCATTCGTCAGGAATAAACGCCGCGATCGCCATGAATAGAGGGATCGCCGGAACTGTCCTGATCGCGTCGGTTATCATCTGGGTGATGGAGTCAAACAGCCCACCATAGAAGCCGGAAAACCCGCCGATCAAAAGCGCCAGGAAAAAGGAAATAAAGACACCGATTGCCCCTACGGACAGCGAGGTGTAAATCGCGTGCAACGTTCGTGAGAAAATATCCTTGCCTGTCGCGTCAGTCCCAAAAATATGCACCATACCGTCTTTGGCACCAAAAAGATGGCGGTCCAGAACAACGCCCGGCAGTGCGATATCAAAGCTGTCCCCGGGTAGATTGATCTCAAGATCAAAAACAGTGTATTGCCAGCTTTCAGGGAAAAAAGTCACATAGATGCGCTTGTCCGGGTTCACTTCGGTGACCCAGCGGAAGTTGGTTTTGATTGATCGTGTCCGCTCGACGGCGTGGATAAATGGCCGGGCAGAACAGCCGTTATGATCACAAAACATCGGCACTTGAGGGGCGCCGTTCAGGTAATCTTTATTGCGCCCTGCAATTGTCGGATCATAGGGCGACAGGAAAGGCGAAAACAAACCGATCAGAATAAAGAACAGCAGAAAATACAGCGAGGCCATGGCCGACCGTTTGCGCTTGAAGCGGGACCAGACCAGCTGCATTTGAGAGGCCGAGTAATAGCGTTCAATATCGTCTGCTATGGGGACATGGGGTTTGGTATCAGGTGCGGGTGTCAACATAAGCCTCGCTTAAATCATAATGCCTTTGCGGATGCGCGGGTCGAGCGCAGCAAGCAAAATATCAGATAGTAAATTGACCGCCACGATGGAGGCCGTCAGCAGAAAGATGATCGCACCGGCCAATTGCTGGTCATTTGACCGTGCCAAGGCTTCTATCAACAGCGCTCCGGCATCGGTCAGGGTCAGGATCAGGGCAATGATGGGCAATTCATTGAAGATGCGGTTGAGGTCAAACCCCAGAGAATTAAAAATAGGGTTGAGCGAATGCCGCGCCGGATAACGGATCAGCAAGGCCCAGCCCGTAACACCCCGAGCCTTGGCCGCGGTGACGTAAAGTTTGCCCAGTTCGTCCGAAACCAGCGCACGAACAGTCTGAAGCGCAAACGCCGTAGCCGACCAGCCAAGAATGAAAATGGGCAGCCAGACATGGCCGAGGAAATCCATGAAGCGCGCCATCGACCAGGGCGCATCACGATAATCTTCCGAAAACAGCCCTGTCATCGAATTGCCAAAATAGACGGTTGAAAACAGCATGATGCACAGTGCCAACAGAAAATTGGGCATGGCCAGGCCAAAGTAGCTCACAAAACTGAGGGTGTTTCTCAAAAATCTGTTTTCTGATGCGGCTGCCATGATGCCAACGGGCAAAGCAATCACATAAGCAAATACCAGTGATGCCAGACAGATAGCAAGACTGAGTAAAAATTTCTCACCCAGAAGCTGGCTGATCTCAACGCGCAAAATACAACTGCGGCCAAATTCCAACTGAAACGCATTAACAAGCCATTTCCCCCAGCGTTCAACAAAGGGGCGGTCAAGTCCGAGACGCACTCGTTCGGCTTCAATATCTTCAACGGAAATCCCGCTGCCTTGGGTGTTTTTAAACGCCAGATAGCGTTCGGCGCAATCGCCGGGCACCAGTTCCATCAATGAAAAAACGATAAAAGAAACGATCACCAGAGTGGTGAATGCCAAGAAAAGGCGCGTTGCGATGAAACTTCCAAATTGCTTCATATTGTTATGTTGTTTGCCCTGTTATTGGAATACGGACAAGCATGGATTATGCTTGTCCGTATTTGATTAATGGGTTCTTCAGTTTTCCAGCGACCACTGTGTTGGACGATATGGGTATGTCCGGTAATACTCGTAAGACGCTGTCTTGAAGTCAGCAAAATTCTTCAGAGCATTGCGGTGGTAGATTGGTGCAGATGCCTTGACCGTACCGATGAACAGCAGGTTGGATGCCATCTTTTCAACCATCTTCGCCCCGATTTCAGCAGCCTCGGGAGAACCCGGTGTGGCTGACTGAAACGCGTTGATGTCCTTGATCAAGTCCATGGCATAGGCTGGAGGTTCTACACCTTTGGCACCGTTCGAATCGATGTATTCAGCCCAAAGCATCGCAACACGGTGGCCAAAGTAGTTTTCATAAGGAGGCACCCACAACTCGTTATTGCCAAGCACGATTGCAATCGGCTGTCCCTTTTCCCACATGCCAACATCCAGCTTGTTGGATGACTGCGCAGAGCGGTATTCATCAGGGGTAACTTCCTTGACGGTGGTTTTGATACCAACTTCAGCCCAGCTCTGTGCAACCAGTTCAACAACCTGACCAGCGATGCCCTGTGTGGAGAACTGCATGTTCAGAACAAACTGGTCGCCGTTTGGAAGCTCACGGAAACCATCACCATCCGTATCCTTCATGCCAACGCTATCAAGCAGGGCCCTGGATTCTGACGGGTTGTATTCGGTCGCATATTTCAGCCATTTCGGGTCGGCAAAACTTGGTGCCGGTGAAAACCCGATATACTGGGTGATTTCACCCTGGCCAAAGAAAGCGACTTCGTTGATCTCATTCCGGTTGATGGCATGCGACATCGCTTTGCGGAAGTTCAGATCACCAAAGACTTTACGCTTTTCCGTATCTTCTGATGTCAGGTTGAATGAAAACGCAGGCGCTGAAATCTGGGGGCGCAGGTCAACGGTGAAATCACCCTTTTCCTGATTTTCCAGCAGCAACGGAGCATCCGCCAACTGCAATGACTGGGCTTTATAATCCACTTCAGCATTAACCAGTTTCAAAAGGCGAACCTGATTGTCGTTGATGAAGAGTTCATTTTGCTCAGCGATGTAAGGCAACTGGTTGCCTTGTGTGTCCACCTGGAAAAAGTAAGGGTTGGCCACATAGTGACGGCCTTCGGTTGATTCCTTCACCACGATATGTGACTCCAGCGTTGGCACGGTATGCGCAGGAAGCTGGGCCAGTTTGTCCGGGTTGTTCAGCATCGGGGTGCTGGTATCGGTCCAGTCAGAGCTGCCGTAATAGGCTTTGATAACTTCATAACCGGTTTCAAAACCAGCGGCTTTCGCCAAAGCATCGGCGTTTGAATTGATGGCCGGGTGAAACTGGCCAAGGAAATGCTTAGGCTGGAAGCCTTGCGCATATGATGTCGCGAAATGCGCAAGAAGACCCGGCTTTGGTGACGGCAGGTTGAAAACAACGGTTGTCTCATCCGGGGTTTCAACGGTCATAACTTCGCCCGCAACCAGGACATAATCCTTTGGCTTTTCGAATACGTTCTTATCCATTGACAGATGATCGTACCAGAATTTCACGTCCGCCGAAGTAAAAGGGGCGCCATCTGACCACTTGTGGCCTTTGCGCAGGAAGAACGTCAATTGTGTGTAATCATCATTCCATTTCCAACCCTTGGCAACGTTGGGAACAATGGTCTGCAGGTCATCAGCGTAACGAACCAGATTGACGTGGCGTGTTGAAAGGAAGTCTGATGTGCCGGCTTCGTTGGCATTGGACAAGGCGCGCATTGTGCCGCCATGGGCGCCAATCTTTTGGTAAGGGGCAACAACCAGAGGTTCAGCCGGCAGACGTTCCGCCAAAGAGGGCAGATCACCATTGCCCATGATCTGGCCGTTCAGGGCAGCCATTTCGGAATTGGCTGACATGGTCAGAGAGCAGTTTGCCAGTGTTTCGAATTCTGCAAGTTCGTATTGCTGAGGGTATTGACCTGCGCCAACGCCCTTTGAGTCAGCAACAGTAACGGCTGGGCAATTTGCCATTGCCGTGGAGCTCAAAAGCGCCATCGACACAGCCATAAGTGCAATCTTTTTCATGGGATTCCTCTTTATGAGATGGTTAATAATTCCTTAACGTAACCCTCAAAAGTGAAGGAAAGTTTTCAAAATCATTTCAAAATCATTTCATTTTTATGTATTCAGCGAAACCTTATCGGTCTGATTATTCTTATTCACTAATGAGTATGGATATGGGTTTGGGTATGGGTATGGAGTGAGACCAAGTTGCCAGAAGTTGCCTTTGCTGACCCATCAAAGGACCTGGAGCCAAGCCACAAGACCCGAGGCCATCTCTCCCCCGCCCCTGGGCACCACTTCCCCCAAAGCGCTGATCATGTTGAAGGTCCGGTTCTAGAAAGGAACGCCTGAAACTGTGCCTTCACGCGCCTGCCCGTCAGGGGTATGCACGATCAGGGGTGTGTCATGATCCCAATGCGATTTGAGGATCATTGAAAGCCCGATATTGCATTCAAGCCTTGGGGAATAAATCCCGGATGTGATCTGCCCCAGTGTTTCGCCATGAGGGGAGGTCACGGGGAACGGCTTTACGCAAGCCGGGGTTACGTCGCCGCCAAAGCGGACCCCGCTCAGCCGCTGCATCGGCCCCCCGCTGGAGGCAATTTCCATGAGGGCTTTTTTGCCGATATAGTCGAGGTCATCACCCAGATAGCATAGGGGGCCGAAGCCGCATTCGAGCGGGTTGTTGGCGCGGGTAAATTCATTACCATAGGACATCAGGCCGCCCTCAATCCGTTCGATCAGGTTCGGGCATCCTGGCCTGATTTCAAGCGACTGCCCGGCTCCCCAGATCAGATCCCAGAGGTCTTCACCCAGATGCCCGCCCTCCAGATAGATTTCATAGCCGCCCTGCTTGCTGTAGCCGGAACGGGCAATAACCTGGCGTGTCCCCAGAACATCAAACAGCGCAAAGCCGAAATAGGGCAGATCACGAATGCCGCCGCCAAAGAGGCTGGCCATCAGCTCGGTTGCCTTTGGCCCCTGCACGGCCAGCGGGAAGACATCAGGTTCATCAACCTCGACATCCAGCGCCATGCCAATAGCAAGCCCCTTGGCCCAGAGCAGAACATCACTGTCAGCGATCGATAACCAGAACCGGTCTTCCGAAAGCTTGAGCAACACCGGGTCATTGATCATGCCCGCCCGGTCATCAATGAGGGGGATGTAAAGCCCCTGCCCGACACGGGCCTGGCGCAGATCACGCGGGGTCATCAGCTGGACCAGCCTTGCCGCATCGGGGCCCTTTATTTCAACCTGACGCTGACACGAAACATCCCAGAGCTGAACATGCTCCCGCAAGTGCCAGTAGTCATCCTCCACCGTCGGCTCAAACGCCTTGGGCAGCAGCATGTGATTAACCACGCTGAAGCCGCGCACACCATGATGGATCACCTTGTCGGTGTAGGGGGTGCGCCTGATGCGGCGGGACATATTCAAACCTGATGTGGACATATTATTTTCTCAACTACTAATACAATAAATACCAATGGATCAGTTTCCCCACCAGCAGGAATAATTGTGCGGGGCCATGATCACCGGGATGTGATAGCGGCCTGCCGGGTCAGGCATCCTGAAGCGGATCACGATTTCGGTCAGGAATTGCACGCCGGCTTCGGGGAGGTCAAAATCATTGAAATAATCGCCGCTGGCAATCACCATTTCATAGCTGCCAGCCCCATCCACCTCAACCTCGGCCGACAGCCTGCCGCCAGCATCGGTTCGGGTATCCAGAACAGGGCGGCGTGTTCCATCATCATCAATCTGTTCCAGCGTGATGCCGACATGACCGGCATGGCTGCCGTCAACGCCATTGAGCAAATGTGATGTCAGAACCGCCATGGTGAACCTCCCGCCCCTCTATTAAATTGATGCCCTTTATTCAATTGATGCCCTCTATTCAATTGATGCCTTGTCCCGCTTTGATGTGGTGGCCAGCACGATCGGGCTGATCACCCCCTTGACCTTGACGTTGACACAGGCTGTCTTGCCACTGGCCATGGCCCGTTTCACCGCCGGGATAATATCCTCACGCCGGGTGACGACTTCACCGTATCCGCCCAGCCCCTCAAACATGCTGTGGAAAGGGATATCCCTGAAATCGGTGGCGTAGTGCTTGCCGCTTTCAAACAGGCGTTCCTGCTGCTGGGAAATGCAATCCAGCCCGCCATTATTGTCAATGATAACGGTGACGGGCCTGTTTTCCTGGAAAGCCGCCTCAATCGACAGCCCGCCTGACAGGAAGGCCCCGTCACCACTGATCAGCACGATATTCCGGTCAGGGTGAACATTTTTTGCCGAGATCGCAAACGAGACCCCGACACCGAGCATGCTGAATGTCCCCGGATGCAGGATGCCGCCCAGTTTTCTGCCTTTGTGGCCAGCGATATTGACCGCGATTTCAGACCAGAAATGCGTGTTGCCGCCATCGATTACCAGCCAGTCATCGTCACTCATGGCCTCCTGAACATCGAGGGCAAGCTGCAACGGATGGATGCGCCCGCCGAAAGCCGGGTCGCTGGCCTCCTGATCGAGATCCTTCAGCATTTTTTCCACCCATTCAGCCCGCCGCTGGCGGTTGAGATCATACCAGTCGCGGCCAAGCGTGAAATCAGGGCTGTGCTGATGCGCGATCAGGGCCTCAAGAAAGGCCCCGGGGTCACTCAGGAGGGTGAAATCAGCCGCCCGGTTGAAATCAATTTCCTCGTGCGATCCGTTGATGCAGACAAGCTCGGCTGTTTCAGGGAACAGCGGCGGGTTGCCAAAATTCATCTGGTTATCCAGGCGCGCACCCAGCATCAGCACCAGATCAGCCTCATGGAAAGCATCGGCCGAGGGGTGATACTGATGCACATCGGCAAGCCCCATATAGGCCTCGCATTCTTCGCCGAGCAGTTTCTGGTGATAGGGAATGTTGAAAATCGGGATGGCCAGCTTGCGCCCTGCCTCCTCCAGCATCGCCTCGGCACCGGACCACCAGACACCATGCCCGCCAATCAGCACAGGCCGCCGGGCGGCGCTGACTTTATCCAGAACCTGCTGCAAGCGTGCGGGTTCGGGCCAGGCCCGGGCGGCTTTCTGCGGTGCCAGATCAAATGGCCGTTCCTGCCTGCCTGCATCCTCGGCAAAGGATGAAAACATGATATCAACAGGCAGGCTCAGGTGAACCGCACCAGGGTAGCCGTTGGTGGCCATCTTGTAGGCCCTGTCAACAAATTCATTGATGCGCTCACCATCGGTGATGGTCGCGCTGTATTTGGTCAGGGGTTCGGCAATGGCGACATCATCGATTTCCTTGAACCCGCCGGCACCCTGACGTTTCAGCGTGCTTGAACCGGTGACGAAAATAACCGGTGAACGTTCGCCCCATGCCTCCATCATCGCCGGAACCGCGTTGGCGAAACCTTCAGGGCCGACAAGGCAGACACTGGGTTTGCGGGTGATCCGAGTGTGTCCATCGGCGAAATGCCCTGCAATCTGTTCGTGAGGGCAGTTGATCACCTTCATCTGGCATTCCATGAACCCTTCGAGGGCAGGGTTGCAGAAACCGCCCGACAGGGTGAAAACATGCTCGATGCCCTTTTCCTGAAGCGCCCGTGCCAGCAAGGCACCCCCACGGATTTTTCGAGGACTGTTCATTCTGCAATACTCCGGTTCACTGTCCTGAGGGAAAGGTGTTCATGTGATGATGCAAGGCTGTTGCGATCAATGCTCTCAATATCGGTATGGCCGAGTAATCCCATGATTGCGCTCGCCTCATTTCCAGTCAGATCGAGGATATCCGACAAACCCGTTGCCCCGCCAGCACCAAGGCCATACATGACACTCCGGCCCAGCATGACAAAATCAGCCCCTGAGGCAAGGGCCTTGATGACGTGTTCACCACTGCGGATACCGCTGTCGAAAATCAGCGGCATGGTATCGCCCACCGCCGCCCTGATCTTCCCCAGCGCATCAATCGCCGGCGGGGCTGCATTGAGCTGCCGGCCACCATGGTTGGAGACATAAATGCCGTCAACGCCCATGGATTTGATGCGCACCGCATCCTCCGGGCATAGCACGCCCTTGACGACGAGCTTGCCCTTCCAGCGATCCCTCAGCCGATCAAGAAAGGCCCAGTCGGCGAGGCCCCGGCTGGCATTGCGGACAAAACGGGTGGCATGGTTGGAGGCCGCGTAATTCATCGGCCGGGGGATGCCATGGGAAAGACTGTGCATCATCATGGCAAGCGACCATCCGGGATGGGTTGCCAGATCCCAGATCTGGCGCGGCCCCCATGTCATCGGCACCTTGAAACCGTTGCGCAGGTCACGCGCCCGCACCGAAGGGATCGGCACATCCACGGTCAGGATCAGCACCTCATAATCGGCGGCCATCGCCTTATCAACCAGCTCATCCACAAACTCAATCGACTGATCGGCATAGAGCTGGAACCAGGCATGGCCCTCGGCGCGTTCGATGATTGTCTCAAGCGGGGATGAGGAGGCGGTTGAAACACAGAGCGGTATTCGCCTCCGCGCCGCCTCCCTTGCCATGATCATGTCCGCACCGGGCCAGGCCAGTGAACACATGCCCATGGGGGCCATCCCAAAGGGCAATCCTGCGGTTGTCCCAAGCACGGAGGTTGAGGTATCGCGTTCCGATACATCGAGCAGAATCCGGGGCATCAGGCGGATATTATCCATCGCCTCGGTATTGAAATCACGCAGGGTTTCGTCCCCCGAAGCCCCGTCAATGAAATCAAAAATCATTCGTGGCAGACGCTTTCTGGCGCGCTTGCGGGCTTCTTCAACTGAAAACAGCGGTCGAGACAAATTCATACACTTTCCATTATTCAAACCCCATTAACAAAAATTTGGATTTATAAAACAAATAAAATTATTGAATAAATCAATAACTAAAAGTTATGATTTGTCTCACGGGGGTGATTGAAAACCATGAACTTCAGGCAACTCAAGGCATTCAACAGCGTGATGAGGCATGGCACCATCACGGCGGCTGCCCATAACATGCACGTTTCCCAGCCGAGTGTCACCCGGCTGATCAATGAGCTGGAAAATTCCCTCGGCTTTTCGCTTTTCGTTCGCCAGGGTCGCGGTATTGTCCCCACTGTTGAGGCGCGGCGGTTCCATCAGGCGGTTGAGAGCGCTTTTATCAATATTGAACGACTTGATGAAATGGCCGCCGCTATCCGGCAAACCTCAACCGGCAAGGTTTCAATTGGTGTGATCCCGATTATCTCGATCACGCTTCTGCCGCAGATTCTGGGGCAGTTGAGGCAGACAGAAGATCAGACCCATACGGTTATCTATATGCACAACACCCCGTCGATTGTTGATGCTATCCGGTTGCAGCAATTTGATCTGGGGATCGTGTCGCGCTCACCGCCCTATGAAGGTGTTCACACGCTGTATCAGCGAAGCCTGAATTACGTTGCGCTGATCCCGGCTGATCATCCCCTGGCTGAAAGTGACGGTCAGCTCGATCTGGCCGAAGTCGCCGGGAAGCATGAGTTCGTGACCTTTGGCAATGTCTACCCGCTGGAAATGCAGGGCATTAATCCTGCCCTTGCCGAACAGTTGCAGCAGAATGCCCGCTACAGTGTGGCCAATATGCTGCCCGCCACGGCGCTGGTGCGGGAAACGGGTGTTCCAGCCCTTGTTGATCCCTTTTCAGCGCGCATGTCGGTTGAGGCAGGCGGTGTCATGGTTCGGCCTCTGGTGCAGAAACTGCAATACCAGATCGCCATTATCACCCGGGGTGTGGACACGATGACCCGTGAAACCCGGATGCTGGCCGATGCGCTCATCAAAGCCCTCGATGATGACACAATCATCAGGTCCCTTGCCCCTTGATGAGCAGCCTAACGGGATGAGGTGAGCCTGAACCCGGGTTGCAGGGGTTCGGTTTTAAGCCCGGTATTGTCAACCCCTGTAATCTCAACCTCGGTATTGTCAGCATGAACCAGAAAGGCATCGCCGCCATCATCGCGGGCATGTTCAACACTGGCGACAACACCATCAATGATGTGCACCGCCACGCCATCATCAATGGCAATCCCCGGGGCCAGCTGGCCGGTCAGGACATGATGGTCAAAGGACTGTTTGCGAGGCAGCTCGTTGCGATAGTGGGGGCAGGCACTGCCCTTGAGAAGCCCCATCCCGGGCCATAGTGCATAGCCGTCCTCGGCTGTTCCCAGCAGCAAGTCTTCAAACCAGCAGATCGCCCCGGCACTGACCCCGGACAGGATCAGCCCGTTCCGGGCAGCACAGGCGATCGCATGGTCAAGGCCCTTTTCCTGCCAGAGGGTGAGCATGGCTGATGTGGTGCCGCCGCCGACATAGACGATATCCAGCTCAGACAAAAACGCCGCCGCCATTTCTGCATCGGCTGTCATTGGCAGGTGGGTGGCCGATGCGCAATCCCGAAACCGCTCATGAAAAGCGGTGATACGGTCCGGATGATCATTGCTGGCATGGCCTATATAGCCAATCCTGACCGATGGTGCAGGACCGGCGAGGGCAAGCAATCTGTCCTCCAGCACGGCATCTTCAGGCCAGCCATCCCCGGGGTGGGTGAAACCGCCACCGCCTATGGCAAAAACCTGAACGGATGGTGACGGACTGGTGGTCAAATTCCCGCTCCTCATGTTGCTTATTCTGATAAGAAAGCCCTAAATAAGCAATCCGGATTAAAAAAAGTAATTCATACGATTTCCGTATACTTATATTTGCAAATTATATTTGTTATCAGTTTTCAGGAATCTCATACTTGTCAAAACTCGCATGGCCGGAGGTCAATTTTTTGCTTCGGATCATGCAGATCAATCAATAACGAGCATTCACGACAGTCAACGACGGATGGCCTTGAATGTGAGTATGGGAGGAAGTTTCAATGATAAAATTGTTTATTGCGGCAGCCATGACGATCGTGCTTTCCGGGACAACGGCAATCGCCGCCCCGAATGGTACGTTCAGGCAAGCTCACGAGTACGGTTATGGCGATAAGTCGAGCCTTGATCCGGCATCGCGTGGCCGTGTCATGCAGATCACCGAAAAATTGATGAGCCGTCTGATCCGGCCTGACATGAAAGGGTCACCAAGCCCTGATCTGGCAACATCGTGGAGTTCCAACGATGAGGCAACGGTATGGACACTCAATCTCCGTGAAGGCGTCAAATTCCATGACGGCAGCGGTTTCGATTCAGGTGATGTGATCTACACGTTCAGCCGTGTGCTGGACCCTGAAAACAAGTCACCGGCACGGTCAGCGATCAAGATGATCGAAAAAATGGAAGCACCGGATGACATGACCGTGAAATTCACGCTGTCGACCCCGTTTGCTGATATGCCTCTTCAGCTGATGGATTACCGGCTCCGGATCATTCCTGAAAATTCGGGGGACAGCATCGCCACCAGCGGCATTGGTACCGGCCCGTTCAAGCTGGTTTCCTATGATGCGGCTGGCGTGACCAAGCTCGAAGCCAACATGGATTACTGGGAGGGTGCGCCCGGTGTGGCCAAGATGGAAGTCATCGGGATCGGTGATGGCCAGGCCCGCATGCAGGCCCTGCTGGGTGGCCAGATTGATTTCGAAAACACCGTCACCAATCAGCAGAAGCCGATGTTCGCCAGCAGCAACAAGTTCAAGATGATGGAAGTGCCAACCGGCAACTGGCGTGGTCTTGTGTTCCGCACGGACGTTGCCCCCTTCACCGATGTTCGCGTGCGTCAGGCCGTGCGGATGGCGGCTGACCGGGAAGAGCTGGTCAAGCTGATCATGGGCGGTGCCGCCACGGTTGCCTGTGACACGCCGGTCAAGCCTGATGATCAGTATCGCGCTG
Source organism: SAR116 cluster bacterium MED-G04 (assembly GCA_002457135.1). Taxonomy (GTDB): domain Bacteria; phylum Pseudomonadota; class Alphaproteobacteria; order Puniceispirillales; family UBA1172; genus UBA1172. The sequence goes on from NTKX01000001.1 coordinate 55,086, forward strand.
ACATCAAATGCCCGCAAGATGTTGCCGGTGCGAAAAAGCTGCTCGCCGAGGCAGGTTTCCCCGATGGTATCGATGTTGAAGTCTACGTTGCCACCCTTGAGCCAACATGGCCTATCCTGGCTGAAGCCTATCAGCAGCAGGCCGCCAAGGCTGGCATCAGGGTGACCATCAAGCAGGTTCCATCAGACGGTTACTGGAGCGATACATGGATGCAGAAGACGGTATCCGCAACGCGCTGGAACGAACGTCCGGCGGATTCAGCCCTTCATGAGATTTACCTCTCAACCGCGAAGTGGAACGAATCCTACTACAATGATCCGGCGTTTGATTCACTCCTTGGCGAAGCCCGGCGTGAGCTGGATTTCAACAAGCGCAAGGCACTCTATGTCAAGGCGCAGGAGCATCTGCATGACACCGCCGGCACGCTTATCCCTTATCATGTGTCCAAGCTCTATGTGATGAATGCCCGGGTGGATGGTATCGACCCTGTCGAAAACCACACCATTCGCTGGCATAAGGTCACCGTGAACTAGGCCGCGATAAGGCTCTATCTATTGATGGGCCAGTGACGAACCCGGAACAACCCGGGTTTGCGCTGGCCCATCAGCACTGTCTGAATATTTCCATCCTTCAGGAAGACAACCCATGTTGATGATGCTGATCAGAAGAATAATGCTGGGCATTGTGACGGTCAGTCTTGTATCCCTGATCATCTTCGCCGGTGTTGAAATTCTCCCCGGTGATGCCTGCACCCAGTATCTTGGCGAATACCAGGCTGATGATGAATTGCTGGCCCAGTGCCGCAAGGACCTTGATCTCAACAGGCCCGCACTGGAACGGTTCCAGGAATGGGCGGGGGGTGCTGTCACCGGCGACCTAGGCACGGCTGTTGATGGCAAGACCAAGATCAGCACCATTGTCGGTGACCGGCTCAAAAACTCGCTCCTGCTGGCTTTCTGCGCCATGATTGTCGGCGTGCCGCTGGCCCTGTTGCTTGGCGTTATCACCGGATTATGGCGTGACCGCAAACCTGATCTCATCGCATCAACCCTGGCCATTTTCGCCATGACCATTCCTGAATTTGTCTCGGCAACCCTGCTGATCCTGATCTTCAGCATATGGCTCGGCTGGCTGCCCGGCATTGTGTTGACTTCAGCGAGCGCGCCTGCGTCTGAATTTTTCCCTGAAATCCTGTTGCCGGTGATCGTGCTTTCGCTGGTGATGTGCGCGCATATCATGCGCATGGTGCGATCATCGGTCATCGAGGTCATGGAAAGCGACTATGTGCAGATGGCAACCCTGAAGGGCGTGCCGTACTGGCGCATGGTGTTCAGCCATGCCCTGCCCAATGCTCTCTTGCCAGCGATCAATGTTGTTGCCCTCACCATCGCCTGGCTGCTTGGCGGTGTTGTCGTTATTGAGGTGGTGTTCAATTACCCCGGGCTGGGCCGGTTGATGATCGACTCGATCTCTGACAGGGACCTGCCGGTGGTGCAGTCGATCGCCCTCATCGTTGCCAGTATCTATGTCTGTGTCAATCTGGCGGCTGACCTGTTGACCATGCTGGCCAACCCGAAACTGCGCACCATTTACACGAGGAAATGATGGCAGCAACCACCGCAACGTCAATGGTATCCGGCAACCGGGTCGTGACTGTCCTAAAGGATCTGGCATCGCGGCCATCGGGGGCTATCGGCCTGACGCTGGTGATATTCCATGTCGCCCTCGCCCTGGTCAGCCCCTATATCGTGCCTTTTGACTACAAGTTGCAGAACTCCAGCCTGATGCTGACCGGCCCTGATGCTGTTCACTGGCTGGGCGCGGATCACCTCGGCCGTGATGTCTTTTCCCGAACCCTGATGGGCGGGCGTGAGGCCCTGCTGGTGACAGGGGTGGCCACGCCACTGGCTGTTATTTGGGGCGGGTTTATCGGGATACTTTTCGGGCTGGTGGGCGGCCGCCTTGATGAAGTGCTGATGCGGGTTGTTGATGCCTTTCTGTCCCTGCCATGGATTCTCAAGATGCTGGTGCTGATCGTGACCTTTGGCACCGGGGTTGAGGTGCTGATCCCGACGCTTGCCTTTTTCTATGGCATTCCGGTGATCCGTATTGCCCGGGCGGCAACCCATGATGTTATTGCCCGTGATTTTGTCTGGGCCGCCAAGGCACGGGGGCATAGCCGGATCAGCATCATCTGGCGCGAATTGCTGCCCAATGTCCTCGATACACTGATGGTTGAGGGGGCCATGCGCTGGTCGTGGATGCTGCTTGCGTTTTCGTCCCTGTCCTTCCTCGGGTTTGGTGTATCACCGCCAACGCCTGACTGGGGGCTGATGATTTCCGATGCCCGCGGTTTCATGTCTTTCGCTCCATGGGGTGTGATCGGGCCTGTGATTGCCCTGTCATCGCTGATCATCGGGATCAATCTGACCGCTGATGCCCTCGCCAAAGCACTGGGCATTGACCGCGCACAGAAAGCCCCGATGTAGCATGACCACTCCGTCCTTTATTGATGTCCGGAACCTGTCAATCGGCTATACCAGCCGTGCCGGAGAGACCGTGAAGGTCCTGCGTGATGTCAGCCTGACCATCAATCGGGGGGAGAGTGTCGGCCTGGTTGGGGAGAGCGGGTCGGGCAAGAGTACCCTGGCCCTCGCCGCCCTTGGCTACTTCAAGCGGGGGCTGAGGGTGCTTGATGGCCAGATCCATTTTGACGGCATCGATATGCTTGATCTCGGCCGTGATGATATCCAGAAAATCCGTGGCGGCAGGCTGGCGCTGATCCCCCAGAATTCGGGCCAGTCCCTGACACCGACGTTAAGGATCGGCCAGCAGGTGGCTGAGGCCTTGCGCCTGCATAGCGAGCTTGAGGCCGATGAATTTGATCACCGTGTGGTGGAACTGCTGACCCAGGTTCGCCTGCCGGACCCGGCCGCGCTGATCAGCCGCTATCCGCATGAATTATCAGGTGGCCAGCAGCAACGTGTCGCCATTGCTATGGCCCTGGCGGGCCAGCCTGATGCGCTGCTGCTTGATGAGCCGACCACCGGCCTCGATGTCACCACCCAGGCGCATATTCTGGAATTGCTCCGTGATCTGGCCAGTGACCGCAATATGGCGATGCTTTACGTCAGTCATGATCTCGGCGCGATTGCCCGTGTCTGTGATCGGGTTGTTGTCATGTATGCCGGTGAAATCGTATTGCAGGGCAGTGCCAGGCAGGTCCTGAAATCCCCCCGGCATCCCTACGCGCATGGGCTGCTGGCCTCCATCCCCCGGCTCAGCCAGCAGAGCCTGCCGGTGGCGCTTGATGGCCGTCCCCCCATGCCGGGGGAGATGATCAACGGCTGTGCCTTTGCTGATCGATGCGGGATTGCCGACAGCACATGCACGGCATCACCGCCGCCGCTGGTTCCCATCGATACAGGGGAGCATGTCCGGTGTTTCCATCCCGGCAAGATCAGCCAGCTCCCCAGGGCCAGCAAAACAGCCGCGCGGAAAAAACCCTCCGCATCTGGGAAGCCTGATGCTGCCCTGGTCATGGATGACCTCTCCATCACTTACGCCAAGCCTGATTTTCTGGCGTCACTGCTGACCAGCCGGAAAGACCCGCCCGCAACGGTTGAGGGGATCAACATCACCATCGTCAAGGGGGAGACGCTCGGCCTTGTGGGGGAGAGCGGGTCAGGCAAATCGACGATCCTCAAATCCATTGCCGGGCTGATTTCACCCAAGACAGGCAGCATCGCGCTGGAGGGACAGTCCCCCCTGACCGCCAAGGTGGAAGACAGGCCAGCCGTCAACCTGCGGCAGATCCAGCTGATTTTCCAGAACCCTGATGACAGCCTCAACCCGCGTCACACCGTGGCGCAGATTCTGGCCCAGCCGTTGCGGCTTTATTTCAGGCTTTCCGGTGATGATCTGCGGCAACGCAGCATTGAGCTGCTGGAAAAAGTCAGGCTGGGTTCGCACTATCTCGAACGCCTGCCGAGCCAGCTTTCCGGTGGGGAGAAACAGCGTATCGCCGTGGCCCGTGCCTTTGCCGCCGAACCTGAAATCGTCCTCTGTGATGAAGTGACATCGGCGCTGGATGTATCGGTCCAGGCGGCGGTACTCAACCTGCTCAATGAGCTGAAAACACAGCAGCAGACAACGTATATTTTCGTTTCGCATGATCTGGCGGTGGTGAAGGCGATTTCGGATCGTATCGCTGTTCTCTATCAGGGCCGGCTCTGTGAAATTGGCCCGGTTGACGCTGTCTATAAGCCGCCGTTCCATCCCTATACCGATGTTCTGCTGGGTGCTGTGCTGGAACCTGACCCTGAAAAGGCCCCCAAGCTGAGCGCGGATGACGTGGTTGAACTGTCACCACCGGCGCAAGGTTGCCCGTTCCAGCGGCGATGCCCCAAAAAGATCGGCACAATCTGTGAAACCGATACACCCCCCGCCCAGCAAATGGGGGGAGGCCATGTGATCAACTGCCATATCCCGGCCGATGATCTGTAGGTCATGGGGATCTCCAGGTGATTTCAGGGCTTTCGGATGCTGATCAGAGAAAATTGTAAAACAGCGAAATGAACCCCAATGCGATTGAGGCCGAGCCAAAGAGTTTGGCATGCTGGCCGATGGCAGGGGTGTTGTTTTCCATGAACATCACCATGGTCAGCGCGAGCATGGCAACAATGTTCATCAGGCCGAGGGCAAACATGCCCAGCATCAAGGGGCAGCAGCCCCGGACACAGGCCAGGCCATACTGTTTTCCATAATGCAGTTTATCGGCGTTGCTGGTGGATGGACCCGCGGCCAGATCGAGCAGTCTTTTCCGGCTGACGCAGGCGCTCATCTTGAAGCGTGAGAACTGATAGACCCCGATGATGAAGAAAATGATTGATGAAAACCACGGCTGGCTGATGACCATCTGGTTGTTGAGCAGCCCTGCCGAATACAGCATCCATTGCAGCGAAACCCCCACCATGCAGCACAAGGACCAGACAATGATGTAGCCGAGGAAAAACCAGAAAACGAAGGTTGAGTTAAACCGCTTTGACCGGATTGAAGGCAGCAGGCTGGGTACCATCATCGCCAGCACCATGCTGAACCACATGACAAACGACCCAAGCCAGGTTTCAATGGTCCAGGTTCCGTCCGGGGTGCTGCAAAAGGACAGGTTGGCGAGGTAGCTGTAGGGGTTATCGACAAAATAGAAATTCGCCAGATCGAGGATTTCCATTCCTGGCCCGAACTGGCCAAAGCCGCCCCCATCCTTGAGGTTCAGCAGCTGGAGCAGGCTGTAGAGCCAGCCGAGCGTGACAATAAAGAGGATCGTCAGGAACGCTTCCATCCCTGTTGGGGGGTATTTAAATATCTTTTCCGAGGTCAGCTTCATCGTGACTTCGCCTTTGCCATCAGCGCGACAGCCCTGGTCTGGGCAAACGGATTCTGATACAGCGTGTCGTGACTTTCCACACCGACGTCGAGAACGCAATCTTCCCTGGGCTGGGCAACGCACAGCAGGATGTAGCCGTCTTGAGACTGCCGCTTGTTAAGGGCCGTGGCGTTGGGCTGACGGACCTTTCCCGATATCAGCTTGGCGGCACAGGTAATACAGCCGCCATACCGGCAGGCAATTGGCAGATCGTGTCCTGCGGCCTCAAAAACATCGATAATCTTGTCCTGATCACCGACCTTGAGCGTGGTGTTATCCCGGTTCCGCAAGGTGACGTTGAACGTGGTTTTTGAACTGGTCATCAACTGAGTAAAAGGGGCCTGTCCGAAAACAGGCCCCCTTGAATTTCCCTAAACCCAGATATCCGACGAACAATCCCCGCCGGGGTATCGTGTCTCATGGGCCCGTGCGGGACCGTTTGGCTCATTGCCGAAATCGATCATGAAGTCTTCACGGATGGTCATGCCACCGTTTTCAACATCACAATCAACGATCAGCATGATGCCGCCCGACTCCTTCATTTCAGGATAGAACTGGTTGTCCCATGTCGAGAACAGCGACGTGGTGACAAACAGGCGCTTGCCATCAAGGGACAGCTGGATCATCTGGGGCGCGCCATTGACAGCACGGCCGTTGACCTCAGGTGCCTTGCCGAGGAGACCGCCAATCCATACCTGGCCCGTCAGTTTCGGGTTCGAAGGATCAGAAATATCATACTGCCTCAGGTCACCGTGCAACCAGTTGGAGAAGTACAGATACTTGTCATCCATCGAGATCAGGATATCGGTGATCAGCCCGGGCATGGGGACAGGAAAATCCTCAACGTCGATATGCTCGACATCAATGACTTTCTCGATCTGCAACTCACCTTCATCATCCTTGTACCAGTGGAAGATGTTGGAGCTCAGCGTCGCCCCGACAAAACCGTGGGTGCTGTCCGGGTTATGATGGAAACGGGTTTCCAGCGGGATCAGGCCTTCGGCACCAAGGTCAATGGATTTCTCGATTGTGCGATTTTTGAAATCCCAGAAATGGATGTGCTGGCCGTATTTGCCATTGGCAACATCCTCAAGATCAAAGCCAGGCATGAATGTATTCGGGGCCGCCCATTCGGTTGACACCATCATGTTATGGCGTGGCTGGTACCAGAAATCATAGCTGAAGTTCATGCCTGTCGTGTTGGTTTCCCAACGCCCGACAATATTGAAATCCTTGTCGAGGTGGAGGTAGCCGCCAGGGGCGTTGCCATCGGCATCACCCAGCATCGATACGATGATATCGGAGCCGAGGCAATGAACCGTATGCGGTGCGGACAGATTTGTTTTCTTTTTGATTTCTTCACCGTCAATGGTTTTGAAAACGGTTGGCTTCCTTGGGTCTGTTGCGGTGTCGACAATGTAGAAATTTGAAGTCCGGACACCGGGGATGATCAGGTATTTTCTTTCCATGCTGTCATCATCATTGCATGAAGAACAGGCGTTCCAGCCCATGTGGTGCAATTCATCCCCGACCACACCAACCTCGGTGCGGTGGATGATCTGGTTGTAGGTAGGGCTGGTCTCATCAACATCGATGGTGGCCAGATAATCCGGCTTTTCAATCCCTGTTCCGGTGTAGATACAAATCGTGTAGACGACTTTTTCCCGTGGTGCCTTGATGGCATCCTGCGGTGAAGCATAACCAGGGCCTGCGCAACAACTTCCATTGTTCTGTGACATTTGTTTCTCCTATACATGACGAAAAGAAACTATTCACCCTGCTATCCCCAAGCCTTTAAGCAGCAAAGACCCACCGTTGAATGGAACTTTGACGGTCTGAAAATCAAAAAGGTTAAAATAGCCCCCCTAATTCGTTTTTTTGTTGTTATCATCGAAAATAAAATCGACACTAATATTTAAATTCGAAAATCGTGGATAGGTAAAGTCATATCTTAATTTTTTGTATATCCGCTATCCAGTACATAAGGCTCACGGTGAGCAGAACTCGAGGGGGAAAAAATGACAAGGTCTTATCAAATTCTAATTGTTGGTGGCGGGGCTGCGGGTCTGGCCACAGCCGCCAGCCTGCATAACAGGGACAGGTCGCTTGAAATCGCGATCGTTGAACCGGCGGACAAGCATTATTATCAGCCTGGATGGACAATGGTCGGCGCGGGGATTTTCCAGAAGGAAGAAACCTGCAGGGACATGGATTCCGTCTGGCCTGCTGGCGTTGAACGCATCCGCAACGCGGTCAAATCGTTCGACCCGAAAAACAACACGGTGACGCTGAACGACAAGACCAAGATCGGTTATGAGATCCTGATCGTGGCATCAGGGCTGAAACTGGACTGGGATGCCATCGAAGGCCTGACGGATTCGCTCGGTCACAACGGTGTCACGTCAAACTACAATTATGACCTCGCGCCCTACACCTGGCAGCTGGTTCAGGAATTCCAGGGCAAGGATGCGATTTTCACCATGCCCGGCATGCCGATCAAATGCGCAGGCGCGCCGCAAAAGGCGATGTACCTGTCCTGTGATCACTGGCAGAAAACAGGTCGGCTCAGCGGCATGAATGTGTCGTTCTGCAACGCTGGACCGGTTCTGTTCGGTTGCGCAACCTATGTGCCGCCACTGATGAAATATGTCGACAAATACGGCATCAACCTCGATTTCGGTCATAACCTGACCAAGATTGACGGCGCATCCAAAACCGCTTGGTTCAAGGTCACCAAAGAAGGTGAAGAGCCGCAAATGATCGAACGCAAGTTTGACATGATCCATGTATGCCCGCCGCAATGCGCGCCTGATTTCATCAGCAAAAGCCCGCTTGCCAACGCTGGCGGCTGGGTCGACGTTGATCAGGAAACATTGCAGCACACCGGTTTCCCCAATGTCTTCTCACTCGGGGATGTGGCATCAACACCAAACGCCAAGACAGCCGCGGCTGCCCGGAAACAGGCCCCGATTGTGGCGCAGAACGTCAAGGCCTTTATGGCCGGGCGTGAGCTGAAACCGCTTTATGACGGCTATGGTTCATGCCCGCTGACCGTCGAAAAGGGAAAGATCATCCTCGCCGAGTTCGGTTATGGCGGCAAGGTAATGCCTTCATTCCCATGGGATTCCACCAAGGCGAGACGGTCTGCATGGATGCTGAAGAAAACGGTTCTGCCGAAAGTCTACTGGGGCGCCATGCTCAAGGGACGTGAATGGCTGACCAGGACAACAAAGGCCTGAGCGCAGCATTCCGGAAAAATCAATCCCGGGATAATCAATCCCGGGATAATCAATAAAGGGGGTTTGATGAGCTGCCGGGATTATTGAGGCCAGCTTCAGTTTTCCCGGCCTGAGTTTTCCCGGCCTGAGTTTTCCCGGTGCTGTCAAACCCCTTTCGAATGCATTTCTTGTTCAAGCCCAGGGCTTTATCCAATGGCAACAATTCCCATCAACGGTTATGAGCTGTCCTACACTTTCAACGGTGTTTCCAGTGACGCTGAGGCCATTAACCTGATTTTGATCCATGGCGCGGGCGGGCAGGAAATTGACTGGCCGATGGCGTGGAGGAGCGTGGATGACCTGACGCGTTCGCTCGGCCTCACCCCCAAGGATCACAGTGGCGATCTGGATAAATACCCGATCTATTCACTGGACCTCCCCGGCCATGGCAAATCAGGCGGGGAAAGCAAGGCATCGGTGGATGACTATGCATCCGCCATCAATGAGTTTGTTATCGCCCTCGGGCTGAATAACGTCTGCCTGGTGGGCCATTCGATGGGTGCCGCCATTGCCCTGACAGCGGCGCTTGAACGCTACAGCTGGCTTGCCGGGATCGCCATGATCGGCGGTGCCAGTAAAATGAATGTCAATGATGCCATCCTTGACGGTCTGCAAAACAGTTTTGAGCAGACCATCGACAATATCATCAAATACTCATGGTATAAGGACACCGGGTCTTTCTTTAAGCAGAAAGCCAAGCAGCGGATGCTTGAGGCTGGCTCCAAGGTCGTTCATGATGACTTCTACGCCTGTAGCCGGTTTGATCTCACGGATAAATTAGCGGAAATTGATACACCTGCCCTGGTCATTGCCTCAGACTATGATCGCATGGTGCCGCTCAATGTCAGTCAGGAAATGGCGGGGCAGCTCACGGGATCGATTTTCATCGGTCTTGAAAACTGCGGGCATTTTCAGCATATCGAGCAGACCGGCAAGGTTGCCAATGAGATTTCCAGCTTTCTTCTGCACCTCAGGGAATTGAGATCATAGACGGAGGTTACGCTGCGGCGGTGACGGTTCAGGCGCATTGACCGGTCAGCTTTGCGCTCAGGGTTTCGTTAAACGCCCCCATTTCCCAGGTGATCTGGCATTCAAACATGACCGCATAATCCAGCATCATCTTTTTTAATACAGGCAATGCGGCTTGGGCTTTTGCGGTGTCTTCGAAATAGTAGACGGCCATTCCCCGGTCGGGTGAAATGTGGAAAGTATCGACACGTTTCATCCCGTCCAGATGGCTGAAATCCCCGTTTTCTTCAACCCAGTCATGACCAACGCCCATGATTCTGGCGTTGCTGTACCTGAAACGCCCGATAATAACTATTGGCGGCATAGTGCTTTCTCCTTCCCCTCAAAAAATCCTCGGTACCCTTGATGGCCCTATTCCTCTTGAAATAGTTCCCTCTAATAAAGGATTTTGCAATACCTTCCGCACAAACAAGCCCGGATCAGGCGGTGATCAACGGTTTGGTGGGCTTCACGCACTCCGGGATCATTATTTCAGCATTGGCACCCGGCGCATCGCTGTAGAGGTTTACAATCCCCCTAAAATGTAAAATCATTAATCAACGGAAACACCCAACGATACACCCAACAAGGAGATTGAAAATGAAGGTTATGGTTTTGGCAAAATACTCGGCGGCGGCCTATGCAGGGCTTATGAAGAACCCCGACGATGACAGGAGAGCCGCGATTGCATCAATGATGGAAAAGTGCGGCGGCAAGATGCTTGATCTGCAATTTCTGCGCGGCGAATACGATATCTGCGTGATCGGTGAAATTGACAGTTTTGAGGATATGGCTGCCATCAAGATGCTGATCATGTCATCGGGTTCGCTCGATGAAATGAAGGTGATGGAGGTGGTTGACCTCAACGTCATTGCCAGCAAGGCAGCGGCCATCGCCGGCAATTATCGCGCACCCGGCAGCTGATCTGTCCGCTGGCCCTAAAAGCCGGTGATCAATCCAGTGTTGACGGTCACATCATCTTTGCCTGGGAGGGGTATTCGTTCCCGGGTACTTTCATTCAGCTTTATGCCTGTCCTGACGGGGAGAGGCTTGGAGGCTAGGCCTTGAAGCAGTGTTCCCGATGCCAGGTGATGAACGCTCCCCTCGGGTGATCAGCCCTCTTCCGGGGCAGGATCAGCTTGCCGGTTTTATTGATCATCGACCGCACCGCCTCAACATCATTGGCTTGGCGGGAGATGAGGATCGACAGATCATCACTCAACCCCACCAGCCCCCGGTCAAACATCCAGTGCGCTGTTCCCGAAAGGGCAATGCCGTTGCCAACGATATCGGGGCCGTGGTGTTCCACCGGTTTGATATGCGCGGCCTCAACCTCAGCCCGGCCACCCCCGTTGATCAGCCTGAGGCCGGAAATGGCGCACTGGTTGTCATAGGCCCTGAGGATGACTTTACGGAAATTGCGATCCCTCACCGCCCGGTTGGTGATGAGGCTGATCCGGTCCCGCATGGGCGTGTCGAGAAGGGGGAGGGCGGCTTCTGCAAATTCCTCTTGCCCTGTGGGCTGGTCCACCCGGGGCAGGATGCCGTCTTCATCACCCAGCCCCTTAGCAACGATGCGCGTGAAATCGGCTGCCGAGAGAGTGCGGACAGCGGATTGAGCGCGCCCTGAGATTTTACCCTGCTCATTCAGGATGCCCTGCTCGGCATGAATACCGCTATCACTGAACGGAACATAATCACCGAAATCGATGTAACTGCCGCGTTCGATGATCGCCAGATACATGCCATCAACACCCGGGTCCGGAATGATTTCCTGGACCCTGGCAACAGCGAAATAGCCCTTGGTGTTTCTGACGCTGCGGGGTTCGAGATAGATGATCCAGTCACCAACGCACTGTTCAGCGCGGGACAGATAGATTTTGGGGAACTGATACCGTTCCGATGGAACATCATCGTAAATGGAATCAGTCCGGTGCATGAAAATCCCGAATGCCATACCTGATAATGCCAACCTGAACGAAATTGCCAAATCACAAAAATTTGAATGCCGTGATGGTTGCAGGCAACACTGATCAGGCCCCGATAAAGAACAGGCCCCGATAAAGAACAGGCCCCCGATAAAGAACAGGCATTGATGAGTGGAGGGCCCATCAATGCCTGAACGCTTTCGATCTTGGGTCTTCTTCAGACGCGAACGAATGTTGCCGCGTACATGATCGCCCCGTCGAACATGGTATTCAGTTTCTTCCCGTTGCTTTCGAAGAACTGATGCGCCTGGATCCGTGCTTCCAGCCGGTACCCCTTGTCCCACATGTTCTGGCGGTGGATCTCAAACGCCGCCTGATCAAATGAGGGAACAATGATGGTGACCCGTTCGGCACTGTCCTGGCCCTGTGGAATGATGGCTTCCTGTGTCATGCTGCCTCCTATTCTGACGCAACCGAGAACTGCGCCTCTTCGGTGCTGTCGCTCAGGGCCGTGGTGGCTGAAGTGCCGCCCTTGACGGCGGTGGAGATGGCATCAAACCATCCTGCCCCGACCTCACGCTGGTGGCGATGGGCGGTGTAGCCGTTTTCTTCGGCGGCAAATTCAGCGTTCTGCAATGAGCAGTAGGCGGTCATGCCGTCCTTGCGATAGCCGCGGGCCAGCTCAAACATGCTGTAGTTGAGCGAATGGAAACCGGCCAGGGTGATGAACTGGAACTTGTAGCCCATCTTGCCGATTTCACGCTGGAAACGGGCAATATCGTCATCCGACAGATTGGCCGACCAGTTGAACGAAGGACTGCAGTTATAGGCCAGCATCTGTTCAGGGAAGCGCGAGCGGATCGCATCAGCGAAGGCCGCGGCCTGATCCAGGTTGGGGGTGGAGGTTTCCATCCACAAAAGGTCAGCGTAAGGCGCGTAGGCCAGGCCACGATCAACGCAGCGTTCGAATGCGCCTTCCTCACCGAGGCGATAGAACCCTTCTTCGGTCCGCTCACCGCTGATGTAGGGCTTGTCACGATCATCGATATCAGAGGTGATCAGGCGGGCGCTTTCGGCATCGGTGCGGGCCATGATGATGGTCGAAACACCGCAGATATCGGCCGCCAGCCGCGCCGCGTTGAGGTTGGAGATCGCCTGCTGGGTCGGGATCAGCACCTTGCCGCCCATGTGACCGCATTTCTTTTCCGAGGCGAGCTGGTCTTCGAAATGGACCCCGGCAACACCGGCATCGATATAGGCGCGGGTAATCTCAAACGCATTGAGCGCACCACCAAAGCCGGCCTCACAATCCGCCACGATCGGGGCCAGCCAGTTGCGGGCAGGCTTGCCGTCTTCCATGGTTTCGATCTGATCGGCACGGATCAGGGTGTTGTTGATCCGGCGGGCCAGCTCAGGGCCTGAATCCGCAGGATAGATGGACTGGTCAGGGTACATGTTGCCAGCGGTATTGCTGTCGGCGGCAACCTGCCAGCCGGACAGGTAAATCGCCTTCAGGCCAGCGCGCACCTGCTGCATGGCCTGGTTGCCGGTGGCGGCGCCGAGCGTGTTGACGTAATCCTCACTATGCAGGAGCGACCACAGCCGGTCAGCACCATGACGGGCGAGGCTGTATTCCATCGGGAATGAACCCGACAGCGTCTTGACGTCATCGATCGAATAATCACGGCTGGTATTGGCAAAACGCCCTTTGGCCGCGCCGGTGTGCTTTTCAAAAACAGTGCTGTTCTGTGTCATGTCTAGTCTCCTCAGTATTGGCGTGCGGTGATGGCTCGACGTGGTTTTTGCCAATATCGCCAGCCACATTCATGGTCGGGGTCAATGTTGGGTCGGGCTGTCAGTTGGTGAG
>NTKX01000010.1 GCA_002457135.1 SAR116 cluster bacterium MED-G04
CGTTTTGATCGTGAGAGCGTCGCTGATGAAACCCGTCATGCCCGCATGCTGGCCGATCACCTTGGGGCTGAGTTTATTGATGCCACTTACGGTGAGGATGATTTCATCACCAGCGCGGGAATGGCGGTGGCGGCAACCGATGATCCGGTGGCGGATTACGCCATCCTGCCGAGCTATCATCTGGCGGCGCGGGCGCGGGCTGATGTCAAGGTGATCCTGACCGGGGAGGGCGGGGATGAATTTTTCGCAGGCTATGGGCGATATCGTGCCGGCATGCGCCCGTTTCTGCCCAAAAGCCCGACCCGCCCGGGACCAGCGTTGAAATCGGGGCTGATCAGGGCTGATCTGGCTCAACGCCTCGGCCATGCTCTCATGGAACAGTCGGGCCATCTGCCCTCATTCACTGAGCGGCTGTTTGACAGGGACACGGCACTGGCCCGCCTGCAACAGCATGATATTGCCGAATGGCTGCCTGATGATCTCCTCACCAAGGCGGATCGCTGCCTCATGCATAACGGGATTGAGGGGCGCACGCCGTTTGTTGACCGGCATCTTTCCGCCTATGGGTTCGGGCTTGGCCATGCCGATAAAATCCGCAAGCGTGATGGTAAATACAGGCTCAAGGCCTGGCTTCAGGAAAACCTGCCTGAGGCAAAACCCTTCACCCCCAAACGCGGATTTACCGTGCCGGTGGGGGAATGGATCGCCCGCCACGCCGGTGAATTTGCGCCGCTCGTCTCCCGCCTTGATAGCATCACCAGCATCATTGATGCCTCCGCTGTTCAAGGGTTATTTGCGGGCGCGGATCGCCGTTCGGGGCTGCTGGCATGGCGGGTGCTGTATTTCGCGCTCTGGCATCAGATCCATGGTCGCGGCGTTGACCCGGCTCAGCCGGTAGCCGCCATTCTTGCCGCCCGTTAGCCTTTAAACCCGGCTAGAAGGATGAGTTTGGGCCACTGAGGAATTCCTTTTCCTCATCGCTGAGGGGGCGGCCGAGGATCGTGCTGCGGTGCGGGAAATGGCCAAACCGGGCAACGATATCACGGTGCGCAACAGCATAGCCGTGGGTACGCTCGGTGGTGTATTGCTCAAACAGCGGCAGGGAGGCATCCTGGATCGACAGGTCCTCGGCATGCATCATCGGCATCAGCAGGAAATGCCGGTAATGGACATCTTCAAACGTATCGAGATAGCCGCGCTCCAGCCCCTTGAGCGACAGGGCCAGGGCCATGTCATCACCGGAAAAGGCCTTGGGCGTGTCGCGGTAGATGTTGCGGGTCATCTGGTCAAGCAGCAGGATCAGCGCCACCAGCCCGTCACTGTTTTCGGCCCATTGGTCGAGCTGCCCGGCCAGCGCCATTTCCACCAGATCACCAAATTGGTCTTTCAGGGTGGCATCGAAATCATCGTTTTTGATGAACCAGCTTTCCTCAGGGGTTTCTTCAAACCAGAAATTCAGCACAACCTCGATTTTGTCTTCATGGCGCATGGTCAGCTCCCTTAATGTTGGTCTTTAACTTGGTGTTCTTCCTGGAGAGGCCGACTATCATCAGAGGGGTCCGGCTCTAGAGAATTTTCCCCGGGTTCATGATCCCGTTCGGGTCAAGTGCCTTTTTGATCGCTTCCATCACGGCGAGGGCGGTTGCATCCTTGGCATCACGCAGCAGGTGGCGTTTTTTCTGGCCAATCCCGTGTTCGGCACTGATTGACCCGCCATACTGTTTCAACAGCCCTGACAGCATTGTATCAAATTCGGGGAAAAGTGCCATGAAATCGGGGTGTCCCTGCCGCGGGATGCAGAGGTTGTAATGCAGGTTGCCATCCCCGAGATGACCAAACCCGAAAACCCGCACCCCGGGGGCAATCGCCTCAGCCGCGGCGGCGGCGCGGTGATAGAATTCCGCCATGTGTTCAATCGGGATGGAGATATCGGATTTATAGGCGACCCCGGCCTTGATTTCGCTTTCGGGCGTAAGCTCCCGAATGGCCCAGAGCGCGGCACGCTGATTGCCGCTGGTGGCGATGGTTGCATCATTGATCAGCTCATCCTCCAGTGATGCCTCCAGTATCCCTTCCATCAGATTGTTGAGCGGCATTGTGCCATCCAGCCCGGGCATGGCATCGGTGGGGGCGGTGGATGAAATCTCAATAAACGCTGAAAAGGCCGGGATATCGGCGATCGGCTGAACCGTGTCGGGATAATGTTCCATGACATTGTCGATGATCGATTTCGGCATCAGCTCAAACGTTGTCACCCTGCCGCCACTGGCAGACTGGCACAGGTTGAGAAGGCTGATGGCAGCATCGATATCACGCAATCCGGCAAAGGCGGTGACAACGGCCTGATGCGCCGGGAACAGTTGCAATGTTGCGGCCGTGATGATCCCGAGCGTGCCTTCGGACCCGATGAAAAGGTTTTTCAGGTCATAGCCGGTGTTATCTTTTTTGAGGGGGGAAAGCAGGTTCATGACCCGCCCGTCAGGGACAACCACCTCAAGCCCGAGGCAGAGCGCCCTGGCGTTGCCATAGCGCACCACCCCCAGACCGCCTGCATTGGTGGAAAGATTGCCGCCGATCCGGCAAGTCCCGCGAGAGCCGAAATCAAGCGGGAACAGCAATCCTTCAGCCTCGGCACTGCGCTGGATGGTTTCCAGAATGCAGCCTGCCTGAACCACCATGGTGTTGCTTTTAAGATCGAGGCTAAGCACCTGATCCATCCGTTTCAGCGACAGCACAATGGCATCACCGCTGGTATCAGGGGTTGCGCCGCCGCAAAGACCGGTATTACCGCCCTGGGGGACAATCGGCACGCCGTGTTCATTGGCGTAGGCGAGAACGCGGCTGACTTCATCGGTGGAACCGGGATGCACCACCGCCGTTGCCGTGCCGGTGTAATGCTTGCGCCAGTCGGTCAGGTAAGGCGCGGTTTCATCCGCATCGGTGATGACGGATTTGGCCCCGCAGATCGTGGTCAGGGCAGTGATGATGGCGTTGGTATCAGGCATGTCAAACCGTGGCAGGGACTGGAACAGGGATCATCATACCATGCTGTATTGCAGGATCAATGCTGCACTAATAAATGCACCCTCAAACAGGGGCATGCGTCATTTTTTAGCAGCGCGGTTGAGCCGGTCATTGATCGCCGTCCCGATCCCGCCATGGGGGACAGGGGCAACGGCAATGGCGACGGCCCCGATCCGGTCAGCCTGACGCAGAAGATCATAGAGCGATGCCGCTGCCTCAATCAGATCACCCCTTGGGCTGAGGTTGAAGGCATGGCGGCAAAGAGGGGCATCGGCATCACCAAAACCGATCCACACCGTGTCCCTCCCGGCATCGTTCTGGTTCAGCAACAGGGGGGTTGCCGGGGCGTAATGGCTTTCCATCTGGCCCGGGCTGATGATGCCGTGGCTGTCTTTCCCTGAGGGGTTTCCAGGGATGATGCCGGTTGCATCCTCAATCATGGTATCAGTGACACTGCCGGGGCGGAGGATCACCGGAACCGCCCCCCTTGCATCAATCACCGTCGATTCCAGCCCCCCTTCAGCAGCCCCGCAATCAAGGATCATGGCGAGATCGGCGTTGCCCCCCAGCTCTTCCAGAACATGCCCGGCCCGGGTCGGGCTGATGCGGCCGGAACGGTTTGCCGATGGTGCCGCCACGGGAACCCCCGCCTCAGCCAGAAAGGCGCGGGCATGGGTGTTGGCAGGAACCCGCAGGGCGACACTGTCCAGCCCGGATGTGGCCAGCGTGCTGATCGGACAGTCAGGCTGCTGGTCCAGCACCAGTGTCATCGGACCGGGCCAGAAATGGTCAGCCAGAATGCGGGCAAGGGGGGTTTCCTTGCCTGTCTCAAAAACAGTCTTGCTATCAGCAACGTGACTGATCAGCGGGTTGAAGCCGGGGCGGGATTTCGCTGCAAAAATGCGGGCCACGGCCTGACCATCCAGGGCATTGCCGCCCAGCCCGTAGACGGTCTCGGTGCCAAAGGCAACCAGCCTGCCGTCACGGATAAGGGATGCGGCCTCAGTGATTGCTGCCTGATCGGGGTGCCGGGTTTCAGTCATCACCGCCTTCCCGTGGGGGAACCCATTCGGATGGTGGTGTGCCGTCCAGGCTGGCCATGGCGGCAAAATACCCGTTCAACCGGCCCGGTTTGCCATACATGAAGGCATTGCCGTCAGGGCCGATGACGCTGCCCCCCGCCGCCTCGACAATGGCCTGACCGGCGGCGGTATCCCATTCCATGGTCGGCCCGATGCGCGGGTAGAGATCAGCCTTGCCCTCGGCAATGACGCAGAATTTGAGGGAAGAGCCAACAGCGACGTTTTCAGCGGCGTTGAGGCGTTCAATCCAGGCTTCGAGCGCAGGGCCGCGATGCGCCTTTGTGGCGACGATATGGGGATGCGTGATCTCGGCCCGGCGCGCTGAGATCGGCCTTGCCTCGCCCATGGCCTCTAGCGTCTGGTTTGGGGATGGCCCGGTCTCACGCTTGGTGGCCATGCCATCCATCCCGGCCCATAGCTCACCCGTGGCGGGGGCATAGATCACGCCCAGCGCAGGGGCGCGATACCGGATCAGGGCGATGTTAACGGTGAAATCCCGGCCGCCATTGATGAACCCCTTGGTGCCATCCAGCGGGTCCACGCACCAGTATTGCTCAGCTTCGGTATCATCATGGCCCTTATAGGTTTCCTCGGTGATCGCCGGGATGCCGGGGGCTATTTCTTCCAGCCCCTCACGGATAATCCGGTCAGCAGCCAGGTCAGCCTCGGTCACCGGGCTGCCGTCAGCCTTGTCGGTGCGCTCAACACCGCGCAGCCGGACATCCATGATGGCGTTGCCGGCACGGATCGACAGGGCCTCGATGCTGATGAGTTGGTCACGGGTCAATGCACGGATCGGGGGCATGAAAAATACCTTTTCTGGAAATGAAATGCACCATGGCATAAAGCGCATGGATTTGCCAGTTGCAGGGTTGATTTCGTGGCTCTACCCTGAGGGGGAAGGAGAGGAGATAACCCGATGTGTGGCCGATTTGCCAATGCCTCAAACCCTGATCAGTTGAAGGCATCGTTTCGTGTGCAGTTCCCTGCTGTGAACCCCCCACAAACCGGTGCAGGGGAGGGTGCAGCCAGCGGTCATAATCTGGCGCCGCGATGGAATATCGCCCCCGGCACCATGATCGATACCATTACCGGCGATGAGGATCGCAGCATGACCCCGGCGCATTGGGGGCTGGTGAACCCGAAATCGCCGCGCCCGCTGATCAATGCCCGTGGTGAAACCATGCTGGAAAAACCGACCTTTGCCGATGCTGCCCGGCATCGCCGCTGCGTCGTGGTGGCCACCGGGTGGTATGAATGGAAGGCACCGCGCCAGCCCTATTATATCCGCCGCCGTGATGGTGCGCCCATGGCCATGGCCGGGCTGTATCGGCTCAACGCTGATCATCAGCCGGCGGAACGGTCGGCGGTGATTGTCACGCGCTCGGCCGTGGCCGGTCTGGGTGAGGTGCATCATCGCGCCCCGTTGTTGCTCGGCCCGGAAAGCCTCAATCGCTGGCTTGATCCATCCTGCCCTGAGGCAGTGATCGAAGCCATGGTCCTGCCTGAGGACGGGGGCGATCTGGAATGGTATCCCGTTTCAGCAGAGGTAGGGTCGGTGCGGGCTGATCACGAAGGCCTGATGCAGCGTGATGACAGTCACGGCCAGGTCCCGCCCGCGCAGATGGAGCTGTTCTAGATATCGGTGATCGTGGCGGCGTGGCGATACCGGGCGTAGACATGCCACAGCATCAACGCGCCCGCGCCGCGATAGGGTTGCCAGTCATCCCCCATCCGCTGCATGGTTTTGCCATCAGGGCGGGTGTTGAGCGATTTCAGGATTTTCATGCCCTCCTGCAAGGCGAGGTCATTATAGGGCCAGGCATCCATATCCAGGAGGACGAAGAGCCGGTAGTTGTCCGCTGTCCAGTCCCCGATTCCGCGCAGGGCCGTCAGGTAGCGCGTGGCATCCTGCCCCTTCAGGCTGGCAAGATGATCAAAATCGAGCCTGCCATCGGCGATGGCATCGGCCAGTCCCTTGACGTATTCGGCCTTCATGCGTGACAGGCCAACCCCCCGCAGGGTTTCCATGCTGGCGGCACCGGCATTTTCCGCCTGATCCAGTTTTGCCTCTTGCATCCGGGACCAGACAGCGGCGGCGGCCTTGGTGGAAATCTGCTGGCCGATAATGGTCCGGCACAGGGTGGCAAAGCCGTGGGGCAGGGTACGATCAGGCGGCGGCCCCAGATCCTTGAGCGCACGGGCGATATCGGCATCCAGCCGCGCCAGTTGATGCAAGGCCCCGTCCTCACCCATCAGGGCCTGTTCCATTGAATAATGCGCCATGGCTGTTACCCCGCTTGAAAGCCTGATGAGAATGCGTCAGAATCATCCCATGAGCAAGTCAGGAGAAATCTGGGATATCCCGCTTCGGTTGTTTCATTGGCTTTTGATGGTTTCAGTCATTGCATCAATCGGCAGCGTCAAGGCTGGCAATATGTTCGTCCATGAAAAGGCGGGTATTAGCGTGGCGGCGTTGCTGATCTTCCGGGTCATCTGGGGTTTTGCCGGAAACCGCCATGCCCGTTTTGCCCATTTCCTCACAGGCCCCGGCCGTGTCATTGCCTATATCAAATCGAGGATGGGCGGTGAACGCGGCATTCACCCCGGCCATGCGCCCACAGGGGGATGGGCCACCATGGTTATCCTCATGGTGTTTGCCGGCATGGCCTCCATGGGTCTGATGGCCCATGATGATGTTCTCTACGAAGGCCCGCTGGCCGCCTGGGCAGGGGATTTTACCGATACCGCCACCAGACTCCACCACCTTGGCGAAAAGCTGGTTTTTGCGGTGATTGCCATGCACCTGCTGGCGATGCTGATTTATCGCTTCTGGCTCAAGATCAATCTGGTTCCGGCGATGCTGCATGGCGGCCGTGATGAGGTCCGCCAACCATCATCCAAAACCCGCCAGATTGCCGGGGTGATGGTGCTGGCCGCAGTGCTGATCACGGCCCATGCCCTCGGCATGAGCGGAGAGCGATTCTACTAGTCCGCCATTCCAGAATAAAACAGGCTTACAAGAACTCTATTCCTTGAAACGCTGGTGACAGGCCTTGCAGGTTCCGGCCAGTTTGCCCAGGCCTTTGCCCAGGCTGGTCATCTCATCCTTGTCGGCCATCATGGCCAGCTCGACAGCAGCGTTCTCGGCATTCTTGGCGAGGGCGGTAAAGTCATCAAACTCGGTCCAGATATTGGGGAGTGCCTTGGTATCGCCTTCCCCTGACCCTTCCGGGAAATAGTCGATCATGCGGGATGACCAGTCGGCGACCTTGCGGGCCTCGGCGGCAATCGCCGGGGTGTCACCGGCGGGGATAGCGGCCTTGATGATCTTGAGCGCGGCAACATTACCCCTGAAACCGGCTTTACGTTCACTGATAACATCAGCCGCCTGGGCCGTAACGCCAAGGCAAAGACTGATAGCAAGAATGCTGAAATAGATGCGCATGGCCACCCTTTCTTTAGTGATTGCAGGATCACAACCAGAAATAGTATGAATACCAATCATGACAAGTAATGCCGTCAAAGGAAGATATATTGATCATACCATGGATGCCGCATTTCCTGCCAATGATCACGCTGATGGTCGTGGCGGCGTTCACGCCTGGCCCGAATAACATCATGCTGGCGGCATCGGGGGCGAATTTCGGGTTTCGCCGAACCATCCCCCATCTGCTCGGGGTGCCTTCGGGTTTTCTTTTCATGCTTGCGCTGGCGGGGGTTGGTCTGGACTGGCTGTTTGCGCTGTCCCCGCTGATCCAGCAGGGCTTTCGGGTGGCGGCGCTTGTGTTCATTTTCTGGCTGGCCTGGCGCATTGCCACCAGCACGCAAGCCAGCAAGGAAGAGGGCCGCAGCCGGCCCCAATATTTTGTTGAGGCGGCAGCCTTTCAGTTCATCAACCCCAAGGGCGTGGTCATGGCGATCACCGTCATTTCCAGTTTTATCAGCCCGGACCATGACTATTTCGCCCAATTCCTGATGGTGATGATGTGTTTCACGCTGGTGACGCTGATGGCGGTTTTGTGCTGGGCCGGTTTCGGGGTCATGATCAGGGGACTGATTGATACGCCATTACGGCTGAGGGTATTCAACATCACCATGGCGGCCCTGCTGATAGGTTCCATCATGCCGGTCATGGCTGAACTGATCAGCTGATCGTTGCCTTCTGCGCCATCTGGCGGCCCAGCCTGTATTCCCGGACCGAAATAAAGACGCATGAAAACACCACGATGGCCATGCCCGCAATTTCCATCAGGGCCAGTTTCTCGGACCAGACCGCCCAGCCGATCAGGCTGGCTACAGGAACCGAGATATAGCGGATCGGCACCAGCACCGCCGCCTCGCCATGGCGGTAGGCTGAGGTAAAGCCGATCTGGACAAACGATGCCGCCACGCCGAGCAGCAGAATGATCATCAGGTTCCGGTCAAGCACGCTTGCAAACAACCCTGACTCCAGCATCACGATCATGGCCGCAGGATAGGCAATGGCACCAATGAGGTTATGCCAGATCGCCACTGATACAGGTTCCTCGGTGCGGCCCAGCAGACGCAGGGTCACCACCAGCAACGCGCCCATAAAGGCTGAGAAAATGCCGTAGATCGAGCCAATGTTGAAGCCATCGGAAAACGGGTTGGTGATCAGGTAAATCCCGAACAGCCCGATAAAAACCGCACTGCCACGGTAGATACCGACCTTTTCTTTCAGCACCAGGGGGGAAAGGATGGTGACAAAAATCGCCGAGGACTGGAACAGGGCCGTGGCCTGGCCAAGGCTGGTATGGGCGATCGACAGGAACCAGAAAATAATCCCGATATGCCCCGTGATGATCCGCATCAACAGCCTGTCCCAGCGGCTGATTGTCAGCATTGCACGCCCCCGCACCAGCCACGCGGCCAGGGCCAGGGGCGGGATGCTGAACAGAAAGCGCAGCGACAGAACCACCAGAATAGTGGCCTCAACCGACAGGGTCTTGATCACCATTGAGGTGATGATCCCCGCCAGCATGGCAACCACCATATAGGCAATTCCAATCATGTTTTCGGAAGCAGGTGTGGAAACCGATGGCATTGAAAATCCTTTGCCATCAACCTAACGCGGTATGCACCCCAGCACAATGCCGGGGGCAGTTATATTCAAGGGGTATAATATTTTGGAGAGGGGAAGGGTCAGGCGGCGGCGACAGCATTACCGGCGTTGAGGATGGCGGACCATGCCTCATCAACGGTGGTGGCTTTGCGCAGGTTGTCCGCGATCCCTTCGGTGGAAAGCAGGCGTGAGGCCAGGGCAAGAACCGTCAGGTGTTCACCACCGCCGGTATCAGGCGCCAGCAGCATGAAGACGATATCCACCGGCTCATCATCGCTGGCTTCAAAATCAATGGCTTTATCGAGCGTGGCCAGAATAGCAATGGGGTTGACCTCATTTGAGGCCAGTGAGCAACGGGTATGCGGAATGGCAATGCCCTTGCCGATGCCGGTGCAGCCAAGCCGTTCACGGTCAATCAGCAGGTCAAACACTTCACGCTGGTCAATATGACTGGCACGGCTTGCAGCGAGCTTTACCATCTCCTGCAACACCTGTTTTTTGCTGTTGGCTTTGAGTCTGATGAATAGATCATCAGGTGATATGAAATTACTGATTTTCATTAGTCTACCTGGGATAGTCTTTCGTATCCCGCACCGCCTCGATGTTGCACTTTAAATCAACAAGGGCGTGATAAGGGTTTTGAATGATGCTGTCAAGTATGCTGTCAACCATGTTGGCCTGTATGGTGTCAGCAGAGAGGGATTTTGGCAATGATCCTGGCAGGCTAGCGGTTAAACTGATTGCCCAGGTAGACATCCTGAACAATCCGGTCATTGACCACCGCTTCGGGTGTACCGGACATGATGACCGCACCGTCATGCATGATATAGGCCCGGTCAACAATGTTGAGCGTATCGCGGACATTATGATCCGTGATCAGCACGCCCAGTCCATGGCTTTTGAGCTGGGCAATCAGGTCACGGATTTCACTGATGGCGATGGGGTCAATCCCGGCCAGCGGCTCATCAAGCAGCAGGAAAGTCGGCCTTGCGGCGAGGGCGCGGGCAATTTCCACCCGGCGGCGTTCACCACCCGAAAGGGTCAGGGCACTGGCGTTGCGGAGGTGGCCGATATTGAATTCCACCAGCAGTTCTTCCAGCATGATATTGCGGATTTCGGGATCACTTTCAATGGTTTCCAGAATGGCGCGGATATTCTGTTCAACCGTCAGGCCACGGAAAATGCTGGCCTCTTGTGGCAGGTAGCCGATCCCCAGCTGGGCGCGGCGGAATACCGGCAGGTCGGTGATATCGGTCTGATCAATCATCACGCTGCCTTCATCATTCCGGATCAGCCCCGAGATCATGTAAAAGCAGGTTGTCTTGCCGGCACCGTTAGGGCCAAGCAGGCCAACAGCCTCACCCCGGCGGATATTAAGGGTGACGTTACGGACAACGCGTTTTTTATTGAATGATTTGCCGATTTGCTGCGCAACCAGCCCCGTCATTCCGGTTGTCTGGTGAACCAGCTTGGGGCCCTTGGTATCATTGGTAGGCTGCTGCATGACAATGCCTGTTCATTAACCTTAAATTCGTATTCGATATTGAATGAAAGGTTTATGGCCAGTCAGTCATCACCGTTTTTCAATCCAAATATCATTAACCAATTCAATGTCGGTTGGCAACATATTCTTTTAAAACCCTTTTTCGGGTTGTGATCAGGCCAGGGGCAATATCCATTTGGTGGAGGGTCTAATTGGTGGAGGTGAAGACACCGCCAACACGGCCGGAATCTGATGTGATGCTGCTGACCCCGGTATCCAGATTGATCTCGGCCCGGTCCCCCTTCATGACATTGGCGCCTTCCAGCATCTCGACCGAACCTGTCAGGATGGCGATACCGTTATCCTTGGTGTATTCGATTTCATCGGCCCTTGCTTCCTGATTGCCGGTTGCCTTGGGGCTGAACACCTCGGCGTTGCCTATGGCCTGAACAAAGGTGAAATCGTTTTCCTCTTCGTTGAGGGTGGCAAAGACTCGGTTGGCCTTAAGATAGCGTCCGTCATTGAGCATGATTGCGGCATTGCCCTCAGCCACCACCTCACGCTTGCTGCGGTTATAGACGATGCTGGTTTTGGCCGTGACCTGTTCCCTTGGGCTGACAACCCTCGGGTTGCCGCCGGTCAGCACGGCGCGATCATCCACCATGTTGTAATCGATCATGTCGGCATTGGCGATGATATCCCCCCGGATCAGCTCGGCCCCGCCGGACCCCTTGATCCGGGTGATGTTGATATCGCCTTCGCTATTGTCACTCCCGGCCGTTTCGCCTTGCTGCTTGTCGTCATCCTTGTAGCTCGCCTCAATCCGGTCGGCCTTGAGGGTGATGTCAGCCTGGATTGCAATGGCGTTGCCGATGGCGATATAGAGTTGTTCCTGACGGCGCCATTCAAGGCTGTTATCGGCTTCCACGATCAGCTTGCCGCTATCATTCTCTTGGGCATACACGGGGTTGGATTGCGGGCTCAGACTGATGGCAAGGCAACATAAAAGGGCAAAAATCGAATTTGAACGTAAACTGAACTGATCCATCATCTAGTTAACCGGTTGGAACCCCCTGTTGATGACAAGCCGTGACTTGCCGGTAAAAAGTATATCCTCGCTGTTTTCGGTGATGATCAGCCCGCCTGCACTGATATTGCCGTTCGGGCTGAACCCCCTGACCGGTTTTTCCGATTTCATCATCCCCTTGCCCAGGTCGGCAAATGCCTCTTCGGTCAGTAATGTATACCCCAGGTCAGGGCGAACAATCACCACACGCCCGCTGAGATTAACAGTTTTGTCACCCCGCATAAACTCCCCATTATTGGACCGGATGGTGATCGGGTTGCCCGATACGGTATCAACCCTCGCCCGGGGGGAGACCATGTTGACCAGATCAGGCTGGGTGGTGTTTTCAAACGCTGTTTCCGCAAGAATGACGAAATTTTTGCCTTCCCCCGTGACCCCCTGATACGACACCCCCTCAAGCGCAACAGCCCCTGTCTGGCTGACCGAGGCGTTTTCGGCGGTAATCTGGACAGCGGTTTCGTCATCATCACCAAAGGAGACGATGGCCACCGTGATCAACGCCACCAGCCCGATGATAACCGTCAGCATAAAGCGGCGATTGCGCCGTTGACGGCTGTTTTCGGTGATGCTGTTGGCGGTATCGGACCGGTCGCGTTCACGCGGCGCAAACGCAAACCGCTTGGTCGTGGTCTCATCGAGGTTGAGTGGGTCGCTCGGTTCCATTACCGCTTCCTGCCAGTCTTGTCACTTTAACAGTATAACCCTGACGGGCATTAATGCGAAAAAATATCAATGCCATCAAAACCTTCAAGGTCCATCATGGCCCTGGTTCCGATGAAATTGAAACAGGCCCTTGCCGTTTCCATGCGGCCTTCGCGCACCAGCCGTTCATCCAGCCTCGCCCTGATTTCATGCAGATAAAGCACGTCCGATGCGGCGTAGTTCAGCTGTTCGGGGGTCAGCTCATCCGCGCCCCAGTCCGAAGACTGCTGCTGTTTTGAAATCTCGCGCCCCACCAGCTCCCTGACCAGCTCACTCAGCCCGTGGCGGTCAGTGTAGGTCCGCACCAGTTTTGAGGCGATTTTGGTGCAATAGACAGAACCGTTGACCGGGCCGACCGAATGGCTCAACGAAGCCAGATCAAAGCGTGCAAAATGGAACAGCTTTTCAACGCCTTCATCCGCCAGCAACGCTGCCAGCACCGGGGCGGGTTTCATCGGATGGCCGATCTTGACCAGATGGGCGCTGCCATCACCGGATGAAATCTGCACCAGGCAGAGCCGGTCACGATGCGGGTTCAGCCCCATGGTTTCGGTGTCAATGGCCACCACCTTGCCCAGATCAAGATCAGCAGGCAGGTCATCGTGATAGAGGTGGATCGGCGTTTTTGGTGAGGGCATACCCTGGCTCATCCTTGGTTGGAAAGTGCCGGAACCATAGCACAGCCCCGCAAGGGACAGCAATATCACCGCTTGACCCCCTTTTGCCGCGGTAGCATGCTGGATCATCACTGAATTAACAGCCGTGTTCATGCTCTCCGCCTTCTCCCGATCCCCTGTCCCTGACGATAATCCGGCACGCCCGCTCAATGACGGTGTATGGGCTGCCTTCAGCATCCCCGGGGTCAGTATTTTTGCCAATATGGTGGGGTTTGCGGCGATTGCCCGGCAGGCCGGGTTTGATCTGCCCATGACGCTGGCCACCACCTTGCTGGTCTGGGGTATGCCCGGGCAGGTCGCCATGGCCTCGCTTCATATCGCCGGTGCATCGCTGCTGGTGATTTTCACCGCGGTCGCGCTCGCCAATATGCGGATGCTGCTGATGTCGATCTCGGGCATGGAAATGATGGCGCTTAATGAGGGCCGTCACCCGTTCTGGCAAAAGGTTCTGCTGATGCAGATGCTGGCGATCACCTCATGGGTGCAGATCGGCATGGTGGAGGGGCGTTATTCGAAACCGGGCCTGGTGCGGTATTTTGCCGGTTTTGCCAGCGTGATCTATGCGCTTGGCATGCTCGGGACACTGGCGGGGTATTATCTTTCGGACTGGGCCAGCCCTGATGTGTTGCGCGCCGTTCTGGTGATCACGCCGCTCTATATTCTGCTGATGGTGATCAATGCCCGCCGGATGCTGAACCGGGTGGCCGGGGTTGCGGGGGGTGCGCTCTGCCCTGTTCTTTATCCCGTTCTCGGGGAATGGTCGATCCTGATCGGCGGTATCGCCGCCGGTACCATGGTGGTGATGGCTGACCGCTTCTGGCAACGCGCCTCAACCGGGGCAGGGGGTCCAGAATGATTGAGCTGTGGATAGCCATCCTTCTGGCCTTTGCCGGAACCTTCTGCTGGCGATTTCTCGGGGTCATCATCGGGGACCGCCTGCCCCAGGAAAGCCTCGTGTCGGTATGGGTCAACGCGGTGGCCTATGCCATGGTTTCGGGGGTGATGATGCTGATTGTTGTCTTCCCATCCGGGCTGGTGGCATCATCCAGCCTGACATCGCGGCTGGTTGCGCTTTTTCTTGCGCTTGTGGTGATGCTGTGGTGCCGCAATATGCTGATGGCCGCGCTGGCCGGATTGTGCGGATTTATCGCGGTGACATATTTTATTGCCTGAGACTATACTTTGAGAAATACCATCTATATTACGATTTGTTGCTAGAATGCCGGAATTGAAAGATGAATGCCGACGATATTATCAAGAACCTTGAGCTGAAACCTCACCCTGAGGGCGGCTGGTATACCGAGACCCTCCCCAGTTTTTACGAAGATAATACGCGGGCCCCTGCGTCTGCGATCTATTTTCTGCTGAAAGAGGGGGAAACAGCGCATTGGCACCGGATTACCGATGCTGTTGAGGTATGGAGCTGGCATGCCGGCTCTTCGCTTTCGCTCTATTCAAGGCAAAGCCGGAAAAACGCCGTTCAAATAACGACGCTGGGGATGGATATTGCCAAGGGGCAGCGTCCCCAGGCCATTATCCCGGCCGGAACGTGGCAGTCCGCCAGCGCCAATGAGGGCTGGGTTCTGGCCAGCAACATCGTGGCCCCCGGCTTTGATTTCAATTCCCTGGAGCTGGCCCCGATCGGGTTTGAACCCGGTTTCGGCATCTGATCATCAAGCGCTCATCAATCCGCCGATAAATTTTCTTTCATGAAGTCAAAAAAAGAAATTGACTGCGCTTTTTTCTTGTTCATAGTGATAATCATTCTCATTGTCAGGCTAAAGGAAAGTTTAATGAAGTATTTT
The DNA here is from genome assembly GCA_002457135.1 of SAR116 cluster bacterium MED-G04. Classification (GTDB taxonomy): domain Bacteria; phylum Pseudomonadota; class Alphaproteobacteria; order Puniceispirillales; family UBA1172; genus UBA1172. Next base: position 14,947 of record NTKX01000010.1, read on the forward strand.
TTGTCCATCGTTTTGATGGCTCTCGGCATCAGTCAGGTCAATGCCGCCGAGCTCAATGTCTACTCATACCGCACGCCCGCCTTGCTGCAGCCGTTTCTGGATGCCTACACGGCTGAAACAGGAACAACGTTCAATATTGTCCACGCCCCCAAGGGCCTGGCCCAGCGCCTGCAAGCTGAGGGCAAATCATCCCCGGCTGATCTGGTCCTGACCGTTGATGTCTCCCGGGTCAGTGAATTGAAGGATCTGGACCTGCTGGCCCCGATTGCATCCAGTGTCATCAATGAGAGGGTGCCAGCCTATCTCCGTGATGAAGATGATCTCTGGACAGCGCTGTCCCTGCGGGCGCGTATTATCGCCATCGCCAAGGATCGTGTCCCCGAAGGCGCCATTACCCGGATCGAAGACCTGGCCAAGCCTGAATGGAAAGGGCGTGTCTGCACCCGCAAGGGCAGCCATGTCTATAACCGGGCGCTGCTGGCCTCGCTGATCGCCCATCTGGGTGAAGAAAAGGCCGAAGCCTGGGTCGAAGGCCTGGTCAGCAATCTGGCCCGCCGCCCGCAAGGCAATGACCGGGCCCAGGCCAAGGCCATGTTTGCCGGTGAATGCGATGTTGCGGTGATGAACACCTATTATGTCGGCAAGATGAAATACAACGAAAAGAACCCTGAGCAGAAGAAATGGGCAGCGGCCATGGGCATCGTCTACCTCAATCAGGATGATCGCGGCCAGCATCTGAACATTTCGGGTGGCGGTATCGTCAAGTATTCCAAAAATCAGGATGCCGCGAGGGCGTTTCTCGAATGGCTGACAGGGGATGAGGCCCAGCGCATCTATACCTCCGTGAACTATGAATTCCCGGTCAACGCTGCGGTTTCCCCTGATACGGAAGTGGCATCATGGGGGTCGTTCAAGCCTGACACCCTGCCTATTTCAGCCCTCGCCGAAAACGCAACAAAGGCGCAAATGGTTATCGATCGGACAGGTTGGTAAAATCTCCCCAACGATGCCATTCTGTGTATCTGGAAAAGCATCAGCCTCTGGCTGGTGCTTTTCTGGTTCTGGCCGGGGGTTCTGGCCGGGGGTTCTGACCGGAGGGTTCTGACCGGAGGGTTCTGGCCGGGGGTTCTGGCCGGGGGGGTCTGGCCGGGGGTTTTGGCGGGATAATTGGCGGGCATGGTGATCAACGCAATCCATGCAGGGCTTGCCAAATTGGGGAAAGCGAATGACACTGGCGGCATGATGGTGATGCAGCTTGTTGAATATTGGTGCCGGTGCGATGAATAATTCCAACCCTGAAGTCAGAACCCCCGCCACACGGTCAGGGCGCAGGGGGCGAAAATCCAGCCCTGTGACCAGGCCTGCTACCCTTGGTCTGCCCGGGGGTGGTCTGGCGGTTCTGGGTGATGCCGCCTGCCGCAAGGTTGATGAGGCGGCGCGCCGTATCCTGTCTGAAATCGGTTTTGCCGAGGCCCCGGCCTCAGCCCGAACCCTGGTCGGCGATGCTGGCGGGTATCCGGGTGGTGACAGGCTGGTCTTCCCGCCATCCATGATTGATGATGCGATCGCGTCACTGGCGCGGCCCCTGACGCTGCACGGCCTGAAGGAGGGGCGGGAGGTAACGCTGGGTACCGATGCGGTTCATATCGCAACCGGCGGCGCGGCACCGATGATCCTTGATCACATCAGCGGGGATTACCGGGAAACCCGGCTCAACGATATTTACCACGCGGCACGGCTGGTGGATCAGCTGGACCACATTCATTTTTTCAGCCGCCCCATGGTGGCCCGCGACATGCCCGATATAATGTCGCTTGACCTCAACACCGCCTATGCCTGCCTGAAGGGAACGGGCAAGCCTGTTTCAACCGCGGTGACTGACCCCCTGAACCTCCCCCCCATTGTTGAGATGGTGACCATGATCGCGGGGTCGGAGCAGGCCTTTCGGGAACGCCCGTTCCTGTCGCTCAACATCAATCATGTGACCCCGCCGCTGAGGCTGTCAGCTGAGGCGATTGACGTGATGATCGGTGCCGCAAGGGCGGGTATCCCGGTTCATTCCAACACCTTCGGTCAGGTTGGTGCCTCCAGCCCGGTGGAACCGCTGGCTGCGCTGGCCCAGACTGTGGCTGAAACCCTCGGCGGGATGATCATTGCCTGGCTGGCCAATCCCGATGCCGGGGTGATTTTCGGGGCCAGGCCGATGATCACCGATCTGCGCACCGGTGCCATGAGCGGCGGCAGTGGCGAGCAGGCCAGGCTGATGGCCGCCTCCGCAACCATGGCCCGGTTTTACGGCTTTCCCGGATCAACCATTGCCGGGGCGACCGACAGCAAACTGCCTGATGCCCAGGCCGGGTATGAAAAGGCCCTGACGGTGCTGATGGCGGCCCAGGCCGGGTCCAACCTGATCACCCAGGGTGCCGGGATGCAGGCCAGCCTGATGGGCTGTGCGCTGGAAAACTATGTCATCGACAACGACATGGCGGGCGCGATTATGCGCAGCCTTGATCATCCCCAGGATTTTGATGTTGACGCGACGCTGGCATCCATCAGCGGCGTGGTCACGGGTGAGGGTCATTTCCTGGGTGAGGCGGATACACTCGCCCGGATGCAGTCGGATTACCTCTACCCCGATATCGCGGATCGCCGTTCGATTGAGGAATGGCAGATAGGCGGGTCAGGCGATATCCGCATCAAGGCGCAGGCAAAGGTCACCGAGCTGCTGGCCAATCCGGCCCCTGATTATATCCCGCCCGACGTTGATCAGGCCCTGAACGACCGGTTTGATCTGAAACTCAATCCAGTGTGATAAGCATTCAGCATTAAAAATCAGCGATATTGACTGTTCAGGGCATTGAATGGTCCTATTGTTGGTGTTGAGAGAGAAGGAAATCAATCATCATGAGTCACCGCCCGACACCAGAGCCATCACGGAGGCTGCGCCGATGCCTGCTGGCTGTTCCGGCATCATCCATGAAGATGATGACCAAGGCCCTGACCACCGAGGCTGATGCTGTCTTCCTCGATCTGGAAGATGCCGTGGCCCCGAATGAAAAAGACACGGCCCGCAGCCTCGCCATTGAGGCGCTGACCAGCATGAACTGGCGTGGCAATGCCAAGACCATCTCGCTCAGGGTCAACGGGCTGGATACAGACTGGACATGGCGCGATATCACGGCGGTGGTTGAGGCGGCGGGCAAGCATATCGACACCATCATTCTGCCCAAGGTCGGCGGCCCCGAGGACCTCTATGCCGTTGATATGCTGATCAGCCAGATTGCCCGTTCCTGCGGGTTTGCACCGCCCGGGCTGGAAGCGCTGATTGAAACCGCAGCAGGGGTCAACAACCTTGAGGCCATTGCCCGCTATAACCGTGATATGGGTTCCATGCGGCTTGAGGCAATGCATTTCGGGGCCGGGGATTATGCCGCCAGCGTCAACGCCAGGACGGTGGAAATCGGCGGGCTTAACCCTGATTACCCCGGTGACCAGTTCCATTTTGCCCTGTCGCGGATAGTTGCGGCCTGCCGGGCCAACGGCATCATTCCGATGGATAGCGCCTATGGTGATTTCAACGACCCCGAGGGCTATGAGGCCGCCGCACGCCGCGCCATCAGCATTGGCATGAATGGCAAATGGGCGATCCATCCCTCACAGATCCCGCTGGCCAATGCCGTGTTCTCGCCCTCGGCCGAGGAGGTTGAACGCGCCCGTGCCATGCTGGCAGCCCTCGATGATGCTGCCGCCAGGGGGCTGGGGGCGGTGCGGTTCGAAGGCCGCATGATTGATGCCGCCAACGAACGCATGATCCGTGCGCTTCTGGCCACCCATGACCGAATTTCCAGTCAATAATGATCCAATAAATAATGACCAATAATTTGAGAGGACAGTAAGTTACCATGACAAAGCCAAGTGTTTTCATTACCCGCCGTTGGCCGGCCGCATCCGAAGCCGCCATGCATGAAGCCTTTGATGTCACCATGAACGATGCTGATGAACAGCTCTCGGCGGAGGCTATTGCCGAGGCTATGCTGTCGCATGATGCCATCGCCCCCACCGTCACCGACCCTGTGGGTGAGGCGACGATTGAGTCAGGGGCAGGCGGCAAGTGCCGGATCATCGCCAATTTCGGGGTCGGGGTGAACCATATCGACAGCAAGGCCGCGTCGCGTCACGGCATGATCATCACCAACACCCCCGGGGTGCTGACCGATGCCACCGCCGATATTGCGCTGACCCTGATGCTGATGACCATGCGCCGTGCCGGTGAGGGTGAACGCGAACTCCGTGCCGGGGAATGGAGCGGCTGGCGGCCAACCCATCTTCTCGGCCAGCAGATGACGGGCAAGACGCTTGGCATTATCGGCATGGGACGGATCGGCAAGGCCACCGCCCGCCGCGCTGCGCTCGGCTTTGGCATGAAGATCGTGTTCTACAACCGGTCAACGGTGAATGACTGCGGCGATTTCGAAGGTGAGCAACTGCCCACTGTCGAGGCTGTCTGCCAGCATGCTGATCTGGTCAGCCTGCATTGCCCCGGGGGTGAGGAAACCCGCCATATCCTGGGGGAAAAGGCGCTTGCCGCCATGCCGTCCCATGGCATTGTCATCAACACCGCCCGTGGTGATGTGGTGGATGAGGAGGCGCTGGCCGATGCGCTCCATGGCGGGCATATCGGCGGTGCCGGGCTGGATGTTTTTCAGGGTGAACCGGTCATCAATCCCCGGCTCATGAACGCCCCCAACGTGGTGCTGTTGCCGCATCTGGGATCAGCGACAACCGAAACCCGAAACGCCATGGGCATGACAGTCTGCGAAAACCTGAAGGCGTTTTTTGCGGGCAAGGACGTTCCCAACCCGGTTCATTCCTGAGCGGGCATGGCGATGAGCCTTGATACCCTCATCAAGCGGGCCAATGAGGCTTTTGATGCTGCCCTTGCGGCGGCGGCCCCGGGTTCAGCCATGGCCCCGGCGCTTGACCGGCTTGATCACCGGCCCACGCATATTCTGGCCATCGGCAAGGCGGCATCGGCGATGGCGAGGGCCTGCCGTGATCATGGGCTTGATGCCCAGGGCGTGATCATCACCAACCCTGAAAACGCAGCCGATGTTGAGGGTTTTGAGCTGATCATCGGCGGTCATCCCGTCCCGGACCAGGGCAGCATGGATGGCGCGAAGCGGGCGATTGAGCTGACCTCATCTCTTGGCCCTGATGATCACCTGCTGGTGTTGCTGAGCGGCGGCGGTTCCGCGCTGATGACCCGGCCTGTCGGTGACCTTGATCTGGACCACAAGCGCATCATCAATGAGGCCTTGCTGGCTCGCGGCATGGATATCCACCGGATGAACGCCTGCCGCCGTCTCTTTTCCGCCGTCAAGGGCGGCAGGCTGGCCGGATTGGCGGCCCCGGCCCGGGTCACGCAATGGGTGCTGTCGGATGTTCCGGGGGACCATCTCGCCTCCATCGCCAGTGGTCCTTTTGCGCCTGATCCATGGTCCTTTGATGATGCTGTTGGCTGTGTTGTTGAGGCTGGCATTACCCGCCATGACTGGGCCACCTCGGTGCTGGATGCCATGCGGAAAGGGGATTTGCCTGCCCCTCTCAGGGATGGTGATCCTGCCTTTGATCGTGTCGAAACCAGTATTCTGGCCAGCAACGCGATCTGCCGTGAGGCGGCATCAAACGATCTTGGTGACAATACCGTCAGCCTGCCTGATCTGGATGGTGATGCCATGGCAATGGGCCGGACCCTTGCCCATGCCGTGATGAACGCACCGGCCCCGCTACTGGCTGTGACCGGGGGCGAAACCGTGGTGACGCTGCCTCAACAGCACGGGCTTGGCGGGCGTTCCCAGGCCCTTGCACTGTCGTTCCTGCTGGCCATGGAGGATGCCGAATTTGACTGGGTTCTGCTGGCCGCCGGTACCGATGGTCGTGACGGTCCAACCGATGCGGCAGGGGGGCTGGTGACTAGCGGCATGCGGCCTGATATCGATGCCGCCCGGGCTGCGCTCGATGGCCATGACAGCTATCATTATCTTGACCGGATCGGCGGATTGCTGCGCTGCCCACCCACCGGAACCAACCTTGCCGATATTGCGATTGTCCTGACCTCACCCAAAGGCTGACCCGGATTATAATCTCTTCAGGGCCTGCTCAAAGATGCTGTGGTCAACATTGCCGCCTGAGACGACAATCACTGTCTTCCTGTCCGTGATATCAACCTTGCCGCTGAGTGCCGCCGCCAGGGCCACCGCCCCGCCGGGTTCGGCCACAATCTTGAACTGCGCCCAGGCAAAGGCCATGGCATCCAGCACCTCATCATCGCTGACGGCAACGCCATGGCTGACCAGCGCCTGATTGACCGCAAAGGTGATTTTCCCCGGCGTGGGGGTGACGATGGCATCACAGATGGAACGTGCGCCGCTGGCATTGCTGACGCGTTCCCCGGCCTCAATCGAACGGGCGAAATCATCAAAGCCTTCGGGTTCGGCCCCGATGATCTCAAGCGCGTTGAAATGATGCCTGAGCGCGATGCTGGTCCCGGCAAGCAGCCCGCCACCACCCGTGCAGCAGATCATCTGATCAGGGGTAAGATCGCGTTCCATGCAGGCCTCGGCAATCTCAACCCCGATGGTTCCCTGACCGGCAATCACAGGCGGGTAATCATAGGGCGGGATGATGACGGCGTTGTTTTCCTTTGCCAGCGCGATGCCGATTTCCTCCCTGCTCTGGTGATAGCGGTCATAGGTGATCACCTCACCGCCGAGGGCGCGGGTGCCGTTGATCTTGGCCACGGGGGAATCCTCAGGCATGACAATGATCGACCGGAACCCCCTTGCACTGGCGGCAGCGGCCACGGCCTGGGCATGGTTGCCCGATGACCAGGCCACAACGCATTCGGTGGCATCATCCAGCATGGCGATGGCATTGCAGGCGCCGCGAAACTTGAACGAACCGGTGCGCTGGAGGCATTCGGGCTTGATGTGGATTTCGCCGCCAAGCTCCTCATTCACCCTTGGTGAGGACAGCAGCGGCGTGACCACGGCATGCCCCTCAATTCGGGCCACGGCTGCGGTGATATCGTCGTAATCAGGCGGGGTCATGGTCATGGGCGCTGTGCCTTATCGTGATCGCGTGGCTGTAGAGGCCAGTTTATCTGGTGAAATCATTATGTTCAGGCCCGTTGGCTCCAGCAAGGAATATCTTGAAGAAAGCCACGCCCCGTCCTATTCTCCAAATCTGTTTTGCGTATCGGAGAATTACAATGATGAATGGTGAGGCGCTGTTTGGCGGATCATGCGTGGCCCTGATCACCCCTTTTGATGGTGACGGTGTTGATGAACATGCTTTCCGCAAATTGGTGAACTGGCAGATAACCGAAGGCACCAATGGGCTGATCCCGGTTGGTACGACCGGGGAATCCCCGACCCTCAGCCATGAAGAACACAAACGCGTTGTCGAAATCTGCATTGAGGAAAACGCCGGCAGGGTGCCGGTGATCGCCGGTGCCGGTTCCAACTCCACGCTTGAGGCGGTGGATTTCGCCCGCCATGCGGCATCGGCCGGGGCTGATGCACTGCTGGTGGTAACGCCCTATTACAACAAGCCGACCCAGGATGGCCTGAAACGGCATTACACGGCGATTGCCGATGCTGTTTCCATCCCGGTCATCATCTATGATATTCCCGGTCGGTCGATTATCGCCATGACCAATGAAACCATGGCTGAACTCGCTGCCCATCCGAATATTACCGGCGTCAAGGATGCCACCGCTGATCTGGCGCGGCCTACCCATCTGCTCAACCGGATCGGGCCGGGGTTCTCCCAGCTTTCGGGTGAGGATGGCACGGCACTGGCGTATCGTGCGGCTGGCGGGCATGGCTGTATTTCGGTCACCGCCAATATTGCCCCCCGGTTGCTGGCTGAAATGCATGCCGCCTGGGATCAGGGCAATATCGCCCGGGCCATGGAAATCAACGCCCAGCTGATGCCGGTGCATGAGGCCATGTTCTGTGAGGCCAGCCCGGGGCCGGTGAAATACGCTGCCGGATTGCTTGGCCTTTCTTCTGACAGCCTCAGGTTGCCGCTTTGTGAAATTGCCGATACATCCAAGGATCAGGTCAGGTCCGCGCTGCGTCACGCTGGCCTGCTCAACTAGCCGAGGGGGCGCACTTCTGCCATGGCAGGGACAATCTCCACAGGCCGGGTCGCCGAAAACCGCAAGGCAAGACACGATTATGAGATCACCGAGACGATCGAGGCGGGTCTTGTCCTGACCGGGAGCGAGGTTAAATCCCTGCGCCGGGGCCGCGCCAGCATCAATGAGGCCTATGCCTCTGATGAGGCTGGCCAGCTGATGCTGATCAACGCCAATATCCCTGAATACGATGCCTCACGCGATAACCACGACCCGAAACGCAAACGGCCGTTGCTGCTGCATAAAAAACAGTGCAACCGGCTCATCGGCATGATCAATCGAGACGGGGTGACGGTGGTTCCGCTGGCGCTCTATTTCAATGATCGCGGTATTGCCAAAATCGCGCTCGGCCTTGCCAAGGGCCGCAAGAAACAGGACAAGCGCGAGGCCATCAAGAAACGCGACTGGGACCGCCAGAAAGCCCGATTGCTCAAGGACAGTTAAGCCCGGCAACGGCAACGGCCTGTTCAAACACCTGATGAAAGGCAGCCTCGGTCAGGCGGCCCGTCTGGGTGTTGTAACGCGAACAATGATAGGATGCGATCAGCTCAACCCCGCTGTCCAGCCGGTATTGCGCAGCATGGCCAAAGGGGTGATCCTTTTCCTTCAGGTTAAGGGCCTTCAGTGCTGATCCATGGGCAATCCGGCCAAGCGTGATGATCACTTTCAGCCCCGTCATGATCGCCATATCCTCAATCAGGAACTGTCGGCAGGTGTTGATTTCAGCCGGGGTTGGCTTGTTCTGGGGCGGCACGCAACGCACCGAATTGACGATCCTGATGCCGGTCAGGGTCACGCCATCATCGGGCCTTGCCGCGTATTGCCCCTGGCTCAACCCGAAATGATTGAGGGTGGAAAACAGCAGATCACCGGCGAAATCCCCGGTGAAGGGGCGGCCGGTCCGGTTGGCACCCCTCAGCCCCGGGGCCAGCCCGACCAGCATGATCGGCGCATCCACCGGGCCATAGCCATTGACCGGGGCGTTGTGCCAGTCAGGGGAAAGCTGGCGGTGGTGATCAAGAAATTCAGCCAGCCGTGGGCAGAGCCGACAGCCGTCATCACGAAAAGGAGGCTGCATTACATTTTGCGGCGATCTTCGAGGACTTCGATTTCATCATCGCCGGAATAGAATTCCTCATCCTGCGCCGGGTCCCGTGGCGGGCGGCTGATCAGCTCCCTCAAACTGTCCAGTTCAATGAAATCATCCGTCTGGCGGCGCAGCACATCGGCCATCAGCGGCGGCCTTGATTTGAGCGTGGAAACAACCGTCACACGAATGCCCATGTCCTGGACTTCATGCAGCAGCCGGTTGAAATCACCATCACCGGAAAACAGCACAGCGTGTTCGATATGCGGGGCCAGTTTCAGCATGTCGAGCGCCAGTTCCATATCCATGTTGCCCTTGATGCGGCGGCGCCCGGTTTCATGATCGGTGAACTCACGCGTTTGCTTGGTGACCATGGTGTAGCCGTTGTAATCCAGCCAGTCGGAAAGCCGCCGGATCGGGGCATAATCGGTTCCGTCCGGCAGGGCCGTGTAGTAATAGGCGCGGACCAACCGACCCTCGGACTTGAACATTTTCATCAGCTTTTCGTAATCAACCTCAAAACTGAGGGCGCGGGTCGTGGCGTGAAAATTTGCGCCATCGATAAAAACGGCGTATCGGTCATTTTGCGGTATGGAAAACATGGCAATCTCTTTTGGAGTGCGAGGCTGACTGGAAGTAGGGTAATAAAATAACGAACAAAAAGAATGTTTTAATTAATTATTATCGTCAGCATCTTGGTTGGACTAGATTATTGAAAAGGAAATTGATGTTGTCAATAAGAGTAATCAGCATGGATAGTTGGCAGGAATGACCAGCAGGGATAATCAGCATGGATGATCAGGCGAGAATATTCCTCGGCATCGGTGCCAACCTGACACCGGACGGGTTTTCAGGCCCTAGGGAAGGGTGCATGGCCGCGATTGACAGCCTGGGTGAGGATGGCATCACGGTGAAATCAGTCTCACCATGGTACCGCACGGCCCCTGTCCCCCGATCGGACCAGCCCTGGTTCCAGAACGCGGTGGTCGAAATCGAAACCGACCTCACGCCGGATCAGCTGATCACGGTTTTGCACGAACGTGAGGCCCGGTTCGGCCGTGTCAGGATGGAGCGCAATGAAGCCCGCGTCCTCGATATCGATATCCTCGATTTTCGCGGCATGGTGATGAATGATCCTGTGGTCCTGCCGCATCCGCGCATGCATGTTCGCGCCTTTGTGTTGAGGCCACTGGCCGATCTTTCCCCGGGCTGGGTTCACCCTGTATCCGGGCAGTCCATCGCCGCCCTGATCGCCGTTCTGGACCCTGATGAAGAGATTGAAAAGGACCAATAGAAGCCTTGCAATTAGCGGCCTTTTTGACTACTATTCCCGCCTTGTTAAGCATAAGGCATCACCACACCCCTGAATGAGAGGAATTTCCCATGGCACGCGTCACTGTTGAAGACTGCATTGAAAAAATTCCAAACCGTTTTGATCTGGTGCTGGTTGCGGCCCAGCGTGCCCGCGGCATTTCATCGGGTGACCCGCTGACCGTTGATCGTGATAACGATAAAAACCCGGTTGTTGCCCTGCGTGAAATCGCTGATGAAAGCATCTCTATTGATGAAGTCAATGATGAGCTGATCAACAGCCTGCAACGGATGAAGCGCCGTGAGGAAGAGCAGGCCGCCATTGATGAGGCGGAAAGCATTTCCCAGAATGACATGGGCGATTTCAATTCCATGCTCGAAAGCGATGCCAACGCGGCAGGGATGCAGATCGGTGAAGCCGGTGATTTCGGCGGTACTGATGCCGGTTCCTTTGCTGATGAAGGCGGGCAAACCGATGAAGGTTCCTTCGCTGATGAAGCTGAGGCCAGCGACGCCTGATCCGGCCTGTCCCGCCGCGCTTTAATGCGGTAATACACCATTTCCGGTATCGTTAATTTTTCGCGATTCTGGTATAGTTATGTCAATGGACAGCGCAACCACTCTTGTCTCTAAGATCAAAGGCTACAACCCTGATGTGAATTGCGGGGTGGTTAGTTCTGCGTATGAATTTGCCCGCAAGGCGCATCACGGCCAGTTGAGGGCATCGGGCGACCCCTACATTACCCACCCGCTCCAGGTTGCCGATATTCTGGCGGATATGCGGCTTGATCAGGCCAGCATCATCACCGCCCTCCTGCATGATGTGGTTGAGGATACGGGCGTTACGCTCGACACCATCACCGATGAATTTTCCGATGAAGTTGCCCGGCTTGTTGATGGCGTGACCAAGCTGACCCGGATTGAGATGCAATCTGACAACAAGCAGGCTGAAAACTTTCGCAAACTGGTTCTGGCCATGAGTGAGGATATCCGCGTGCTGATCGTCAAGCTCGCTGACCGCACCCATAACATGCGCACCATTGATTATATCGACAGTCAGGAAAAACGGGAACGCATCGCGCAGGAAACCCTGTCCATCTTTGCGCCGCTGGCTGAGCGGATCGGCATTTCCCATTTCCAGCATGAGCTTGAGGACAGGGCCTTTGCGGTCATCAACCCTGGCGCTCGTTCCTCCATCATCTCCCGCATTGATAACCTGACCAGCGCGTCCGAAAACACGGTTCGCCGGATCAGGGGGGAGCTGCTGAAAGTGCTTGAGGAACAGGGGCTGGAGGCCGAGATTTCAGGCCGCCAGAAAACCCCCTATTCGATCTGGCGCAAGATGCAGCGCCAGAAGGTTGAAATGGAAGACCTCGCCGATATCATGGCGTTTCGTATCGTCGTTGAGGATGAGGCGGAATGCTATCGTGCGCTCGGTATCCTGCACCGCAATTTCAAGGTCGTCATGGGACGGTTCAAGGATTATATCTCCACGCCGAAACGCAACCGCTATCAATCGCTGCATACCGGGGTGATCGGCCCGCTCAAGAAAAAAATCGAAATCCAGATCCGCACGCCCGAAATGCATGAAATCGCTGAACGCGGTGTTGCCGCCCACTGGCGCTACAAGGAAAAGGGCGCACCCGCCCAGCCTGAGGAAAAAAGCCAGATGAAATGGCTCAATGATCTGGTCAATATCCTGGAAAACGCCCATTCCCCTGATGAGTTCCTCGAACACACCCAGATGGAAATGTACGCCGATCAGGTTTTCTGTTTCACCCCGAAAGGCGCGCTGATTGCCCTGCCCAAGGATTCCACCACGGTGGATTTTGCCTATGCCGTTCACACCGATGTTGGCAATAACTGTGTTGCCGCCAAGATCAACGGCAAGACCAGGCAACTGGCGACCCCGCTTCGCAACGGGGATCAGGTTGAAATCATGACCTCAAAATCAACCCAGCCCAACCCTGAATGGGAAAACTTCGTCAAGACAGGGCGGGCCAAATCCATGATCCGGCGGTTCATTCGCCAGCAGAAACAGCAGGAATTCAGCCGCCTCGGCAAGGCGCTCCTGAAAAAGACCTTTCGTGAGGAAAAACGCCAGCTCGATACCTCCAAACTGTTGCCGGCACTGGCGCATTTCAACGCCTCCTCGGATGAAGAGCTGTTTGCCCGTGTCGGCGAAAACCTGATTGATCCCGATGATGTCTTCAATCAGGTGTTCCCGAACGCCAAACCCCAGCCAAAGAAAAAACCGGCACCATCCAGTCGGCGCAAACCATCGCTCAACATCAAGGGGCTGATCCCCGGGATGGCGGTGCATATCGGCAAATGCTGTCATCCCCTGCCGGGGGAACGGATCATCGGGATCATCACCACGGGCAAGGGGCTGACCGTGCATCGCGTGGATTGCCAGAACCTGGAAAAATTCAACACCATGCCCGAATTGTGGGTCGATATCGAATGGGGCAGGGACCAGCCCAATATCGTCACCGCCCGGCTGGAGGCGGTGTTGACCAACCGTCCGGGCAGCCTGGCCTCGGTGACCACCCAGATCAGCCAGAACCAGGGTAATATCACGAACCTCCAGCTGGTCTCCCGTGAGGAGGATTTCTTCAAATTCTTCATTGAGGTTGAGGTTAATCACGTCCGCCACATGACCGCGATCATCGCCACATTGCGGGCCAATGAGGCTGTGGAGAGCGTGGAAAGGGCGAAAACCTGATGCTGTTCCGGTCACGCACACATTCATGGGTTCTGATGCTGATTGCGTTCATCTGGCCCAAGAAAGGCTTCATCCGGGGCTGGATTTACCTTGCCCTCAGGGTGCTGAGGCTGCGGTCATCGGATTACTCGCTGGCGGCTGGCCTGGCTTGCGGTGCGTTTGCATCCTTCACGCCGTTTCTCGGGGTTCACATCATTATCGCCGCCGGTCTGGCCTGGCTCATTGGCGGCAACATGGTGATGGCGCTCATTGGCACCTTTGTCGGCAACCCATGGACGTTTCCGTTCATCTGGGCGGCGACCTATGCCATGGGGTCTTGGATACTGGGGCTGGAACAGATCATTGATGACCTGACCCAGCTTAATTTCAGCCTCCTCATGGCTTACCCGGGGCAGGTCTTTTACGCCATGACCATTGGCAGTCTGGTGCTGGGGGTTCCGTTTGCCGTTATGTTGCTGGGGCTTTGCTATGCCTCCGCCGGGCATGTCCGGGTGCTGTTTCAGGTGATCAAGCAGAACCGGATGAAGAAAATCAGGTTAAAGAGGAAAACACCATGACGGTTTCGGCAGAAACGCTCCGGCTCGGGGTGAATATTGATCATGTTGCCACGGTGCGCAACGCCCGTGGCGGGGTCCATCCTGACCCGGTGGACGCGGCCATGATGGCTATTGAGGCTGGTGCCGACGGCATCACCGCGCATTTGCGTGAAGACCGCCGTCATATTCGTGATGATGATATTGCCCGGCTCAAGGCAACCATCACCCGGCCGCTCAATTTTGAGATGGCCGCCACTGAGGAAATGCTGAAAATTGCGCTAGAACATGCGCCCAACGCGGCCTGTATTGTTCCCGAGAGGCGCGAGGAAGTCACCACAGAGGGCGGGCTGGACGTTATCACCCACCGCCCCCGGATTGAGATGATTGCCACCGCGCTCCGCGCCAAGGGCATTCGCGTGTCGCTTTTTGTTGAGGCTGATCAGGCCCAGCTGGAGGCATCGGCCGCCATCGGGGCTGATATCATTGAGTTGCACACAGGGCGTTATTGCCATGCCGAGGGGAGTGAAAGGGCATCAGAGCTTGCCCGGCTTGCCCGCGGTGCCGGGATCGCTGCTGATCTGGGGCTTGAATGCCATGCCGGTCACGGTCTTGGGTTTGATACCGTGGCTCCGGTGGCGGCAATCCCCCAGGTGGTGGAGCTCAATATCGGGCATTTTCTGATTGGTGAAGCGATCATGCTGGGGCTTGGCCCGGCCTGCCGCAAGATGCGCCTCCTGATGGATCAGGCCCGGTCCGGGGGGCAGATTTCAGCATGATCATCGGTATTGGCACCGATATTGTGGTCATTGACCGGATCAACGCGGCCATCACCCGTTTTGGTGACCGGTTTCTGAGGCGTATTTTCACCGATGGTGAGATCAGCCAGGCCCAAAAGCGCAAATCACCTGACACCGGACCCGACACTGGACCCGACACCGGACCCGACACTGGGCCAAACGCCCGTTTCTATGCCATGCGTTTCGCCGCCAAGGAAGCGGCGTGGAAAGCCCTGTCCCCGGGGCGGGATCAGGGCGTTGGCTGGCGCGATTTTGAAGTCATCAGCAACCCTGATGGATCACCGGGGCTGTTGTTCCATGGCAGGGCCGCCGGTGTTTTTGAAACCATGACCAACGGCAAGGGTAAAACCAGCCTGTCGCTTTCCGATGATGGCGGCTTTGCGCTTGCTTTTGTGGTGCTTTCCGCGTCATAAGGTCATGATTGCATTACAGGTGAGCCATGAGTAAGCGCAAAGAGAAATTGAGCAAAACACCAAATACTCCCGAGAAAACAGGGATGTTCAGCAAAATCATTCCGGGCTTCAGCTGGCTCCGGTCAAGCGATAGCGACAACAAGGATGAAGGCATCTTCGGTTTTATCCGCACCTTCGGGATCGCCATCGGGATTGCTATTGTGTTCCGCTCGTTTCTGTTTGAACCGTTCAGCATTCCGTCAGGATCAATGATCCCGACACTGAAAATCGGTGATTATCTCTTTGTATCGAAATATTCTTACGGCTACTCGCGCTATTCGTTTCCGTTCGCGCTGATCCCTTTTTCGGGCCGCATTGCCAGCAGTGAACCTGAGCGCGGCGATGTTATCGTTTTCCGCAAACCCGGTGATGAAAGCGTTGATTATATCAAGCGCCTGATCGGTCTGCCCGGCGATAAGGTTCAGGTCATCGGCGGCATCCTCCACATCAATGACACACCGGTCAAGCGTAACCAGATTGCCACCGGGCAGGTGGGTGGCGGGCTTTTTGTCCGCACCGCCACGGTCTATAATGAAACCTTCCCCGATGGCCATGTTCACACCATCCAGGAATTCAGTGATGAAGACCGGATGGATAACACCCTGGCGCGAACGGTTCCGGATGATCATTTTTTCTTCATGGGTGATAACCGCGATAACTCCCGCGACAGTCGCGCCGAGATCGGGTTTGTTCCCCGGCAAAACCTCATTGGCCGTGCCGAGTTTCTGTTTTTCTCCACCAATGGCAAGGCGGCTTTCTGGCAGGTCTGGAAATGGCCCTTCACCATTCGCTTTGACCGCATAGGCATGTCCATTGACTGATGAGGGAAGCATTACCGAAGCCCGCGCAGCCCTGCTGGATCAGCTTGGCTACCGGTTTCGGGATGAAAGCCTGATTGATGAAGCCCTGACCCATCCCAGCATGGCCGTCATTGATCCCGGGCGGAGCCATTACCAGCGGCTTGAATTTCTCGGTGATCGCGTCCTTGGCCTTGTTATTGCCGACAGTCTCTTCAGCCTGGTTGATGATGAACGTGAAGGCCTGCTGACCCGCCGATACGCAGAATGCGTTGAAAACGCTGCCCTTGCCCGGGTTGCCCGTGATCTGGGGATTGGCCCGGCCTTGCGGGTTCAGCCCAACACCAATCTGGCCGAAACCGACAAGGTGCTGGCCGATGCGCTGGAGGCGATGATCGGTGCCATCTGGCGTGATGGCGGCATGGAAGAGGTGCGGCCGGTGATCCTCAGCATATGGGGCAATCTGATGGAAACTGGCAGCACCCGCAAGGACAGCAAATCCGCCTTGCAGGAATACGCGCTGGAACGGAAAATGGGTCTGCCCGTTTATGAAGTGGTGGACCGGAGTGGACCTGATCACGCACCCCAGTTTGTGATCGCCGTGTCGCTCGGTGAATGGCGGCTTGAGGCGAAAGGCGCATCAAAACGTCAGGCCGAACAGCAAGCCGCATCCCTGATGCTGGAGGAAATACGATGACCCGTGCTGGATTTGTATCGCTGATCGGGCCGCCCAATGCGGGCAAATCAACCCTCATGAATACCCTGGTGGGAACCAAGGTTTCGATTGTCACGCCAAAAGTGCAGACGACCCGGTCACGGGTTCGCGGCATTGCCATGCATGATGATGCCCAGGTGATCTTTATCGACACCCCGGGTATCTTCACCCCGAAACGGCGGCTGGATCGCGCCATGGTCAGCGCCGCCTGGCAGGGGGCATCGGATGGTGATCTGGTGGTGCTGGTGCATGACGCGGCGCGGTCACAGATTGATGATGACACGTTGAGGATTCTCGATCAGCTCAACACCAACAATGTCAGGGCCGCGCTGGTGCTGAACAAGATTGATCTGATGGATCGTGAAAAACTGCTGGAACGCGCCAGTGCGCTCAGCTCAAGGGCTGAATTCAGCCAGGTTTTCATGCTCTCGGCGGAAAAGGCCAGCGGCACGGATGACTTCCTCAAATGGCTGGCCAGCCAGATGCCCGAAGGCCCGTATTATTTCGACCCCGAGGACCTGTCCGATATGCCGCAACGCCTGTTGGCGGCAGAGGTTTTGAGGGAAAAACTATTCCTCAACCTGCATCAGGAATTGCCCTATCAGCTCACGGTGGAAACCGAACAATGGCTGGAAAAGGATGATGGCAGTGCCGAGGTCCGCTGTTCCATCTACGTTGCCCGTGAGGGGCATCGCGGCATCATCCTCGGCAAGGGCGGCAAGACGCTTGGCCGCATCGGCCAGCAGGCGAGGCTGGAACTGGAGGAGGCGCTGGATCGCCGTATCCACCTCCTGACTCATGTCAAATACAGCAAGGACTGGATGAATGATCCATCGCGCTATCGTGACTGGGATCTGGATTTCAACGCCTGATCATGCCCGAATGGTCTGATACCGCCATCATCCTTTCGATCCGCCCCCATGGTGAGCAGGCCGCGCTGGTGAACGTCCTGACCAAACAGCATGGCCGGCAGGCCGGGCTGGTGCGGGGCGGGCAATCACGGTCCATGCGCGGGGTCTTGCAGATCGGCAATGCCGTGGTGGTGACCTGGCGGGCCAGGCTGGAAACCCATCTCGGCACCATGGTAACCGAAATGGCAACGCCGCATGCATCGGCGGTGCTGGATAATCCGCTCAGGCTGGCGGGGCTGGCCTCGACTTGCGCGATTATCGAAGGATGCGTCCCTGAACGTGAGCCGTGCGAGCCTGTGTTTGATGCCACCGATGCGCTGATAAGCATGATGACCGATGGTGATCTTGAGGAGGCCTGGCTGGCGGCCTATATCCGCTGGGAAGTGGCGATGCTGGGGATCGCCGGGTACGCGCTTGACCTCGGCCGATGCGCCGTCACCGGTGAGCGTGAAAACCTGGCCTATGTCAGCCCCAGAACAGGGGTTGCCGTGACCCGGGCCGGGGCCGGTATCCATGTTGAACGGCTGCTTCGCCTGCCGTGTTTTCTGGGGGGGATTGAACCCGGTGATGAAAATAACCCTGATAATGAGAAAACTGTTGAACAGGATTTGCTGGATGGTATGGAGTTAACCAGGCATTTTCTGGAACGGCGAGTCTTTGGCCTGCATCACCAGCCACTGCCCCCGTCACGGGAAAGGCTGGCCGTGCTGATGCGGCGAAAATTCTTCCCCAACCCTGAGCAGGAGTAGCGCAACCATCATGGCTGATCAGCAATCGACCTCCACCTTTATTCAGGCTGAATTTGCCGATGCGTTGAGCCAGCGTTACCTTGCCTATGCGCTTTCCACCATCACCTCACGGTCGCTCCCTGATGTGCGTGACGGGCTGAAACCCGTGCATCGCCGCCTGCTTTTCGCCATGCGCCAGCTGAAACTGGACCCCGGGCAGGGGTACAAGAAATCGGCCCGGGTGGTTGGTGACGTGATGGGTAAATTCCACCCCCATGGTGATGCCGCGATCTATGATGCCATGGTCCGGCTGGCCCAGGAATTTGCCATGCGTTATCCGCTGGTGGACGGGCAGGGGAATTTCGGCAATATCGATGGCGATAATGCCGCCGCCATGCGCTACACCGAGGCGCGGATGTCCAATGTGGCCCGCCTGCTGCTCGATGGTATTGATGAAGACGCGGTTGATTTCCGCGCCACCTATGATGGTGAGAGCGAAGAGCCGGTGATTCTGCCCGCCGCCTTCCCCAACCTCCTGGCCAATGGGGCGCAGGGGATTGCGGTTGGCATGGCAACGTCAATCCCGCCGCATAACGTGCTGGAACTGGCGGATGCCATCCTGCACCTGATCCGGTATCCGAACGCTGGCCATGATACGATTTCGGGTTTTGTCAAGGGACCGGATTTCCCCACCGGCGGGGTGCTGGTTGAGGACCCGGCCACCATCGCCGAGGCCTATCAGACTGGCCGGGGGTCATTCCGTGTCAGGGCAGACTGGACCGTTGAAAAGGAAAAGGGCGGCGCCTGGAAAATAATCGTCACCGCTATCCCCTATCAGGTGCAGAAATCGCGTCTTGTTGAAAAGATGGCGGAAATGCTGAACGACAAGAAACTGCCCGTGCTGGCGGATATCCGTGATGAGAGCGCCGAGGACCTGCGCCTGGTGCTGGAGCCGAAATCACGCCGCATCGACCCGGTGTTGATGATGGAAAGCCTGTTCAAGCTGACTGATCTGGAATCGCGGGTATCGCTCAACCTCAATGTCCTTGATGCGAGCGGCAAGCCCGGTGTGCTGTCGCTGAAATCGGCGCTGCTCGAATGGATTGATCATCGCCTGGTGGTGTTGCAGCGGCGATCACGTTACCGGCTCGGCAAGATTGCATCCCGGCTCGAAGTGCTGGAAGGCTACCTTGTTGTCTACCTGAACCTCGATGAAGTGATCGCCATCATCAGGGAGGAAGACAACCCCAAAACGCGGTTGATGGAACGCTTCGGGCTGAATGAAAATCAGGCCAATGCCATCCTCGATATGCGCCTGCGGTCCCTGCGCAAGCTGGAGGAAATGGAAATCCGGGGTGAGCGGGAAAAGCTCGAGGAAGAAAAAACCGGGCTGACCAGCCTGCTGGCCGATGAAGATCAGCAACGCCGCTCGGTAGCCCGGGATGTCAAATCACTGAAGACTGATTTCGCCAGGATTGATCAGCGCCGCACCCGGCTGGACAGCGTTCCCGAGGTGGAAGGCGACCCCATGGATATGCTGGTGGAAAAGGAACCCATCACGGTGATCTGTTCCGAAAAGGGCTGGATCAGGGCCGCCAAGGGGCATCTGGCCAGTGATGCCGAGGTCAAGTTCAAGGAAGGTGATGGCCCTGCCTTTATGGTCCATGCTGAAACCACCGACAGGATACTGGTGGCGGCGGATAACGGGCGGTTCTATACGCTTTCCGCTGATAAACTCCCCGGCGGGCGCGGCTTTGGTGAACCTGTTTCCCTGATGGTGGAACTGGGGGCTGATACCACGATCATCAACCTGTTCCCGGCACGGGGCGGGGAAATCCTGATCGTGGCCGATACCGGTCATGGTTTCATCACGGCAACCGATCAGGTCATGGCGCAGACCCGCAACGGCAAGCAGGTGCTGACCCTGCCCAAGGGCGTGAAAGCCGCGGTCGCCCGGCCCGCCATTGGTGATATGGTGGCGGTGGTAGGCTCAAACCGAAAACTGCTGGTCTTCCCCAGGGATGATCTGCCGGTCATGGGGCGGGGGCGCGGCGTCATGCTGCAACGCTATCGTGATGGCACGCTGGGGGATGCACGCTGCTTTAATCGCGCTGACGGGTTGAGCTGGGTGCAATCGGGGGGCCGCAACCGGACAGAACCCGATACAACACCATGGCAGGGCAAACGCGGCAGCGCAGGCAGGGTTGCCCCGACAGGGTTCCCCCGCCCGGCACGGTTCACCTGATCATATTACAAATGGTTACCTGGCTTTATCGTCAAGCGTGACCCATTCGCCTGACTGGAGGATTTCAGCGGGCCGGAACCGTGCCTTGTATTTCATCTTGGCGCTGTCCTCAACGTAATAGCCCAGATAGACATACGGCAATGCCATGCCATGGGCGATGGCGGCCAGATCAAGCACCATGTAGGTGCCGGGTGAGCGATCCTGTATCTCCGGGTCAAAGAACGAGTACACCGCGCTCAACCCGTCGGCCTGCACATCCACCATCATCACCGACACCAGGTCTTCACCGGCGCGGTATTCCACCAGCACGGTTTCGATGGGGCTGAGGGTGATCATGTTGGTGTAGCTGTCCTGATCCATATCCGCCATCTGGCCATCACCGTGACGCGCATTCAGGTATTTGCTGAACAGGTCATAATGATCGCTGCGGCTGAAATTCGGCAGGATGCGGCGGGTCAGGTCAGCGTTGGCCTTCAGGACGCGCTGCTGGCTGCGGCTGTGAATCAGGTTGCCATCCTGACCGTCACCCGAAGGAATGCGGATCGGCTGGCAGGCATTGCAGTGCTGGCAGATCGGCCGGTAGACCCAGTTTTCAACGCGCCTGAAACCGGCCTTGGCCAGATCGTCATGGAGATGGGAATGCCGTGATATATCGGCGGCAAGGCGTTGTTCGACCAGCCCGTCACGGTAGGAGCAGGGCGATGAACGCGTGACGTGAAACTCAACGGGTTCTGCAAACTTGATATTACCAAACTGGTTCATACTGCCAAAAAAGCACAGCCTCGCTGGCTTGGCAACACCCCGGGCCGCTAACTGTTCGATTCTGTTCCCGCCAGCACCGACACACTGAACCCCTTGTCACGCAGGGCCCCCAGAATTTCATCGACATGATCACCACCGCGGGTTTCAACCACGGCATCGATTTTGGCCAGTTTCGCCGGCACGTCATGGAACAGCCGCTGATGGAAAATTTCAACGATATTGCCCTTGCAACTGCCGATGGCATCGGCGATCCCCGCCAGCATGCCCGGCTCATCACTGATGTCGATGCGGATACGGACCAGCCGTCCATCACGGGCCATGGTCCGGGTCATGATCCCGGCCAGCAGCCTCGGGTCGATATTGCCGCCGCAGATCACCACCCCGCAATGCTGGCCCCTGAATTTCTCTTCATGCTGGAGCAGGGCCGCTATCCCGGCCGCGCCCGCGCCCTCGGCGATGATGCGCTGCTGTTCGACCAAGAGGCAGACAGCGCGTTCGATCATGTCTTCATCAACCAGCAGGATTTCATCAACCAGGCTTTCCACCACAGGTCTGGTCAGCACGCCGGGATGCTTGACGGCAATGCCTTCGGCCAGGGTTTCCCCGCCCGATGATGACGGCGCATCAGCGATCATCTCTGTCATGCTGGGCCACAGGCTGGCCTCAACCCCGATGAGCCTGATGTCCGGGTTGATATCCCTTGCGATAGTGGCAACCCCCGCCATCAGCCCGCCACCGCCAACCGGCACGATAATGGTATCCAGATCGGGGCAGTCCTCCAGCATCTCCAGCCCGACCGACCCCTGACCATTGGCAACGTGAATATCATTATAGGGATGCACCAGCGTCAGCCCGCGTTCGGCGATAATAGCCTCAACCGTGGCTTCGCATTCATTGAGGTTGCGGCCCTCAAGAACAACCTCAGCCCCCCAGGCACGGGTCCGGTTGACCTTGGCAAATGGGGTCTGGGCAGGCATCACGATAACCGCGGGTATACCCATCCTCTGAGCATGATAGGCCACGGCCTGGGCATGGTTACCGGCGGACATGGTGATCACGCCGCGTGATTTTTCATCATCGCTCAACGCCTGCATCCGGTTGAATGCACCGCGTGCCTTGAATGATGATGTGTGTTGCAGGTTTTCCAGTTTCAGGCTGGCGCGGATACCCGTTGTCTTTTCGATACCGGGTGCCGAGATGGTCGGTGTCCTGATCACCTGCCCCTGCATGGCTGCATGGGCAGCGCGGATCGCCTCTGCGGAAATGGTCATCGTGTCCCCCCTTTTGTTATTGTTCAGGTCAGATGGCTGGCAACCTCAGCCGCGTGGTAGGTAATGATGGCATTGGCCCCGGCACGCCGGAACGCGGTCAGCGATTCCATGATGATCCTGCTGCGGTCAATGAAACCGGCGGCGGCGGCGGCCTCAATCATGGCGTATTCGCCGCTTACCTGATAGGCGATGATCGGTATCGCGTAACTGCTGCTGGCCCGCTGGATGATATCCAGATAGGGCATGCCGGGTTTGACGATGATGAAATCCGTGCCTTCGCTGATATCGAGGGCGATTTCCCGCATCGCTTCATCACTGTTGGACGGGTCAATCTGATAGGTGTCCTTGCCGATGGTGTTGGCGGTTTTCCCGGCCCCCACTGCATCGCGGAACGGCCCATAGAATGATGATGAAAATTTGGCGGCATAGGCCATGATCATCACGTCGGTGAAGCCTTCGGCATCCAGCCCGGCGCGAATGGCCCCGATACGCCCGTCCATCATGTCGGATGGGGCAATCACGCTGGCCCCGGCGCGGGCCTGGGTAATCGCCTGGCGAACCAGCACGTCGATGGTTTCATCATTGGCAACGCTGCCATCAATGATAACCCCGTCATGCCCGTGACTGGTAAAGGGATCGAGCGCAACATCGGTGATAATACCCAGCCCGGGAACATTGTCCCTGACCGCGCTGATGCAGCGGCAGATCAGGTTGCCCGGATCATGGGCATGGCTGCCATCATCGGTTTTGTTGGCAGGATCAATCCGGGGGAACAGCGCAATG
>NTKX01000011.1 GCA_002457135.1 SAR116 cluster bacterium MED-G04
CAAAATCCTGCTAGTCGAAATCTTCGAGGTCTTCTTCGATAATGGTCCATTGCAGGTGATAGCAGACTTCGCCGTCATCACGGTCCTTGAACACCACCCCGATGAACTCGCCATCCAGCGTGACTTCGGCCGATTCTTCGGTGATATCGTCCTGGCGCGGTTTCAGCGCAATCCCCTTGCAGCCGAGTTTGCCGCGCAGGAAGGTCTGAACTTTGAGGGCTTCATCGGCTTTCATGGCCATGGCGTGCTCCGTTAGTTATTCACCAGTTTGGGCAGGGCGTTGAGCTTGTCAAGAATGTCCTGCAGGCGTGTTCCTGATTTAATCTTCTTGCGGCGATCACTCAAGGTATAAATCCAGCGGTCGTTGCCTTTAAGGCGTTTTTTTTCAATTGTGTAGATTGGTGTTTCATGGCTGGAACGGTAAATCGAAAAAAACGCCCCGTCCTCAAGGTGATCAATGGAATAGTCGCGCCACTCGCCATCGGAAACACGGCGGGCATAGACATTCAGGATGCGCTGCAATTCGGGCCGTGAAAAATAGCTGATCCGGGGGCGTCGCGATGATTTTCCCGATGACGCTGTTTCGAATGACCCTGTTATAATACGCATGATTGAGTAAATTTATTTCCACTGGTTATTCGTCATCTTAAAATGTATGTTGCATGGCAGAGGCCTTTCAGGTCAAGGAATTACTCCCGTCAGCGGGTTCAACCCGGCCCGTTTGCAGAATTATACGGGACCGAAAAATTGCCCCGGAATCGGAATTGATCCGGAAACAAAATCGCAGTGAGCATGACCATGAATGATTTCATCAACGAGATTAACCAGGATATGCGGGAAGAACGCTGGCGTCGGTTGTGGCGGCGTTATGGCATTTATCTGATCGGTGCCGCGCTGGCGGTGGTGTTGTTCGTGGCGGGCCGTCAGGGCTATGTTGCCTGGCAGGAAAGCAGCCGCAACAGCGCGGCTGATGCCTATCTGATCGCGCTCGAAAACAGTGATGAAGCCGGGCTGGCAACACTGGCCGAGGACGGCGGTGAGGGCTACCCGATGCTGGCCCGGTTCCAGCAGGCCATCAGCCAGATTGATGCCGGGGATAAAGCCGCTGCCGAAGAAATCTACCTGGGTATTGCCGGGGATACGTCGGTTGACCGCTCCTACCGTGATGCGGCGCTGATCCTGTCGGTGCTGAATGCGCCCGATGGTGCTGATACAGCCCAGCTCGAAGCCAGGCTTGCGCCTGTGATCTCTGGCGAAAGCGCATGGCGGTTCATGGCCTATGAAGTCATGATCGGGCTTGCGCTTGAGCGGGGTGATCTTGCCGCCGCCAGGGAAAATGCCCGGACACTCCGCGATATCGGAAACCTGCCTGAAGCCGTTGAACAACGCCTTCGCCTGATTGAGGTTGCGCTGGGTGAATAACGCGCTGATCCAGCCATAAAAAGGTGAGAATATGCCTATAATTTCCAAACACGGGTTGATTTCCAGACATGCGATTTCCAGAAATGGGTTGATGATGTCGCTTCTGGCCGTTCTGATGGCCGGGCTTTCTGCCTGCGGCCAGACTGAGATTATCCTGCCGGGTGAACGGATTGCCGTCATTGATACCAGCACCGCCAATATCCTGATCGTTGATGACCAGGCCGCGGGTGAGGGGGCTGGCCTGCCGGGTGCAGTGTTGAACACATCCTTTATGACCCCCGGTGGTTCGGTCAGTCATCGCGGCGGTCATTTCAGTGCCGAATTGCCGTTGCAGCGTGCCTTTTCCGTCCGGGTCGGGATCAGCGCGGATGAAGGCACCGACATGGCCCAGCCGGTGGTCAATGAAAACGCTGTCTTCACGATCACCCCGGGGGGTGAGATTACCGCGTCCTCAATCACCGATGGGGCTGAGTTGTGGACGGCCGATATCGACCCGTCAACGGATCAGTCACAGGTTTCCATCAGCGGCGGGCTTGGCCTGATTGATGGTCTCCTCGTTGCCCATGCCGGCAAGGAAAGGCTGGTCGCCCTCAACGCGGCAACCGGCGAGGAAATCTGGTCCATGCAAGCCCCGCATTTCCTGGTTGGCGGCCCATCCATGGCGGCCGGTTTCATCATCGTCACCGACATCAATGGTCGGGTTTATGCGTTCACCCAGTCAAACGGGGAAGAGGTATGGAACCGCATTGGCAGTCAGGGGCAGACACGGATCACCGGGGCTGCGTATCCGGCGATTGTTGACAATGACCTGATTGTTGCAGGCGGTGATGGTGAGCTGATTTCGCTCA
Source organism: SAR116 cluster bacterium MED-G04 (assembly GCA_002457135.1). GTDB lineage: Bacteria > Pseudomonadota > Alphaproteobacteria > Puniceispirillales > UBA1172 > UBA1172. The sequence continues at coordinate 2,271 of NTKX01000011.1, forward strand.
ACCTTACCGATGGCAGCTTCAACTGGGGCGATACGCTGGTGCCGAAACGGCTGGTGACGGCGCTCGATTCCATTGCCGATATCACCGCCCACCCTGTTCATGATGGCGGCATCGTCATTGCCGTGACCCAGTCCGGGATCATGGTGGCGTATAATGCCCGCACCGGCCGCCTGATCTGGGAACAGCCGCTGCGGTCGCTGACCATGCCATGGCTGGCGGGGGATACGCTGTTTGTATCCACCTCGAATAATGAATTGCTTGCCCTGCGCCGGTCCGATGGTGCGGTGCGCTGGAAAACAGACCTCCCCGGCCGCTACAACGCCAATGAGCCGGTGGTGGAAAATGCCTTGAGGCATACAGCACCGGTGCTGGTTTCGGGCAAGGTGCTGGTCGCCAACCATCGGGGTGAGATGCTGGTATTTGATGCAGAAACCGGTTCGTCCGAGGGTGATTTTTCCATTGGCGGGTCGATCACCACTGACCTGAGCATTGCCAACGGCACGGTTTTTGCGCTTGATCGCAGTGGCCGCCTGACCGCCTGGCGCTAGATTTTTACGCCTTTTAGGCAGGGGCTGAGGCCATGTACACAATCGCCATTGTCGGGCGCCCCAATGTTGGTAAATCCACGCTCTTTAACCGCCTCACCGGGCGGCAGCATGCGATTGTCGATGATCAGCCCGGGGTGACGCGTGACCGGCGTGAGGGCAATGGCAAGCTGGCCGCGCTCGAGTTCGGTCTGGTTGATACCGCCGGTCTGGAAGAGGCAACATCAGGCAGCCTCGAAGACAGGATGCGCCAGCAGACCGAAAAGGCCATCGCCATGGCTGATCTGACGCTGATGGTTTTTGATGCCCGCGAAGGCATCACCCCGATTGATGTGTTCTTTGCTAATCAGATCAGGCGGTCCAACCGTGATGTTCTGCTGGTCGGCAATAAATGCGAAGGCCGGGCCGGGCAGGCCGGTATCGGTGAGGCGTATGGCCTCGGTTTCGGTGATCCGATCCCGATTTCGGCGGCCCATGGTGAAGGCCTCGGTGATCTGCATGATGCCCTGATTGAAATCGCGACCCGTCAGGGCAGGCTGAACGATCTCACCGGTGAGGATGAGGATGATTTCATCCTCGATGAAGGCGAAGAAGAGCTGGTTGATGATGGTGACGGTGCTGAAACCTGGGTCGACAAACGCGCTGAACGCCCCATGCGGATTGCGGTTATTGGCAGGCCCAACATGGGCAAATCAACCCTCGTCAATCGCCTCTTGGGGGAAGAAAGGCTGCTGACCGGGCCTGAGGTGGGGATCACCCGTGATGCCATTGAAATTCCGCTTGAGGTTGACGGCCGTCCGCTTGTCCTGATTGATACCGCCGGGATGCGCAGACGCGCCCGGGTTGAACAGGACCTTGAAAAACAGATGGTGGGTGATGCCCTCCGTGCGATCCGGTTTTCCCATGTCTGTGTGCTGCTGATTGATGCGCGGCAACCGCTCAACAAGCAGGATCTGGCGATTGCCCGCCTCGTCACCGAGGAAGGCCGGGCGATGGTGATCGCGGCCAACATGTGGGATGATGTCAAGGGCAAGCAGGAGGTGCTGTCGGAATTGCGCTATCGGCTAGATCAGTCGCTTGGTCAGGTTCGCGGCATACCGCTGGTGCCGATATCCGGGCTGAAGGGCCAGGGCGTCAACAAGATGATGCAGGCCGCGTTTGATATCTATCAACGCTGGAATATCAGGGTGTCGACATCACGCCTCAACCGCTGGCTCGAGTTCATGCTGGAGGCACACCCGCCACCGCTGGTCCAGGGCAGGCGGCTGCGTATCCGCTATGCAACCCAGGTCAAGACCCGGCCACCATCATTCGCGCTGTTTGCCAGCAGGCCATCGGACCTGCCGGACCATTATCTGCGCTATCTGGCGGGTGGTCTGCGGGATGATTTCGGGATTGACGGTGTGCCGATCCGGCTGATGCTGCGTAAAGGCAAAAACCCCTACGCCTGAAGACATCCAAACCTGATCAGGATCACCCCGGGTAATCCGGGTTCAGGTCACGGACATGGAGAACTTCGCCATGATGCGGGCAATCGGGTGATGACAGGGCCACAAACGCAGGCGCGATATCCTCAGGCTTTGGCATGGTCTTCAGATCAGCACCCGGAAAGGCCGATGCATACATTGACGTGGCCACCCCGCCCGGGTTGAGGATATTGACCTTGAGCGGTGTCTGGCTCACTTCCTCGGCCCAGACGATGCCGAGGGTTTCGACCCCGGCCTTGCTGGCGGCATAGGCGGACCAGTAGGGATAACCCCTGGCCGCGGTTGAGGTCACCAGCACAGCGCGTCCTGCCCCGGACAGGCGCAGCAACGGGTCAAACACCCTGATCATCCGCCATACAGCCGAAAGGTTGGTGTCGATAACCTCATCCCAGATGGCCTCATCCAGATGCGCCACCGGGGTCAGCACCCCCAGCACACCGGCATTGGCGATCATCACATCCAGCCTGCCCCAGCGTTCATGGATGGCACTGGCGAGCTTTGCCATGGCTGGCCTGTCGCCGAGGTCCATCTGGACCAGCGTTGCCTTGCCGCCGATGCTGGTGATTTCATCATCCAGTTCTTCGAGCGCACCGATGGTCCGCCCGGTGGCAATGATCTCAACCCCCTCACGGGCGAGGGCGAGGGCGGCTGCCTTGCCAAGTCCGCGTGAAGCCCCGGTGACGAGCGCGACACGCTCGGTCATTTCACCCCCGGTCATTTCACCCCCGGTCATTTCATCCCCGGTCATTTCATCCCCGGTCATTTCACCACTGCCCGTGCGGAGGCATCTTCCATGGCAATCGGGTATTCACCGGAAAAACAGGCATCACAGAACTGGGGTTTCGGTGCATTGCGGCCCTCACCATAGCCGAGGGCGCGATAGAGGCCATCCATCGAAATAAAGGCAAGGCTGTCAACGCCGATTTCCTTGGCGATGCTGTCGGTATCCATGTTGGCGGCGATCAGCTTATCCCGGTCAGGGGTGTCAACGCCGTAAAAGCAGGGGTGGGTCGTCGGCGGGCTGGCAATGCGCATATGCACCTCACTGGCCCCGGCATTGCGCATCATGGAAACGATCTGGCGTGATGTCGTCCCCCTGACGATACTGTCATCCACCAGAATGATCGACTTGCCCTTGACGGTTGCCATATTGGCGTTGTGTTTCATTTTAACGCCGGTCTGGCGGCCGCTGTCGGTGGGCTGGATAAAGGTTCGCCCAACGTAGTGATTGCGGATGATCCCCAGCTCAAAACTCAGCCCCGCTTCAACAGCATAGCCGAGCGCGGCGGGAACACCCGAATCCGGCACCGGCACCACCATATCGGCATTGATATGGGTTTCGCGGGCCAGCTCCCGGCCGATGTTCTTGCGCATGGCGTAAACGTCACGGCCTTCGATCTGGCTGTCGGGGCGGGCAAAGTAGATGTATTCAAAAACGCAGAACCGTGAGGCATGGGGTGCCAGCGGCATGGATGAATGAATGCCCTCATCATTGATCAGCACCATCTCACCCGGTTCGAGATCACGGATGTATTCAGCCCCGATGATATCAAGGGCGCAGGTTTCCGATGCCAGCACATAACCATCACCGATGCTGCCCAGCACCAGCGGGCGAACCCCCCTCGGGTCACGGCATCCGATCAGCCCGTCCGATGACAGCGTCACCAGTGACCATGCCCCCTCAATCTGCTTGAGGGCATCCACCAGCCTCAGGGCAGCGTTTTCCTGATGCGACCGCGCCACCAGATGCAGGATGACCTCGGTATCGGTGGTGGTCTGCATCAGGCTGCCGGTTTCCACCAGCGATTGCCGCAACCGGGCAGCGTTGGTGAGGTTGCCATTATGGCCAAGGGCAAAACCGCCAAAGGCGAGTTCCGAGAAAAACGGCTGGATATTGCGTGTCTCAGGCTGACCGGTGGTGGAATAGCGGTTATGCCCGATGGCAGCGTGGCCTTTCAGCCTTTGCAGATGACCCGATGCGGCATCAAAGTTTTCACCGACATGGCCGATCCCCCGGTGATGGTGGAATTCCGTGCCATCGGTGCTGACGATCCCCGTTGCCTCCTGACCCCGATGCTGAAGGGCGTGAAGCCCGAGCGCTGTCAGGACCGCTGCCTGCTCAACCCCGAAGACGCCGAAGACTGCGCATTCATCATTAAATCGATCCGGCTGGGTCGTGAGGTCTAGCGCATCCATAAGCATCTCCGCCAAATTACTGGGTCACATCGGGAATAGGTAATTGTTCATCGGGAAGCAAGGTTTCTTTCGCCTGATCGGCGGCCTCACCTGCTTTTTCCCCTAATTCGTCGGTCTGCTCACCGATACTGTCGGTCAGGCTGTTCAGGCTGTCATCGGGGATGTTGCCTTCTATCGATTCCCTGATCACCTCAGGCGCATAGCCGACAAGGCTGCTGGCAATAACCCGGGCAGGGGTGATGGAGGCAGAAGACAGCACGCGTTCAGGGAACCGGTCTTCACGTTCCATCAGCAGGAGCGCCGCCATATACGCAATCGTGATGATCAGAACCCCCCGGATCACCCCGAAGAGGAAGCCGAGCGTCCGGTCCATCGCGCCAAAGGTGATTTTCTTCACCCCCGGGGCGGTGATATTGGCGAGAAAAAACCAGATCACCACCACCGCGACAAAAGGAATGAAAAAGCCCAGCATTTCGGTGGCTGTTTCGTTATCCACCAGATCACCGAACCGGTCGATCAGGACGGGTTTGCCAAATCGGCCAGCGACAACCGCCAGCCCCCAGCCGATCAGCCCCATGACTTCACGGGTCAACCCGCGGAATGTTGCCATGATGCCGGACAGGATCAGCACGGCGATAACCGCGTAATCCACTGCATTAAGGCTGGCGATATCAGGCATCGGGGCGATTGCTCCTGCTTTTGGATAGGCCCGTTTTGGATGATCCAGTATGCACTACCATAAACCGCATTGGGCTATCCACCAAGTGTTTCGATCAGATCGGTCAGGGTGGTCACGGTATTGTGCCGCAGGCTGTCCCTGTTTTTCCCGGCTTTCTTGGCGGGCGGCAGGATGGCTTGCTCAAAACCCAGTTTTGCGGCCTCTTTCAGGCGTTGTTCGGGATGCGCCACCCGCCGCACTTCCGCCGCCAGCCCGACTTCACCAAAGATGACGGTATTGGCGGGGCAGGGCCGCCCCGTGACCGAAGAGATCAACGCCGCCGCCACCGCCAGATCAGCCGCGGGTTCGGTAATTTTGACGCCGCCCGCGACGTTCAGGAAGATATCCCGCCCCGATAGCGGCAGGCCTGCCCGTGCCTCCAGCACCGCCGCCAGCATGGACAGCCGGCCACTGTCCCAGCCCACGACATTCCGCCTCGGGTGAGCCATGGAAGACGGCGCAACAAGGGCCTGGATTTCCACCAGCAGGGGGCGTGTTCCCTCAATCCCGGCAAAGACGACTGCACCCGATACATCTTCCCGCCAGTCGGCCAGAAACAGCTCGGACGGATTGGCGACTTCGGAAAGCCCGTTTCCGGTCATCTCAAACACACCGATTTCATCGGTCGGGCCAAAGCGATTCTTGATGCCGCGCAGAATGCGGAAATGGTGGCTCCGGTCGCCTTCGAACTGCAACACCGTATCAACCATGTGTTCCAGCACCTTGGGGCCGGCAATCGCGCCTTCCTTGGTGACATGGCCAACGATCAGCAGCGCGCATCCCAGTTTCTTGGTGCTTCGGATCAGCTCATGGGTGCTGGCCCGGACCTGGCTGACCGTGCCGGGGCCGCTTTCAACCCCGGGTAGGTACATGGTCTGGATCGAATCGATAATCACCATGCGGAGACCGGGATCAGCACTGAGGGAGGCGGCGATATTGGCGGCATCGGTCGCCGCTGCCAGACCAACGCTTTCGGTATTGTTCAGGAGGCCGAGGCGTTCAGCGCGCATCCTGATCTGGTCGGTGGACTCCTCCCCCGAAAAATAGGCAACGCCTGCACCGGTCCCGGCCATGCGGCATGCGGCCTGTAGCAACAGGGTTGATTTCCCTATTCCGGGGTCACCGCCGATCAGCGTTGCCGACCCCGGCACCAGCCCGCCCCCCAGCACACGATCAAATTCGGGAATGCCGGTAGAAATACGGGGCAGGGGTTTGGAGCTGCCCTTGAGGCCTTCCATGGGGATTTCACGGCCCTTGTTGCGCGGGCCGGGTGTTTTTTCCTGCACCTCTTCGGTCAGGCTGTTCCAGGCCCCGCAGTGATCGCATTGACCCGACCATTTCGGGTGAACCCCGCCGCATTGCTGGCATACATAGGTGGCACGGGCCTTTGCCATCAGCCGTTATCCGATGACGGGGTCATGGGGCCTTCGGGGTGGCCGTGAACGAATTGATCCAGCACAGGGTTGCCGGTATCTTCCATTTTATCCTTGGGGCCGTTCCAGATGATGCGGCCGTTATGCACCATGGCGACCTCATCAGCGATCACCTTGATGCTGGCCATGTCATGGCTGATGGTGATCGCGGTTGCGCCCAGCCGGTCAACCGCGCTCCGGATCAGCTTGTTGATGACCCCGGCGGTGATCGGGTCCAGCCCGGTTGTCGGCTCATCAAACAGCAGGATTTCAGGCCGGTCAGCGATTGCCCGGGCCAGGGCAACGCGTTTCTGCATCCCGCCAGATATTTCAGCCGGGAAGAGATCAAGCACCCGGGGTTCGAGATTGACCTCAGCCAGGACACTGGCGGCATAATCGCGGGCCTCATCCCGGCTCAGGGTCTTGCCCTGACGATAGCGGAAGATGACGTTTTCCCAGATCGTCAGGCTGTCAAACAGAGCGCCGCCCTGAAAAGTCATGCCGAATTTGCGCAAAGTTTCCTCACGCTGCTGGCGACTGGCGCCGAGCATTTCCTGGCCATCAACCCGGATCGAACCGCTATCCGCCTCAATCAGGCCGAGCGCGCATTTCAGCAGCACCGATTTCCCTGTCCCCGATGCCCCGATGACCGCAACCGACTTGCCACGCGGGATATCCAGATCAAGGTCTTTCAGCACAACCTTGTTGCCGAATGCCTTGCTGAGGCCGCGAATGATGATCTGGTTGTCCTGCATGGCTACCTCATGAACGCGATGCCGGTGATGAAGAAATCCGCAACAAGGATCAGGATAGCGGAATAGACAACAGCGTTGGTGGTGGCGCGGCCCACACCCTCAGCCCCGCGCCCGGAATGATAGCCGTGGAAACAGCCCATGATCGACAGGATAAACCCGAACACCGCAGCCTTGATCAACCCGATGATCACATCAAAGGGTTCAAGATATTGCAGCGTGCTTTCGAGATAGGCACCCTGGTTGAAGCCGAGCTGGTAGATCGCCACGATATAACCGCCGAACACGCCGATGATATCCCCCACCAGGACGAGGAAAGGCAGGCACAGCGTGGCCGCCATCACCCTCGGGGCGATCAGGTACTGCATCGGCCTTGTCGCCAGGGTATCGAGGGCATCAATCTGGTCCGTCACCCGCATGGTGCCGATTTCAGCCGCCATGGATGCGCCGATGCGCCCCGCAACCATCAACCCGGCCAGCACGGGCCCCAGCTCCCTTGTGACGATCAGCACCACCACCGTGGCGACAGAACCTTCACCCTCGGCGGCGAAACGTTCGGTTCCGGTATAACTCTGCAACGCGATCACCATGCCGGAGAAGAGCGTCGTCAGCCCCACGACAGGGAGCGAGAAATAACCGATATCAACGGCCTGCCTCAACAGTTGCCGCCAATACCATGGTGGCCTGAAAATCCAGAAAAGCGTGCTGGCGGTGAAAAGCGACAGCTTGCCGAACTGGGCCAGTAGCCCCAGCGCTGACTGGCCGGTGATCCGAAGAATATTCATGCGCCTAAAAATGGATTCTGTTCATGATATCCCCATCATAATGCGGCGTTGCCCTGAGGCCAAGTCCTGTCAGGATATCATAACCGATTGTGCCGGACTGTGCCGCCATCGCATCGGCATCATAGCCATCATGGATCAGTTCCACATAATCACCGGGGGTGAGGCTGTTATCGGGCCAGTCGGTGATGTCAATGACGACGGTATCCATCGACACCCGCCCGATGATCGGTGCGCTCAAGCCATTCCAGAAGGCATGCCCCTTGTTGCTGAGATGCCGCCGCACCCCGTCAGCATAGCCGCCTGCAATGGTCGCCAGCCGTGAAGGTCGGGTCAGGGTGGCAGTGGCGTTATAGCCGACAGTCTCCCCGGGGTTTGCGTCACGGATCTGCAAGACCCGGGCATGCAGGCTGATCACCGGTTGCAGGTGATCGCTGAAGGCTGGCACCGGCGAGAGGCCATAAAGCCCGATCCCGGGGCGTGTCACCTGATAATGGAACCCTTCCCCCAGCATGATCCCGCCGGTTGCGGCGATACTGGCGGGGGTATTGGCGGCGATACCGGGCAGGGTGGCCCGCATCGCATCGAACGCTGTCTTCTGCCGGGGATTCTGGGGGTTATCCGGCTCATCAGCGCTGGCGAGGTGGGAGAAGACAAGCCGCCAGTCCGCTGCCCCGAAATCGGGTGAGTTCACGATCCGCCCCAGCTCATCCGCCCCTGCACCAAGCCGGTTCATGCCGGTATCAAGCTGGAGCATGGCGGGCAGGGGAGTGCCAGCCTCACCCGCCCAGCGGGCGAAGAGGCCCAGATCATGGAGCGAATTGATGGTCGGGATGACAGCCCGGTTCAGCACCGCCTCTCGGTCATGGCCGGTGATGCCGTCAAACACGGCGATGATGGCATCAGGCAGCACAGGATCAAGGATCTCTCTCAGCTCTGATGCTTCCTCATAGCCCGCGGTGAAAAACATCCTGCATCCGGCATGAACGAGGGTGAGGGCGATTTCACGGACACCATGGCCATAGGCATTGGCCTTGATCACCGCCGCGCATTCAGCCTGACCCGAAAGGGTGTTGAGCGCGTCCCAGTTGGCCGCCAGCCTGTCCAGATCAATCCTTGCCACCAGGCGAGCATCAGGCCTGATCATTCGAAGCGTTCCGGCAGGCTTTCTTCCGCCACGTAATCAACAAACTGGGCGTGTTCGGCAATGAAGCTGGGTTGGATTGCGCCTGTGGGGCCGTGGCGTTGCTTGGCCACAATAACCTCAGCCCGGCCATGGGCCTTTTCAGCCCGCTCAAGCCAGCGCTGATGGCGCATGTTATAGGTTTCGTCCGTGTCGGTGTCGCGGCGTTCAGGCTCGCTCTTCGACAGGTAGTATTCTTCGCGGTAAACGAACATCACCACATCGGCATCCTGCTCGATTGATCCCGATTCCCTCAAATCAGCCAGGACGGGGCGTTTGTCTTCACGCTGTTCCACGGCACGGGAAAGCTGGGACAGGGCCAGGACCGGCACCTGCAATTCCTTGGCGATGGATTTCAGCATCCGCGAGATAGAGGAAATTTCCTGCACCCGGTTTTCCACCTTGTCGCCAAGGGGTGCGGATAGCAGCTGGAGGTAATCGACAACAATCAGGCCAAGCCCGCTGGTACGTTTCAGGCGGCGTGCCCGGCTGGATATCTGGGAAACCGAAATCGCCGGTGTGTCATCAATATAAAACGGTGCATTGCCGATTTCACCGGCGGCACGCACCAGGTTATTGAACTGATCCTTGTTCAGCTCACCGCGCCTGATCTTGTCCGACGGGACCCCGGCCTTGGAGGACAGGATACGATTGGCCAGCTGATCCGATGACATTTCAAGCGAGAAGAACGCCACCTGTTGCGGGGTTTCGCCCGACAGGGTGGTGGTGGCCGCATGAAAGGCGATATTGGTGGCCAGCGCCGTCTTCCCCATACCGGGTCGGCCAGCCAGGATGATGAGATCGGATTTCTGCAACCCGCCAAGCAACTGGTCAAGGGTTCTGAGGCCAGACCCCACACCCGATATGCCGCCCGCTGTCTTGGATGCCTCATCCGCCATCTTGAGCGCGGTATCAAGGGCCATGCTGAACGGGTTCAGCCCGCTTTGCCCCTGATCGTTCTCGGCCAGGTTGAAGAGCCTCTGTTCAGCCTCCTCGATCATGGTGCTGGCCGGGGAGTTGAGGTCAGCAGAACGGGCCTTGCTGATCAGCTCATCCGATGACCGGATCAGCTCCCGCCTGAGATAGCATTCCCTCACGTCACGGGCGTATTCCGATGCTTCGGAGAGCGACAGCACGCTTTCCGCCAGCTCATTGAGGTAGGTTTCGATGTTCAGCCCGCCAAAACTGTCATCATTGGCGAAATAGCTTTTCAGCGTGATCGGGTTGGCGAGATTGCCGCGCCCCGTCAGGTTGCTGATCGCGGCAAAGATACGGCCATGGGCAGGATCAAAGAAATGGTCCTCCCGCAACCCGTCATCAATATTCTCAAGGATGCTGTTATCGAGCAAAAGCGCGCCCAGCAGTTCCTGTTCGGCCTCAAGGTTCTGGGGCAGTTGCCGGCCCAGACCCTCAGCCAGGGGAAAGGCGGCAACCTGACCATCGCTCATATTCTGTTTGGGATTGGGATCAGACATTCCATCACCGTAGCAAAAAAAAGAGGCCACTGACATGGCCTCTCTTCTTAGTTCGTTCTGTGGATAACGGGGATATCGGGCAAAACCTATTCCTTGGTTTCTTCCGTCTCTTCCCCGTTCTCTTCAGCAGCTTTATCAGCCGTCTCGTCACTGGCATCAGCATCGGCTTCAGCCGGAGCATCAGCGGCTTCATCGGTGCTTTCAGCGGAGGCTGAGGAACCTGTGGTTTCCTCATCATCCTCATCTTCCATGGCGGCCATGCGATCAGCGGCTTCACGCGCAGCCTCGGCGGCCTCGGCCCGTTCACGTTCAGCAATATCGCTGATGATGGCACGGCCAAGACGCCGCTGTTCGGCGGCTTCATCCTCACTCCGGGCGATGTTGACGGTAACGTCAACCGACACTTCGGGGTGCAGGACAATGCGGATCGGGAACAGCCCCAGGGTCTTGATCGCGGTATTCAGATCAACCTGGTTGCGGGTGATGGTCACACCCGCATCAATGATCCGGTCGGCGATATCACGGCTGCTGGCTGAACCATAGAGCTGGCCCATTTCAGAGGCGGCCCTGATCAGGGTCACGCTCATGCCCTCCATCTTGGCGGCAACCTGTTCGGCCTCACCCTTGCGGGCGAGGTTTTCAGCCTCAAGCTGGGCGCGATCGGTTTCGAACCGCTTCTTGTTGGCTTCGGTTGCCCTCAACGCCTTGCCCTGGGGCAGGAGGAAATTGCGTGCATAGCCCGGCTTGACGGTGACAAGGTCACCCATTTGGCCAAGCTTTTCGATGCGTTCAAGCAGAATAACTTCCATGATCGCGCTCCCTAGCTCAGGACATATGGCATCAGGGCGAGGTGACGGGCGCGCTTGATGGCGGTGGTCAGCTCACGCTGTTTTTTGGCGGAAACCGCAGAAATGCGGCTTGGGACGATTTTGCCCCGCTCGGTGGTGAAACGCTGCAACAGTTTGACATCCTTATAGTCAATCTTGGGGGCGTTCGGACCCGAGAACGGGCAGGATTTGCGGCGACGGCCACCGGGACGGCGGACTGATTCGCGTTTGATGACTAGCTGGGCCATGATTATTCCTTTCCGTCTGAATCTTTGCCGTCATAGGAACGGTCGCTTTTGTTCTGCATCATGATCGATGGTTCTTCATCAACCTCTTCAATCTTGATGGTCAGCACCCGCAGGATATCCTCGTTCAGCCCGATGCGGCGATCGTATTCGTTCATGGTCTGGGCATCGGCTTCGACGTTAAGCAGGGTGTAGTGGCCTTTGCGGTTCTTGTTGATCCGGTAGGCAAGGGTCTTGAGGCCCCAGTATTCGTGTTTGTGGATTTTGCCGCCGGCCTCGGTGATGATGCTGGTCAGCTCTTCGGTCATGGCTTCGACCTGTCCGGTCGAAATATCCTGACGCGCGATGAACACGCTCTCGTATAGTCGCATTGCGTTCCCCTTACGGCTAATCGGGTGATTTCCTCACCCAAACCGGTGGATTATGCGTGTGCCACCGGCAAGAGGTTGATATGAAGATACCATAACTGGCATCAGATGTAGCGGCGTTTTGGCACAGTCAGGGGTGTTTTGCAACAAAAATGCCGCCTTTGGTCTTGTGGAATACCCAAAGGCGGGGTAACAAATTTTTGGGGCAACGCATCATTCCCATTCTGCCCGGAGGCATCTTCATGATCAAAGGCCTGATTTCACCGGTACTGACACCGTTCAATGATGATCTGACGGTGGCGGATGATCTCTATCTTGCGTTGGCAAAGCGTCTGCTTGAAACCGGCGGATGCGCTGGTCTGGCCCCCTTTGGAACAACCGGGGAGGCCCTGTCGGTCGGGATTGAGGAACGCATCGCGGCGCTCGATTGCCTGATTGATGGCGGCATTGACCCCTCGGTGATGATCCCCGGTACCGGGCTGACCAACCTGATTGATACAGCCAGGCTGACGCGCCATGCCGTTGAGCGTGGCTGCGCCGGGGCGATGATCCTGCCCGCGTTCTATTTTAAGGGTGTCAGTGATGAAGGGCTGTTTGATTATTTCAGCCGTCTGATCGCGATGGTTGACCATCCCGACCTCAAAATCTACCTCTATCATATCCCTCAGGTTTCGGGGGTCGGGCTTTCGATTCCGCTGGTCAGGCGCTTGCATGAAACTTTCCCCGACTGTGTCGTCGGGATCAAGGACAGCTCAGGTGACTGGGACAACACCAAAGCCTTGCTTGAGATTAAATCGCTCATTACCTATCCGGGGTCTGAACTGCCGGTAATTGATGCAATCCGGATGGGTGCGCCCGGCTGTATTTCAGCCACCGCCAACCTCAACGGCAACGGCATCAGCACGGTCATCGAGCATTGCCACAAAGGCCAGTGGGATGATGCTGAACAGGCACACGCGATGGTGAAATCCATTCGCATGCTGTTTCAGGATTACGCCCCGATCCCGGCCCAGAAAGCCCTGCTTTCGAGGGCGACCGGTGATACGCGCTGGAATAATCTGCGGCCACCACTCATGGCAATGCCCGAAGAGAACGTTATCGCGCTTGAAAATGAACTGAAAACCCAATTCGGTTTTTCCGTTTGAGGGCCAACAATTCACCCGTTCCGGCTATGATTATCCTTGATCTGGCGGGCGCAAACTGGAATAAGGCAAGATGAAAAGGGGAGTAGTATGCAGGAATACCTGATCGAATATTTGCCCATTGCTGTTTTTCTGGCGATCGCCGTGGCTCTTGCCGGTGCTTTTGTTATCGGATCTGTTATTGTCGGGGCGCAGCGCCCGGACCCTGAAAAACTCAGCGCGTATGAGTGCGGCTTTGAGGCATTTGATGATTCCCGCAGCCGCTTTGATATCCGTTTCTACCTTGTTGCCATTCTGTTTATCATTTTTGATCTGGAAGTGGCGTTTCTGTTCCCCTGGGCTGTGTCCCTGGGCAAGATCGGTGCCTTCGGTTTCTGGTCGATGATGGTTTTCCTGACAGTGCTGACCGTCGGGTTTGTCTACGAATGGAAAAAGGGCGCTCTTGAGTGGGACTAAGAGGACTGCAAGAGCGTTATCAATTTACTGGAATTGCGGGCAGGTTACGGCCTGTCGCTTCATGGATGTGACTGATCATGAAAGGGAAAACTGAATGAGCCTAATCATCCAAAATAACACCAATCCGATCCCGCCAGGGGCTGATCAGGATGCTGTTCTTGCCGCGGTTGCTGATGAGATTACCAATCGTGGTTTCGTCATTGCCCAGGCCGACAAGCTGTTCAACTGGGCGCGGTCGGGTTCGCTCTGGCCGATGACATTCGGTCTGGCCTGCTGCGCGGTGGAAATGATGCATTCCGCGGCCAGCCGCTATGACATGGACCGTTTCGGCATGCTGTTTCGCCCCAGCCCGCGCCAGTCCGATGTGATGATCGTGGCCGGTACGCTGACCAACAAGATGGCACCGGCCCTGCGCAAGGTCTATGATCAGATGGCTGAACCCCGCTGGGTGCTGTCGATGGGGTCCTGCGCCAATGGCGGCGGCTATTACCATTATTCCTACGCGGTTGTGCGCGGCTGTGACCGGATCGTTCCGGTCGATGTTTATGTGCCGGGCTGCCCGCCCACCGCAGAAGCGCTGATTTACGGGCTGTTGCAGCTCCAGAAGAAAATCAGGCGCACCGCCACCATCGCCCGTTAGGGTTGACCAATACCTTATCAGAGGATGCTTTAAGGCATGACCGAACAATCCAGCAGATTGATCAAGGCTGATGAAAAGCTCGAAGGGCTGAAAGTCCGTGTCGAATCGATCATCGGCAGCAAGCTGCGCGGGGTCAGGGTATTCCGGCGTGAGGTCTGCTTCACGATTGATGTTGCTGATATTCCGGCTGTGCTGCTGGCCCTGCGTGATGAAAGCGGCGGCGGTTTCACCCAGTTGTCTGAGCTGACGGCCGTTGATTACCCCGACCGGCCCCAACGGTTTGAGTTGGTCTACCAGCTGCTCAGCGTCACGCTCAACCAGCGTATCCGTATTGTCGCCCCCATCGGTGATGGTGAGGTTGCGCCATCGGTATCGCATCTCTTTTCATGCGCGGTGTGGTCTGAACGGGAGGTCTGGGACATGTTCGGAATTTTCTTCTCCGGTCACCCTGATCTGCGCCGCCTGCTGACCGATTATGGTTTTGAGGGGCATCCGCTCAGGAAAGACTTCCCGCTGACCGGGACGGTTGAAACCCGCTATGATGATCAGCTGGGCCGGGTGGTTTATGAGCCTGTATCGCTCCAGCAGGAATTCCGTGATTTTGATTTCATGTCCCCGTGGGAAGGCGCACAGACCGCCATGCGGCAGCATGATCTTACCGATGATGACAGTGACAGTAATGAGCAGGTGCAAGGGTAATGGCTGAAGCGCAGATCAAACCATTAACAATGAATTTTGGCCCCCAGCATCCGGCCGCCCATGGTGTGTTGAGGCTGGTGCTGGAAATGGACGGTGAGGTGATCGAACGCGCTGACCCGCATATCGGGCTGTTGCATCGCGGCACCGAAAAACTGATTGAAAATAAAACCTACCTTCAGGCGCTGCCGTATTTCGACCGCCTCGATTATGTCTCACCGATGAACCAGGAACATGGTTTTGCCCTGGCGGTGGAAAAGATGATGCAGGTTGACGTGCCTCGCCGCGCCCAGCATATCCGGGTTCTTTATTGTGAAATCGGCCGTATCCTCAATCACCTGCTCAATATCACGACCTTTGCGCTTGATGTCGGGGCGATGACACCGCTGCTCTGGGGTTTTGAGGAACGCGAAGAGCTGATGGGCTTTTATGAGCGGGCTTCGGGTGCGCGTCTGCACGCGGCCTATTTCCGTCCCGGCGGGGTTCATCAGGACCTGCCCGAAGGCCTCACCGATGATATCCTCGACTGGGCCGAACGCTTCCCGGGTTTCATTGATGACATGGAAACCCTGCTGACCGAAAACCGGATTTTCAAGCAGCGCACCGTGGATATCGGTATCGTGACCCTCGAGGAAGCGCTTGATCTCGGCTTTACGGGGCCGTGCCTGAGGGCATCGGGCCTGCCATGGGATCTGCGCAAATCCCAGCCCTATGATGTCTACAGCGAAATGGATTTTGATATCCCGACCGGCAAGACCGGCGATTGCTACGCCCGCTATCTGGTCCGGATTGAGGAAATGCGCCAGTCGCTGAAAATCATTCGTCAGGCGATCCATGAAATGCCGTCCGGCCCTGTGCTGGCCGATGATCACAAGGTCACGCCGCCGCGCCGTGATGACATGAAAACATCCATGGAATCGCTGATCCACCATTTCAAGCTCTATACCGAGGGCTTCCACGTTCCGGCGGGGGAAACCTACACCGCCGTTGAGGCCCCCAAGGGTGAATTCGGGGTCTACCTTGTGGCCGATGGCAGCAACAAGCCCTATCGCTGCAAGATCAGGGCGCCGGGCTTCCCGTTCATGGCCTCAATAGATCAGCTGTCGCGTGGCCACATGCTGGCGGACAGCGTCGCCATCCTCGGCTCACTTGATGTTGTTTTTGGAGAGATTGACCGATGAGCATCAGCAGCAGGATCGCTGAAAACCAGCCTGAGAGCTTTGCCTTCACCGCCCAGAACAAAAAGCGGATCAAGGAAATTCTCGGCAAATACCCGAAAGAACGCAAGGCCAGCGCGGTGATGCCGCTGCTTGATCTGGCCCAGCGTCAGCATGATAACTGGATTCCGATGAAGGCTATTGAGGAAATCTCTTCCATGCTCGGCATGGCTGAAATCCGCGTGCTTGAGGTCGCCACGTTCTACACCATGTTCAACCTGCGCCCGGTCGGCCGCTATTACATTCAGGCTTGCGGAACCACACCATGCTGGCTTCGCGGCAGTGATGATGTGATGCGCAGCATCTATGACAAGCTTGGTATCCGTACCGGCGAAACCTCCGCTTGCGGGAAATTCACCCTGCTTGAGGTCGAATGCCTCGGGGCCTGCGTCAATGCGCCGATGGTCCAGATCAATGACGATTACTACGAAGACCTTGACTATATCAGCATGGGCAACCTGATTGATCAGATGGAGGCCGGTGAGCTGCCATCCGCCGGTTCCCTGCGGGGCCGCCAGGGCTCCCAGCCTGAACCGGGTGCCACCACGCTGGATACAGTCATCCCGATGAAAACCGCGAATAACAAGGCCAAAACCGTTTCGAAAGGAGATGCAGATGCTGGCTGATAAGGATCGTATCTTCACGAATATCTATGGGTGGGAATCCCCCGGTCTTGAAGCGGCGAAAAAGCGTGGGGACTGGTCCCGGACCGCTGCCCTGATGAAAGGCGGCCATGATGCCGTGGTCGAAGGGGTCAAGGCATCGGGTCTGCGTGGCCGTGGCGGTGCCGGGTTCCCGACCGGGCTGAAATGGTCATTCATGCCGAAAGAGGTCAAGGATCGCCCGCATTACCTGGTGGTCAACGCTGATGAGAGTGAGCCGGGAACCTGCAAGGACCGCGATATCCTGCGTCATGAGCCGCATAAACTGGTTGAAGGCTGTCTCCTGGCCGGGTTCGCCATGCGCGCCAATGCCGGTTACATCTACGTCAGGGGTGAGTTCTATAATGAGGCTGCCGCGCTCCAGAAAGCGGTGGATGAGGCTTATGCCGCCGGTTTGCTCGGCAAGAACGCCGCCAAATCGGGCTGGGATTTCGATCTCTATGTGCATCGCGGGGCAGGGGCCTATATTTGCGGTGAGGAAACCGCCCTCATCGAATCCCTTGAAGGCAAGAAGGGCCAGCCCCGGCTGAAGCCTCCGTTTCCTGCCGGTGCCGGTCTTTATGGCTGCCCGACTACGGTCAATAATGTTGAAACAATCGCTGTTGTGCCGACGATCCTGCGGCGCGGGCCTGACTGGTTTTCTGGTCTCGGGCGTGAGAATAACACCGGCAGCAAGCTGTTCTGCATTTCCGGTCACGTCAACAACCCCTGCAACGTTGAAGAGGAAATGGGCATCCCGCTCAAGGACCTGATTGAAAAGCATGCAGGCGGTGTTCGTGGCGGCTGGGATAACCTGATGGCGATTATTCCCGGCGGATCATCCACCCCGCTGATGCCGAAATCGGTCTGTGATGATATCACCATGGATTTTGATGCCCTGCGCAGTGCCGGGACCGGGCTGGGAACAGCCGGGGTGATTGTCATGGATAAATCCACCGATGTGATCAAGGCGATTGCCCGCCTGTCCTATTTCTACAAGCATGAAAGCTGTGGCCAGTGTACGCCTTGCCGTGAAGGCACGGGCTGGATGTACCGGATGATGGACCGTCTGGTGCGCGGTGATGCCGATATCAGCGAAATCGATGTGCTTGAGCAGGTCACCAGGCAGGTTGAGGGGCATACCATCTGCGCCCTTGGTGATGCGGCGGCCTGGCCCGTTCAGGGGCTGATCAAGCATTTCCGTCATGAAATCGAAGATCGTATTGCTGCCCGCCGTTCTGCGGCAGTGGCAGAATAGGGGGATGGCATGATCACGCTGACGGTAGACGGGGTCGAAATTGAGGTGGAGGAAGGTTCCACCGTCATGCACGCCTGTGAGGCTGCTGGCAAGGAAATCCCGCGTTTCTGCTATCATGATCGCCTGTCGGTTGCCGGTAACTGCCGGATGTGCCTGGTTGAAATGGAACGCGCACCAAAGCCGGTGGCTTCCTGCGCCATGCCCGCCGCCAACGGCATGGTCATCAGCACCGACACGCCGATGGTCAAGAAAGCCCGTGAAGGCGTGATGGAATTCATGCTGATCAACCATCCGCTCGACTGCCCGATCTGTGATCAGGGCGGTGAATGTGATTTGCAGGATCAGGCCATGGGCTATGGCGGTGACCGCAGCCGTTATCTGGAACCCAAACGCGCTGTTGAAAACAAGAACATGGGGCCGCTGATCTCCACCATCATGACACGCTGCATCCATTGCACGCGCTGTGTCCGCTTTTCCACCGAGGTTGCCGGTGTTACCGATATGGGTGCTATCGGCCGGGGTGAGAGCATGGAAATCACCACTTATCTTGAAAAAGCCCTCGCCAGTGAGCTGTCGGGCAATGTTGTTGATCTCTGCCCTGTTGGCGCATTGACGAACCGCCCCTATGCTTTCAATTCCCGCCCGTGGGAGCTGAGCCACACCGAAACCGTTGATGCCATGGATGCCATGGGTTCAGCCATCCGCATTGATACCCGTGGCAATCAGGTGATGCGGGTGCTGCCGCGCACCAATGATGACATCAACGAGGAATGGATTTCGGATAAAACCCGCCATGCCCTTGACGGGCTGATGCGGCAACGCCTTGATCGCCCTTACCTGCGGGGCCGTAATGGCCGCCTTGCTGAAACCAGCTGGGCTGAGGCCTTTAAGGTCATTGCCGCCAAGATCAAGAAAACCCGTCCCGGCGGAATAGGCGCCATAGCCGGTGATCAGTGCGACAGCGAAAGCATGTACGCCCTCCTCAAACTGATGGAGGCGCTGGGCAGCACCAACACCGATTGCCGCCAGGATGGCAGCGTCATCGGCGGCAAGGGCCGTTCCGGCTATATTTTCAACAGCGGTTTTGCTGGCCTTGAAGATACCGATTTCGTCTTGCTGGTCGGCACCAACCCCAGGCATGAGGCCGCCGTCATGAATGCCCGCCTGCGTCGGCGCTGGCTGGATGATGGTTTGCAGGTTGCCCGCATCGGGGCTGAGGCTGACCTGACCTATCCGGTCAAGGAGCTGGGCGACAAGGTATCGATTCTGACCGAGATTGCGGCAGGCAAAAACCCTGTCTTCAACAAGATGAAACGCGCCAAAAAGCCGATGATCATTCTGGGGCAGGGTGCGCTCAACCGCCCGGACAGTAACGCCATTCTCCATGCCGCCAGCGCATTGGCCAAGGAAACAGGCGTGATCGCCGGTGACTGGAACGGGTTCAACGTTCTGCATACTGCGGCGGCCCGGGTTGCCGGCCTCGATATGGGGTTCATCCCCCAGAACGGCGGCATGAATACCCAGGCCATGATCAAGGCTGTCCAGAACGGCGCGCTTGAGGTGCTGTTCCTGCTGGGGGCCGATGAAATTGATCTCAGCAGCGTCAAGTCCAAGAGCTTTGTGATCTATCAGGGCAGTCACGGTGATGCCGGGGCGCGATTTGCCGATGTGGTGCTGCCGGGCGCGGCCTGGTGCGAAAAGGACGCTATTTTCGTCAATTCCGAAGGCCGTGTTCAACATGCCCAGCGGGCATCCTTCCCGCCCGGTGATGCGCGTGAAGACTGGGCCATTATCAGGGCCTTGTCCGATCACCTGAAAGCGTCACTGCCGTTTGACAGCCATGATGCTCTGCGCCAACAGATGATGGCCGAGCATCCGATTTTCGCTGAACGCGATGTTCTGACGGCCAGCCGGTTCAAGTCACAGGGCAAAACAGGCAAAATCAGCGACAAGCCGGTCAAATACGCGATCAGCAGTGAAACCGGGCGCAGTTTCTACATGACCTGCCCGATCAGCCGCAATTCGGTGACCATGGCGGCGTGCATTGATGCCTTTGACGGCAATCTCGGGAAGGCGGCTGAATAATGGGCGATCTTCTGGCTCAATACCCCTATTCCATGATTGTTGATCTGCTCTGGATTGTGGCGCAGGTCTTTGCCGTGATTGTGCCTTTGCTGATTGCGGTGGCCTATCTTACCCTGGCTGAACGCCGGGTCATCGGGCTGATGCAGTTGCGCAAGGGGCCAAATGTGGTCGGGCCGTTCGGGCTGTTTCAGCCGTTTGCCGATGCCATCAAACTGCTGGCCAAGGAAACCATCCTGCCATCGGGGGCATCAAAGGTTGTGTTCATCCTTGCCCCGATGCTGACCTTTATCCTGTCGCTGGTGGCATGGGCGGTGATCCCTTTTGGTGACGGGCTGGTGATCGCGGATGTCAATATCGGGATACTCTATCTCTTTGCGATTTCATCCCTTGGGGTCTACGGCGTTATCATGGCGGGCTGGTCGAGCAATTCGAAATACCCGTTTCTGGGGGCGATGCGATCCGCCGCGCAGATGATTTCCTATGAGGTTTCGCTCGGTCTTGTCATCATCACCGTGATCATGGCGGCAGGATCGCTTAACCTGTCTGAAATTGTCCGCGCCCAGGAAGGCCTGTGGTTTTTCATTCCGCTGTTCCCGATGTTCATCGTATTTTTCATCTCGACACTGGCGGAAACCAACCGTGCGCCGTTTGATCTCCCTGAGGGCGAGAGCGAGCTGGTCGCCGGGTATTTTGTCGAATACTCATCCATGTCCTTCGCCCTCTTTTTTCTGGGTGAATACGCCAACATGATCCTGATGTCGGGGATGACGGTGACGCTGTTCCTGGGGGGCTGGTTGCCGCCATTTGATATTGCCCCGCTGAACTGGATACCGGGGCCGATCTGGTTTGCTATCAAGGTAGCGCTGGTGCTGTTCGTGTTCCTCTGGGTTCGTGCCACCACCCCGCGCTATCGTTATGATCAGCTGATGCGGCTGGGCTGGAAGATATTCCTGCCATTCACGCTGCTGTTTGTTGCTGTTTGCAGCGGCATCATGCTGGCCTTTGACATGCTGCCGAACACTTGAGGGAGAGAGTCCAATGAACGCTGTCTGGAATGCTGCACGATCGTTTCTCCTGCTCGAAGTGGTGCGCGGAATGGCCCTGACGCTGAAATATTTCTTCAAGCCAAAGGTGACCATCAACTACCCTTATGAAAAGGGCAGCCTGTCACCCCGGTTCAGGGGTGAACATGCGCTCCGGCGTTACCCCAATGGTGAAGAGCGTTGCATCGCCTGCAAATTGTGTGAGGCGATCTGCCCGGCACAGGCCATCACGATTGAGGCTGAACCCCGTGATGATGGCAGCCGCCGTACCACCCGATATGATATCGATATGACGAAATGCATCTATTGCGGTTTCTGCCAGGAAGCCTGCCCCGTTGATGCCATTGTCGAAGGCCCGAATTTTGAGTTTGCCACTGAAACACGCGAAGAACTTTACTACGATAAGGATAAACTCCTTGCTAACGGTGACCGCTGGGAAGTAGAAATTGCCCGAAACCTTGCGGCGGATTCCCGTTATCGATAGGAAAAGACAATGATCTCAACACTGTTCTTCTATCTCTTTGCCTTCATGACGGTGGCATCCGGTCTGATGGTGATCACGGCCCGCAACCCTGTTCATGCGGTGTTTTTCCTGATTCTGTCGTTCTTTAATTCATCGGGGCTGTTCATCCTGATGGGGGCCGAATTCATCGCCATGCTGCTGGTGGTTGTCTATGTCGGCGCGGTGGCGGTGCTGCTGCTGTTTGTCGTCATGATGCTGGATATCAATTACCAGTCAATGCAGGAAGGGTTCAGGCGGCATCTGCCGCTGGGGCTGATTATCGGGGCAGTGCTGCTGATCGAACTGGTGGTGCTGTTCTCTGGTCCTGAAACAACCCTGGGCGTTGCGGCAACGTCCGGTGAGCGCAGTAACGTTGCCCTCATCGGTGATGTTCTCTACACCGACCATATCTATGTTTTCCAGCTTGCCGGGCTGATTCTGCTGGTGGCCATGATCGGTGCCATTACCCTGACCATGCGTCATCGTGAAGGGGTCAAGCGGCAGAACATCGCGCTCCAGAACGCCCGCACCCGTGAAGAAAGCGTCACCGTGATGCAGGTTGAAAGCGACGTTGCCCCGCAATCGATCCTCCCGGACGAAACCAAATCAAGAAAGGCGCTGCGCTGATGGGACCTGTCACGCTATTCCATTACCTGACTGTTGCGGCGATCCTGTTCACGCTGGGCGCGGTGGGCATCTTCCTCAACCGAAAGAATGTCATCACCATCCTGATGTGCATCGAATTGATGCTGCTGGCGGTGAACATCAACCTCGTGGCTTTTTCGACCCATAACGGTGATCTGGCCGGGCAGATCTTTGCCATGCTGATCCTTACCGTTGCCGCCGCCGAGGCCGCTATCGGGCTGGCTATTCTGGTGGTCTACTTCCGAAATCGCGGCAGCATCGCCGTTGAAGACATCAACATGATGAAAGGCTAGGGGAGTGATGATTACCGCAATTGTATTCCTGCCCCTGCTGGGCGCTATTGGCGCGGGCATATTCTCGCTCATGAAAAATGACCGTGGCGGGTTCATTGTCAGCATTGGCGGCATCATGCTCTCCATGGTGCTGTCATGGGTCGCGTTCATCACCATGGCTGTCCCCGGGATCAATGAGACCGTGTTTCTCGCCAAATGGATTTCTTCCGGCGGTTTTGAGGTCGACTGGGCGCTTCGCTATGATGCCCTGACGGCGGTGATGATGATTGTCGTGACCACGGTTTCGGCCATGGTGCATCTCTATTCGGTTGGCTACATGTCGCATGACAACGCCAAGCCCCGGTTTATGGCGTATCTCAGCCTCTTTACCTTTGCCATGCTGATGCTGGTCACGGCTGATAACCTGGTCCAGATGTTCTTTGGCTGGGAGGGGGTTGGCGTTGCCTCTTACCTCCTGATCGGGTTCTGGTATCATCGCCCCTCGGCGCATGAGGCCGCCATGAAGGCGTTTGTGGTCAACCGTGTTGGTGATTTCGGCTATGCCCTCGGTATCTTTGCGATTTTTGCGATGACCGGGTCGGTTCAGCTGGATGAGATTTTCGCCATGGCCCCTGATCTGGCTGGCCGTTCAATCGAATTCCTGTCCTTTGAGGTACCGGCACTGGAACTGGCCGGGATGCTGCTCTTCATCGGGGCCATGGGCAAATCAGCCCAGCTGGGCCTGCATACCTGGCTGCCTGATGCGATGGAAGGGCCAACCCCTGTTTCCGCGCTGATCCATGCCGCCACCATGGTGACAGCGGGCGTGTTCATGGTCTGCCGGTTATCCCCGATGTTGGAATTCGCACCGTTTACGCTCGATTTCATCACCATTGTCGGTGCGCTGACGGCAATTTTCGCCGCCACCATCGGCTTTACCCAGTTCGATATCAAGCGCGTCATTGCCTATTCAACATGCTCCCAGCTTGGCTACATGTTCTTTGCGGCGGGCGTTTCGGCCTATCCGGCGGCGATGTTCCACCTCACCACCCATGCATTTTTCAAGGCGTTGTTGTTCCTTGGTGCCGGGTCGGTGATCCATGCGCTTTCCGATGAACAGGATATGCGGCGCATGGGCGGGGTCTGGAAAAAGATCCCCTTCACCTATTCGATGATGTGGATAGGCTCGCTTGCGCTGGCGGGATTCCCGTTCTTTGCCGGGTATTTCTCCAAGGACATGATCCTTGAGGCGGCATGGGCGCAGCATCGCTTTACCGGTGAATTTGCCTATATCCTGGGCATCATGGCGGCGTTCCTGACGGCGTTTTATTCGTGGCGGTTGCTGTTCATGACCTTCCACGGCAAGCCCCGCGCCTCTGATGAGGTGATGAGCCATGTTCACGAAAGCCCGCTGGTCATGACCATTCCGCTGTTTGTGCTGGCTATTGGCGCGGTGTTTTCAGGGTTCCTGCTCTATGATCTCTTTGTCGGGCATCACTGGAATGACTTCTGGGGCAATTCGATCCTGATCCTGCCTGAACATACCGCCATGGCCGATGCCCACCACGTCCCCAAGATCATCAAGCTGATGCCGCTGATTGTCGGTGTCGCCGGGGTGACGCTGGCGTGGCTGTTCTACATTGCCGTGCCGGGGATGCCCGCGCTGGTTGCCCGGGTGTTCAAGCCTTTGCATCTGCTGTTCTTCAACAAATGGTTCGTTGATGAGCTTTATGATGCCCTGCTGGTTCGCCCGTCTGTCCGGCTTGGCCGCCTGTTCTGGTCACGCGGTGATATCGGGATCATTGATGCGTTCGGTCCCAACGGGATGAGCGCGCTGGTTTCCCGGTTTTCAGTCCTCTGCAGTCGGATGCAGACCGGGTACGTTTTCCATTATGCCTTCGCCATGCTGATCGGGGTGGTCGCGCTGGTGGCTTGGTATGCAAGGACCATCGGGGGATAAGATGGAAACGACCTGGCCTATTCTGACGATCCTCACGTTTCTGCCGATGATAGGGGTGGTTTTCCTGCTCCTGATCCGCGGCGATGATGATGTGGTGATCCGCAATTCACGCAATGTCGCGCTCTGGGTGTCGGGTTTCACCTTTGTGATGTCGCTCTTTGTCCTGTTCAACTTTGATCCGGCGGTTGCCGGTTACCAGTTTGAGGATCGCGGTATCTGGCTGGCGCTTGACGGCATTGGCTATCACATGGGCGTGGATGGTATTTCCATGCCGTTTGTGGTGCTGACGACGCTGCTGACCCCGCTTGCCATTCTGGCCAGCTGGAAATCGGTGACCCTCAGGGTGCGGGAATACATGATCGCCTTCATGCTGCTTGAAACGCTCATGATCGGGACGTTCTGTGCGCTTGATATGGTGCTGTTCTACCTTTTCTTTGAGGCTGTGCTGATCCCGATGTTCCTGATCATCGGTATCTGGGGCGGGATGCGCCGGGTCTATGCCTCCTTCAAGTTTTTCCTTTATACGCTGGCAGGGTCGGTCCTGATGCTGGTGGCGATGCTCTACATGGCGACCACTGCCCAGACCACGGATATCCCGCTGTTGCAGGAATTTGCCTTTAGCCCGGCGGCGCAGACATGGCTGTTCCTGGCGTTCTTTGCCTCCTTTGCCGTCAAGGTGCCAATGTGGCCTGTCCATACCTGGCTGCCTGATGCCCATGTTGAGGCACCGACCGCCGGTTCCATGATCCTTGCCGGCATCCTCCTGAAAATGGGGGGGTACGGTTTCCTCAGGTTTTCACTGCCAATGTTCCCTGAGGCCTCGGTCTATTTTGCGCCGATGATTTTCTCCCTGTCGGTGGTGGCGGTGATCTATACCTCGCTGGTTGCGCTGGCGCAGACCGACATGAAAAAGATGATCGCCTATTCATCGGTTGCGCATATGGGGTTTGTGACCATCGGGATTTTCACCATGACCGAACAGGGTATCGCCGGTGCCATGTTCCAGATGATCAGTCATGGCCTGGTTTCGGCGGCATTGTTCTTTGCGGTTGGCGTGGTTTATGACCGGCTTCACACCAGGGAAATTGATGCCTACGGCGGTGTTGCCGACAGCATGCCGCGCTACGCCGCGTTTTTCATGCTGATGATGCTGGCCTCGGTAGGGTTGCCGGGAACCAGCGGGTTTGTCGGTGAATTTCTGGTTCTGGTCGGTGCCTGGCAGTCCAGCACGCTGCTGGCGTTTCTGACAGCAACGGGCCTTATACTGGGGGCTACCTATATGCTCTGGCTCTACCGCCGGGTTGTGTTTGGCCGTGCCGAAAAGGAAGAGGTCATCGCCATGACACCGCTTGAGGGGAGGGAGATGCTGATTTTCGCCCCGCTGACGGTGCTGGTGCTGTGGTACGGTATCTTCCCCGGCGGCCTCCTGGATACGATGCAGCCTGCTATTGCCACTATTCTTGGGCATGTGGCTGATGCCGCTGATGCGATGGGGACTCAATAATGGATGCGCTGAACCTGACCCCGGCTATTGCCGAAATTTTCCTTGCCGGTGCCGCAACATTGCTGGTTCTGCTGGCGGCGTTTGTTGAACCCGAGGTTCAGGCATCACGCCTGATGCGTAAAATTTCCATCGGTGCGCTTGTCGTTACGGGCGCGCTGACCGTTTCCTATGGATCGGTCCCGGGGATGGCGTTCGGGAATCTCTTCATGTCATCGCCGTTCACGGTCTACATGAAACTGCTGGTGCTGGCCGGGGCATCGGTGGTGCTTCTGATCTCACGCCCGCACCTCAAGGCTGATAACATCAATAAACCCGAATTTGCCCTGCTGATCCTGTTTTCCGTGCTGGGCATGATGGTGATGATTTCCGCCAATGACCTGATGGTGCTTTACATGGGGCTGGAATTGCAGTCCTTGCCGCTCTACGTCATTGCCGCCATGCAGCGGGATTCGCTGCGTTCTTCCGAAGCCGGGCTGAAATACTTCCTGCTTGGCGCGTTGTCATCGGGCCTGCTGCTTTACGGCCTTTCGCTTGTCTACGGGTTCACCGGCGGCACCAATTACGCTGATATCGCGGGATCGCTTTCCGGCGGGGCATCGCCGGGTGCGGTGATCGGCATCGTCTTCATGATCGCCGGTATCGCCTTCAAGATATCAGCCGCGCCGTTCCATATGTGGACCCCTGATGTGTACGAAGGCTCCCCCACCATTGTCACCGCGTTTTTTGCCATTGCCCCCAAAATCGCCGCCATGACGCTGTTCCTGCGGATGACCTATGGCATGCTTGGCCCGGTGCCGGAAAGCTGGCAGCAGGTCACGATCATGCTGGCGGTTCTTTCCATGGTGATCGGTGCGCTGGGGGCGATTATGCAAACCGAACTGAAACGCCTGATGGCGTATTCATCCATTGCCCATATGGGGTATGTGCTGGTGGGGATATCCTCCGCAATCCCGTCAGGGATCAGCGCGGTGATGGTCTATCTGGCGATTTACGTTGTCTCGGCCATTGGCGTTTTCGGCGTTATCCTCAGCCTGTCACGCGAGGGCGTTCCGGTCCACCGGATTGCCGACCTCAAGGGTTTTTCCCGCAGCCACCCGATGCACGCTGCCTGCATGATGATCTTCATGTTCTCCATGGCGGGTATTCCGCCGCTTGGCGGGTTCTTCGGTAAATGGTTTGCCTTCCTCGCCGCGGTTGAAGCAGGGCTGGTTGTGCTGGCGGTGATCGGGGTTCTGGCCTCGGTCATGGGGGCGTTCTATTATCTCCGTATCGTCAAGATGATGTATATTGATGAGCTGGAAAACCCGCTGGATGTTCCCTCGGACAGCGTCAACAATCTGGTAATCGGGATCAGCGCATTGATTGTCGCGCTGTTCATCTTCCTGCTGGGTCCATTGCGGGATTCCATCGCCGCCACCATGCCGTATATCGTTTTTGTCCTTGGTTGATCATCTGAAAAGGCTGAACATCACGCATCATGAGGTTGTCACCAGCACCTCTGATCTGGCGGCTGAGGCTGCCCGCAATAATGCGCCTGAGGGGACAGCCTTTCGCGGTGATATCCAGACCAGGGGCAGGGGCCGCCATGGCCGGGACTGGTCCTCACCCCGGGGCAATCTCTACCTTTCTGTTATTTTGAGGCCGGATCGCCCCATGGCTGAATGGGGCAGCCTGTCGCTGATGGCGGCCATTGCGCTCCATGATGCGATGACACGCTTCAGGGACAGGGGGCGGGCCAGCCTGAAATGGCCCAATGATATCCTGCTGGATGACCGGAAATGCGCAGGGTTGCTGCTCGAAATCGTTGATGGAGCGGTCATTCTGGGGTGCGGGGTGAACTGCATGGATGCCCCCGAAGATGTCACCGGCTGGATGGCCGGATCGCTCAATCAGGATGCGGCTGATCCTGCTATATCGCCGGATCAGTTGCTTGAAGCCCTTGAGATTTCATTGCTTGCCCGCTACAACGATTGGCATTCCGGTGGTTTTGATCACCTGCGCCAGCACTGGATTGACGCTGCCGCCCATATTGGTGATGAAATCAGTCTTGATCTGGGCCAGGGCAAAGTGATGACCGGTGTTTTTGAGACGATCGGCAGTGACGGGTCACTGTTGTTGCGCGGGCAGGATGGCGGGATCACCGCAATTCAGGCAGGCGATGTTCTGCGTGCCCGCCCTGAAGGAACCGAAACCCAAGGGGGAAAACAAAACCCTGAAGGAGCTGACCATGCTGCTGGTGATTGACTGCGGCAACACGAATACCGTGATCAGTGTCTTTGACGGCCTTGAAAAGCTGGCAATGTGGCGCATGGCGACCGACAGCAAGCAGACCGCTGATGATCACGCTGTCTGGCTTGACCATCACATGAAACGGGCATCGATCCCCGGTGATGCGATCACGGGCGCTGTTATAGGCTCGGTGGTACCGGCGTGCCTGCCTGCGTTCAAACGCCTGATCAGCAAGCATTACGGGTTTGAGCCGTTGATCATTGACGGCAAGGACCCTGCCCATGGTGTAGCGGTGCGGATTGATCGCCCGGAACAGGCCGGGGCCGACCGTATCGCCAATTCTGCCGGTGCCGCTGAATACCCGCTGCCGGCCATGGTGATTGATTTTGGCACCGCCACCACCTTTGATCTGATTGATGCCGACGGGGCCTATATCGGCGGCACCATTGCGCCGGGGGTGAACCTGTCTGTAGATGCCCTTTATGAGGCGGCGGCCCGTCTGCCGCTGATTGACCCGGCCTCATGGAATACCGAAATGCCCGTGATCGGGCAGAATACAGTCGATGCCATGAATGCAGGGCTTTTCTATGGTTATATCAGCCTTGTTGAGGGGATGATCGACAAACTTGGTGCCGCCACAGGCACGCCGATGACGGTTATTGCCACGGGCGGGCTGTCGGCTTTATTCACCTCTGCGATCAGGGGCGTTGATCATCACGCCCCGGACCTTACCTTAAGGGGCATGGTTCTCATCCATCAGTACTGGAGTAACAATAATAATGAATAATCAATACTGGAATGACAGCGATGTTCTCTTCGTTCCGCTTGGCGGTTCGGGTGAAATTGGCATGAACGCCAATCTGTTTCACCATAACGGTCGATGGATCATGGTTGATCTGGGGATCAGCTTTCCCGATGAAACCATGCCCGGGGTTGATGTTGTCCTGCCCGATCTGCGCTTTATTGAAAAGCAGCGCGACAAGCTGGACGGGCTGGTCGTCACCCACGGTCATGAGGATCACCTGGGGGCTATCCCCTATCTCTGGGAAAAACTGCAATGCCCGATTTACGGCACGCCGTTCACGCTGGCGCTGGTCAGGGGCAAGATCAAGGAACACCTGCCTGACGCGAAGGTAAAGCTGATCTCACTGCCGTTCAACGAACAGGTCAAAATCGGCAATTTTGAGGTTGAGTTCGTTTCCCTGACGCATTCCATCCCTGATCCGGCGGGTCTGGTGTTGCGGGCAGGCGGCATGACGATTTTCCACACCGGTGACTGGAAGTTTGATGAAAACCCGGTCATTGGCCCTGTTTCCGATATCTCCACCCTGCAATCCCTTGGTGATGCCGGGGTTGACGTGATGATCGGTGACAGCACCAACGCCATGGTGGAGGGCCGCACCGGCAGTGAGGACGATGCCCGCCGTGGCCTGATTGAGGCGATTTCGGCCGAGCAGGGCAGGGTGGCGGTGACGTGCTTTGCATCGAACGTGGCGCGGGTCGACTCGCTGATCCACGCCGCCCGTGAAACCGGCCGCAGCCCGATGCTGATCGGCCGCGCCCTGCACCGCATCACCGATGCGGCGCGTTCCTGCGGCTACCTGAAACACTGGCCCGATATGGTCGGCGAAGATGATTACAACCTCATCCCGAGGGAAAATATCCTGCTGATCTGCACCGGCTCGCAGGGTGAACCGCGTTCCGCCCTGTCACGGATTGCATCGGGTACGCATCACAAGGTCAGCCTGGACAAGGGCGATACGGTGATGTTCTCATCCCGTGAAATTCCCGGAAATGAGGTAGCCATCGGCAAGGTTCAGGATAACCTGATCCGGCGCGGTGTCAGGGTCATCACTGATCGTGACGCCCCGATCCATGTATCGGGCCACCCCTGTCGTGAAGAGATGGCAGAGATGTATCAGCTGATCAGGCCGCGCCTGGCGATTCCCGTGCATGGCACGATCCGTCACCTGAGGGCGCATGCCGCCCTTGCCCGTGACTGTCAGGTCAGCCAGGCCCTGATCCCTGAAAACGGCGCCATCATCCGGCTCGACAAGAATGAGGCGGAAACCGTGGGCAGCGCGGATACCGGCCTCATGACCGTGGAAGCGGGGGAGGTTATTGCGATTGACAGCGATACCATGCGTGATCGCCGCCGCATGCTGTGGAACGGCAATGTTTCGGCATCGGTTGTGTTGAGCCTGTCGGGTGAACTCTGTGTTGCGCCGATTGTTCAGGAATCAGGGCTGGCCGAGGGGCATCGCGCTGATGATTACATGGCCGAAGCATCGCTCCGTATTGAGGATGCTGTTGATGCCATGAATGATGATGTTTTCAACGATGATCGCGTCACCGAGGTTGTCGGGCAATGCCTGCGAGGCCTCGCCAAATCCATGTTCGGGCGCAGACCGATTGTTCAGGTGCATATCGTCCGTGTTGATGCGCTGGCGGCTTCCTGAACGGTTGAGTGGGGATTAGGGTGATGCTGGGAAAACTCAATCATGTTGCGCTGGTTGTCCCTGATCTGGCAGCAGCGGCCGATGAATGGCGCGGCAGGCTGGGGGCGAGTGTTTCGGCCCCGCAGGCCCTGCCTGAACATGGCGTGACCGTGGTTTTCATCGATACCGGCAACAGCAAGATCGAATTGCTGGAACCGCTGGGTGAGGATAGCCCGATAGCCCGTTTCCTTGACCGCAACCCTGATGGCGGTATGCATCATCTCTGCTTTGAGGTGGAGGATATCATCGCCTCCCGCGATCATCTCCTCGCCGAGGGGGCAAGGGTGCTGGGTGATGGTGAACCCAGAACAGGTGCGCATGGTAAACCGGTGCTGTTCCTGCATCCCAAGGACTGGGCCGGAACACTCATTGAACTGGAGCAGGTCTGATGGATTGGGTATCGGGTGTCGTTGTTTATATTCTGCTGTGGTGGTGGGTGTTTTTCATGACCCTGCCGTTCGGGGTCAAGCCGGTCGAAACCCCGGGGGAGGGCCACGCCGCGTCAGCCCCGGCCCGGCCCATGCTGCTGCGCAAGGCCATGATCACATCGGTGATTGCGGTGGTTCTGTGGTTCGGTGTCGACTGGATGATTGATAGCGGGGTATTCTCATTCCGGGAGATGGTGGCCAAGGAAAAGTGATCGCCACTTTTATTCTTGGGTGATTCCTCCAAAATGACCCATTAAAATGACTCATAAAAAATGACGGGGAAAACCCCGCCATTTCTTGTTCTAGTTCCACTAACAGGCGTATACCGCCCTTATTTAGTGAACCGAAATTGTCCTCCCCAACCTCGGCTTGTATCGAAAACATTATGGGAGCAGATCGGGTTTGTCATCAAAAAAAAACCATAATTGAATTTTTTTTGAAATAAAGTTTCTGAACGCCCCCTGAAATGATTTGTTTATTGCGTTTGGGCCTCCGGGCTATTGGTCGCAGGGTAAAAAAAACGCTATCGTCAGGGGCTGCATCATTGCTAAATAGGCTTGAGTGAATATATAGACGGATATCATGACGGTTCGCGAAATCTATCTTGCTTCGGATCACGCAGGTTTTGCCATGAAAATGGCTCTGGCCGAAGAATTGCGGGACTGGGGGCATAGCGTCCACGACCTTGGCCCTCAAAATGCCGAGCGCGTGGACTACCCCGATTACGCGCGCCAGCTTGCAGACGCGATGAAACCCGTTGATGATGCCCTGGGCGTTCTTGTTTGCGGAAGCGGTATTGGTATTGCTATGATGGCCAACCGCTATAGCTGGATCAGGGCGGCTGTTTGTCACGATGTTACCGGGGCGCAACTGGCCCGGCAGCATAATGACGCGAATGTAATAGCCTTTGGGGAAAGGCTGACCGGCATTGCGCCGGCAATCAATGCGCTGAAGGCGTTTATTGATACTGAATTTGAAGGAGGGCGGCACGCCGCAAGGGTTGAAAAACTGGCAACGCCGTAATCAGGATAATCCTGTGATCACGATAAATCAGTCAAAAGGCTGTTTTTTGAAAGGTAAAAAAAATGAATGAGATGAAAACTTTTTTTAATTCTCACCTCGAGGATAGCGATCCGGCACTGTACACGGCCATTGATCACGAACTGACAAGGCAGCGTGACGGCATTGAGCTGATTGCCTCGGAAAACATCGTGTCCCGCGCAGTGCTTGAGGCTCAGGGTTCCGTGCTGACCAACAAATACGCTGAGGGCTATCCCGGCCGCCGCTATTACGGTGGTTGTGAGTATGTTGACCTCGCCGAAGAGCTGGCGATCGAACGCGCCAAGCAACTGTTCAACTGCAGCTGGGCCAATGTTCAGCCGCATTCCGGCGCCCAGGCCAATCAGGGCGTGTTCCTGTCCCTGCTCCAGCCCGGTGATACCATTCTCGGCATGTCGCTGGCGGCTGGTGGTCACCTGACCCATGGTGCTGCCCCCAACATGTCCGGTAAATGGTTCAACGCCATCCAGTATGGTGTGCGCCGTGAAGATGCCCTGATCGATTATGATGAAGTTCAGCAACTGGCTGATGAACACAAGCCAAAGCTGATCATCGCTGGTGGTTCGGCCTACCCGCGGGTTATCGATTTCGCCAGGTTCCGTGAAATCGCCGATAGCTGTGGTGCCTACCTGATGGTCGATATGGCCCATATCTCAGGCCTGGTTGCCGCCGGTGCGCATCCGAACCCGGTCGAGCATGCCCATGTTGTGACATCCACAACCCACAAAACCCTGCGTTGCAGCCGTGGCGGGATCATCCTTTCCAATGATGAAGCGCTCGGCAAGAAAATCAATTCGGCCATGTTCCCCGGTCTTCAGGGTGGCCCGCTGATGCACGCCATCGCTGGCAAGGCGGCTGGTTTTGGTGAGGCGCTGAAGCCTGAGTTCAAAACCTACATCAATCAGGTTGTTGATAACGCCCGTGCGTTGGCCGGAACCTTGCAGGATGCCGGTTTTGATATCGTCTCCGGCGGTACCGACAACCACATCGTGCTGGTTGACCTGCGTCCAAAGGGTCTGACGGGCAACATTTCCGAGCTGGCCCTTGAACGCGCCGGTATCACCTGCAACAAGAACGGTGTTCCGTTCGACCCGGAAAAGCCGATGGTGACCTCAGGCGTACGCCTTGGCACCCCGGCGGCCACCACCCGCGGCTTTGGTGTGGAGGAATTCCGTCAGGTCGGCCAGTTCATCAGTGAAGTGCTGGATGGGCTTGCTGAAAACCGTGAGGATAACAGCAAGGCAGAGGCAGAGGTGCTGGATAAAGTGCACAAGTTGTGTCGTGCCTTCCCAATTTACTAGATTTAGTGTAAAAGGGCAGTGTAATTGTTTGGAGTTTATCTCTAATGGACTGCCCTTTCTGCGGAAGCAGCGATACTCAGGTTAAGGATTCGCGTCCTTGTGAAGACGGCGGTGCCATTCGGCGGCGCCGTCTTTGCGCGAGTTGCAATGCCCGTTTCACCACGTTTGAGCGCGTCCAGTTGCGTGAGCTGATCGTGGTCAAGCGCAACGGCCGCAAATCACCCTTTGACCGGGACAAGCTGGAACGGTCGCTCAACATTGCCCTGCGCAAGCGTGATGTCGAACACGAAATCGTGTCCCGCACCATCAATGAGCTGATCCGCACGCTGGAACAGCAGGGTGAGGCTGAAATCACCACTGAAACCATCGGAAAACTGGTGATGGAGGCCTTGTCTCGCCTCGATCAGGTTGCCTATATCCGATACGCCTCTGTCTACCGGAATTTCGACGAGGCCAAGGATTTTGAGACTTTCGTTGAAAACGAACTCAGCTAACCCTGACCCCGCACCTTCGCCCCAGGACGATCAACGCTGGATGCGCGCCGCGCTGGCGCTTGCCCGTCGCGGTGAGGGCCGGACCTGCCCCAACCCTGCGGTGGGGTGCGTGATTGTCAGGAACGGCTGCCTCATGGGACGGGGCTGGACCCGGCCTGGCGGCAGGCCCCATGCTGAAACGGTTGCGCTCAACGATGCTGGCGGGACTGCGGCGGGGGCGACAGCCTATGTCACGCTTGAGCCTTGCAGTCACCATGGCAAAACCCCGCCTTGCGCTGATGCCCTGATTTCGGCCGGGATCAGCCGGGTGGTGGTTGCGATCACCGACCCTGATGACCGTGTTTCAGGGCAGGGGATTGAACGCCTCAAAGCCGCCGGTATCACTGTTACAACGGGTGTTCTGGGTGATGAGGTTGCATCCTTTTATGCGGCATACATCCGGCATCGCCTGACTGGCCTGCCGCTGGTGACGATCAAGCTCGCCACCAGCCTTGATGGCCGGATTGCGCTCGCTGATGGCACGTCGCAATGGATCACCTCAGCCGTCAGCCGGGCGCGGGTTCACCTGATGCGGTCACGCACCGATGCGATTATGACCTCGGCCGCAACGGTGCTGGCGGATAACCCGACCCTTAATTGCCGCCTGCCCGGGGTTGAGGGGTGCCAGCCATTGCGTGTGGTGGTCTCCACCGGGCTTGCGCTTGATCCATCGGGCAACCTGCGGCAGAGCCTTGATCAAGGCCCGGTGCTGCATCTGCATTCGGATGATCTGGCCCCCACCGATGGGATCGAGCAGATCAGGGTTGCGGCCGCTGGCAATGGCAAGCCTGACCTGAGCGCCGTGATGCGCGCCCTCGGCGAACGCGGCATCACCAGCGTCATGGTGGAGGCCGGGGGCCGGTTTGCCGCCAGCCTGATCAGGGAAGGCCTGGTCCAGCGGCTGGTCTGGATGCGGAGCGCGATGCTGATCGGCCATGACGGCTTGCCCGCAATCGCTGATCTCGGTCTTGAAAAGCTGGCTGAGGGTCACGATTTCAAGAGAGTCGCGCTTTATCCGTCAGGACCCGATACGGTGGAAGTGCTGGAACGGCTTTAGAGCGGAGTGATCGCGGATGTTTACTGGTATCGTTACGGCCATCGGCAGGATCAGCCGGATTGATCACAATAAAGGCGGCGATGCCCGGTTCTATATTGATACGCCGTGGGATTGCCAGTCTATCGCGCTCGGTGCCTCAATAGCATGCAGCGGTTGCTGCCTGACGCTGGTTGAGGCTGAGGGCCAGGGTTTCGCGGTTGATGTTTCGCTCGAAACCATTGCCGTGACGACCCTCAACACCTGGGAGGTTGGCACCGAAATCAACCTCGAACGCGCCCTTTCCATGGGGGATGAACTGGGCGGGCATATCGTCTCCGGCCATGTTGACGGGCTGGGTGAGATTATTGATATCACCCGTGATGGTGATGGTCACCGGGTGGTGATTGATGCCCCGGCTGATCTGGCCCACCTGATTGCCCCGAAAGGGTCGGTCACGCTGGAGGGAATTTCCCTCACCGTCAATGAAGTCGATGGTCGCCGTTTCGGGATCATGGTCATTCCGCATACATGGGATAACA
>NTKX01000012.1 GCA_002457135.1 SAR116 cluster bacterium MED-G04
ATGACCACCAATGCCGGTGCTGCCCAGCTCAGCCGTCAGGCGATCGGGTTTGGTCGCGGCATCAATATCGGCGCGGACACCGAGGCGATCGAAAAAACCTTCACCCCTGAATTCAGGAACCGGTTGGATGCGACCATCCCATTTGCCAGCCTCCAGCCTGAGATTATCCGCATGGTGGTGGACAAGTTCATCCTCCAGCTCGAAGCGCAACTGGCTGATCGCGGTGTCACCATCACGCTCAGTGATGAGGCGCGGGACTGGCTTGGTGAACGCGGTTATGATCCGGCCTATGGTGCGCGTCCGCTCAGCCGTGTGGTGCAGGAATTCGTCAAGAAACCGCTTGCCGAAGAACTGCTCTTTGGGCGGCTGGTTGATGGCGGCTCGGTGCTGGTGGAAACGGCCGAGCCGAATGACGATAGCGTGATTGAGGGCCTGACCGTCACGGCGATGCCGCCTGAGGGCAAGCCCAAGAAGAAAAGCCGCGAGACCGAGGAGGCCTAGGCCCCCTTGCGGTAGGGCATCATTTCCCTCAGCTGGTCGGCATCACGGTCGATGGCGCGGGATTCCCTGTCGGTAAATTCGCGGATCGCATCGGCAAATCCCTCATGATAGAGGTAATGGGATGACCATGTGTCCACCGGCTCATAGCCGCGCTGGACCTTGTGCAGTCCTTGTGCGCCTGCCTCGACCCGGGCGAGCTTATGGTCAATGGCATGGTCGATGGCCTGGTAATAGCAGGTTTCAAAATGCAGGAAGGGGATTTCCTCAAGGCAGCCCCAGTTGCGCCCGTAGAGCGTATCCGCGCCAATGAAATTGAGCGCACCGGCGATCATCCGCCCGTCCCGCTCCGCCATCACCAATAGGATACGGTCTGCCATGGTCGCCCCGATCTGGTCAAAGAAATCACGGGTCAGGTAGGCCCCGCCCCATTTCTTGTCAATCGTGGTCAGGTAGAAACGGTAGAAATCATCCCAGTGATGCGGCAGCAGGTCAGCCCCGGAGAGGCGGTGGAACCGCACCCCTGCATTGGCAATATCGCGGCGTTCACGCCGGATCACCTTGCGCTTGCGTGAGGCAAGGGTTTCCAGAAAATTATCAAAGCCGTCATAGGGGAGGTCGTGATCAGGGTCCCTGTTGTGCCAGTGGAACTGCATGCCCTTGCGCCTGATCCAGCCCTGATCCGACGATGCCAGAAAATCAGCCTCGGCCTCACTCAGGAAAGTGATATGCAGGGACGAAAGCCCCATCTGCCCGCCAGCCTCCACCGCGCCTGAGGCAAGGGCCTCCATGATGCTGATACGCTGATCCTGCGGCAGGGTCCGGTCCACCATGAGGCGTTCCCCCGGGACCGGGGAGAAAGGGATCGCGCTCAACCCCTTGGGGTAATACTGCCCGCCTGCACGCTGCCAGGCATTGGCCCAGGAATGGTCAAAGACGTATTCACCATAGGAATGGCCCTTGGCGTAGAACGGCATGACGGCAATGATCCGGCCCTCGCTGTTCTTGAGCGTCAGGTGGCGGGGCATCCAGCCGGTTTCGGTGACCGCCGACTGGCTGTATTCCATCGCGGCGAGGAGGGCGTGGCATTGCAACGGGTTATCAGGCCCGGCGCAGCGATCCCAGTCTTCGGCCGGGATCGCCTTGAGGCTGTCATGGGTTTCGAGAACCCAGTTACTGTCAGGGGAAGCATCATCCATGACCTTGAGATAAGGCCAGACCCCCCTTGCGGCAATAGCTGGATCAGTCGATTTCGAACATGCCTTCAATTTCGACAACACAGCCGAGCGGAAGCGCACTGGCACCAACCGCGAAACGGGCATGGCGGCCGGCATCACCAAACACCTCAACCATCATGTCGGAGGCACCGTTGATGATTTTGGGCTGGCCGGTGAAATCAGGCGTTGAGGCCACAAAGCCGCCCAGCTTGACCACCCGCTTGACGCGATCGAGGTTACCGCCGGTGGCTGTCTTGAGCTGGGCCAGCAGGTTGATGGCGCATTTCTGCGCTTCGCCAATGGCCTGCTCTTCGGTCACGCTGCCGTCACCCACAACCCCGGTGACAGACACTTTGCCTGCTTCCATCGGGACCTGACCTGAGACAATCACCAGATTGCCGGTCACCACATACGGCACATAATTCGCCGCCGGGGCTGGTGCATCAGGGATTTCAATGCCGAGTTCCGCCAGTCGGGCGTCAATTTTTCCTGCCATGGTTCTATCCTCATGAGGTGCTGTTCAAGATTAATGGCGGGCATTTGCCCGCCATTGAAAGATTGTCTTTATTTCAGGTCTTTCTGTCCAGCCTTAACTGCAACCCGTGGTGGCCCCGCAGGTGTTGCATTTCAGGCAGGTGCCGTTGCGGACCAGGGTGAAATTGCCGCATTCACCGCAATTTTCGCCTTCATAGCCCTGCATTCTGGCCTGCTTGATCCGGGTCGTCACATCATCCTGCATGCTACCGGCTGAACCGCTGGCCATGGCGGTCGTAACCGCGCTGCCAGCCTGAGCTGTAACGGCCGGGGTAGAAGGTGCCTCAGCCGTCACCACATCACCATCAGTGCCGGTGGCGAGAACATCCGCCGGTCTCAGCAGAACAATATTGCGGTTGCGGACAAAGCCGGTGGAGATTTTGGCCTGGGCCAGTTCGGACTGGCTTTCACCCGTGCCGGTGGTCCCGGCATCAAGGTCTTCAGGGTTGACGTGGCCAAGATCGCTCCGGTCAAGATAGGAGATCGCCAGTTCACGGAAGATATAGTCAAGGATAGAGGTCGACATCTTGATCATGTCGTTGCCCTGAACCATGCCTTGCGGTTCGAACCGGGTGAAGGTGAAGGCCTCAACATATTCTTCAAGCGGCACGCCGTATTGCAGGCCGATTGAAACCGCAATGGCGAAGTTGTTCATCAATGAGCGGAAAGCCGCGCCTTCCTTGTGCATATCGATGAAGAGTTCACCAAGCCGGCCATCTTCGTATTCACCGGTGCGGAGATAGACCTTATGGCCGCCGACAATCGCTTTCTGGGTGTAGCCCTTGCGGCGATCAGGCAGTTTGTGGCGTTCGGCAATGAAACGCTCAACGATTTTTTCCACCACCCGGGTTGTCTGTTCAACCACCGGAGCCTCGATGATGTCCTCCAGCTCTTCCATATCCTCTTCATCCACAAGGGAGGCAGAGAGCGGCTGGCTGAGCTTGGAGCCATCACGGTAGAGGGCATTGGCCTTGAGGCCAAGCCGCCAGGACAGCATATAGGCCGCCCCGCAATCTTCAACCGTGGCGTTGTTCGGCATGTTGATGGTCTTGGAAATGGCACCCGAGATGAACGGCTGGGCTGCGGCCATCATGGTGATGTGGCTGTTGACGCTGAGGAAGCGCTTGCCAAGGCGACCGCACGGGTTGGCGCAATCAAACACAGGCAGATGCTCATCCTTCAGGTGAGGCGCGTTTTCAAGCGTCATGGCACCGCAGACATGGGTGTTGGCGTGGTCAATCTCATCCTTGCTGAAACCAAGATGCCCCAGCAGGTTGAAGTTGAAATCATTGAGCTGCTCTTCGGTCAGCCCAAGCACGTCCTTGCAGAACTCCTCACCAAGGGTGAAGCGGTTGAAGGCGAACTTGATATCAAAGGCTGAGGTCAGCTGCGCCGAGAGCGTGTCAAGCACGGCATCGGTGAAGCCCTTGTCCTTGAGCGCGTTGATGCTGATGGACTGGCATTTTTCAAGGCTGCCATGACCAACCGCGTAGCGGATGATATCGTCAATCTGGCTGTCGCTGTAACCGAGGTTGGACAGCGCTTCCGGTACCACCCGGTTGATGATCTTGAAATAGCCGCCGCCAGCCAGTTTCTTGAACTTGACGATGGCGAAATCAGGCTCGATCCCGGTGGTGTCGCAATCCATGACCAGACCGATTGTCCCGGTCGGGGCAATCACGGTGGACTGGGCATTGCGGTAGCCATGCTTCTCACCAAGGGCGAGGGCTTCATCCCAGGCCACACGGGCAGCCTCGGGCAGGCGGGCATCAGGGCAGTCGCCTTCCACCAGCGGCACCGGCTTGACGGTCAGCTCTTCATAACCGCCAGCTTCACCATAGGCCGCACGGCGATGGTTGCG
This sequence comes from SAR116 cluster bacterium MED-G04, assembly GCA_002457135.1. Lineage (GTDB taxonomy): Bacteria > Pseudomonadota > Alphaproteobacteria > Puniceispirillales > UBA1172 > UBA1172. The sequence goes on from NTKX01000012.1 coordinate 4,111, forward strand.
GATAACCCGCAGCATGCTGTCAGCATTTTCATCATAGCGCGGGAAGGTGCCGAGCTCGCCCGCCATTTCGGCCGAGGTGGCATAGGCAACGCCCGTCATGATCGCGCTGATGGAACCGCAGATCGCCCGGGCTTCATCACTGTCATAGGAATGACCGGCGGCCATCAGCAACCCGCCGATATTGGCGTAACCGAGACCAAGGGTGCGGTAATCATAGGATCGCTGGGCAATTTCCCTGGATGGGAACTGCGCCATCATGACCGAGATTTCCAGCGTAATGGTCCAGAACCGGCAGGCATGACGATAGGCATCAATGTCGAACGATTTGTCGTCATTGCGGAACTGCATCAGGTTGAGCGATGCAAGGTTGCAGGCCGTGTCATCAAGGAACATGTACTCAGAGCAGGGGTTGGATGCGTTGATCCGGCCGCCGCTCGGGCAGGTGTGCCATTCGTTGATGGTGCTGTCGTATTGCAGGCCGGGATCAGCGCAGGACCAGGCGGCATAGGCGATCTTGTCCCACAGCTCGGCGGCGTTGACCTTTTCGCTGACTTTGCCATCGGTGCGGCGGATCAGCTCCCACTCACCCTTTGAGATGACTTCTTCCAGGAATTCGTTTGAGACCCGGACAGAGTTGTTGGAATTCTGCCCTGACACCGTCATGTAGGCTTCGGAATCCCAGTCGGTATCATAGGTCTTGAATTCGATTTCGGTGAAACCCTGTTCGGCGAACTGGATCACCCGCTGGATGTAGTTTTCAGGGATCATGGCCTTGCGGGCGGCGATGATCGCCTTTTTCAGCGGCTTGTTGGTCTTGGCGCTGTAACGGTCAACGGCCGGGATATCATCATCGGTGCAGGCCGCCATGACTTCATTCATGTGCATGCTGGCCAGTTTGGAACCGGCCACAAGCGCGGCGACTTTCTGTTCTTCAACGACCTTCCAGTCGATGTATTTGACGATATCGGGATGGTCAATATCCACCGTCACCATCTTGGCGGCGCGGCGGGTTGTGCCGCCGGATTTGATCGCCCCGGCAGCGCGGTCACCAATGCGCAGAAAGCTCATCAGCCCGGATGATTTGCCGCCGCCAGCCAGCGGTTCCGTCTCACCCCTCAACTGGGAGAAGTTGGTGCCGGTGCCGGAGCCGTATTTAAAGAGGCGGGCTTCACGAACCCACAGATCCATGATGCCGCCCTCGTTGACGAGATCATCCTTGATCGACTGGATAAAACAGGCATGCGGCTGGGGGTGTTCATAGGCGGACTTGGAACGCGTCAGCTTGCCGGTTTCATAGTCAACATAGTGATGCCCCTGGCCAGCGCCATCAATACCGTAGGCCCAATGCAGGCCGGTGTTGAACCACTGCGGTGAATTGGGTGCAGCCATCTGCATGGCCAGCATGAAACGCATTTCATCAAAATAGGTTCTGGCGTCTTCTTCGCTGGTGAAATAGCCGCCTTTCCAGCCCCAATAGGTCCATGTCCCGGCGAGGCGGTCATAAACCTGCTTGGCCGAAACCTCACCACCATAACGGTCTTCTTCGGGCAGTTCTTTCAGGGCTGCATTATCAGGCACGGAACGCCAGAGCCATGACGGAACCGAATTTTCTTCAACTTTCTTGAGCCGTGCAGCAACACCGGCCTTGCGAAAATACTTCTGGGCCAGAATATCGATTGCAACCTGGGAGAAATGCCCGGGCGCTTCAACATCATTGGCCTGGAATACGATCGTTCCGTCAGGGTTGCGGATTTCACTGATTGCGGAAATCCACTCCATCTGGTCGTAAGGCGAAGCATTTGGAGCGGTGAAGTGGCGGGTTAGTTTCATGTGTTACTGCCTTGATTTTGTTTGTTGACCCAAAGAAAAAAAGAGGTTCAAAAAGCGCAAGAACTGAGCTTTTTACCAATATGTAGTGTTGATTACCCCTACAGGCTACATGATATTGTTTCCCCTTCCAAGAACAATTATGGCAGAATTCGAAAAAAATGAGGTCATTCCACGGGGCTTTAAGGCGCTCATCTTTCAAGCGTATTATTTCCCCGGGGAGTTTCAATTTTAGGTGGTTATAGCGCAAGGTTTCGTTAATCTATTGTCCCCGGGGGCGTTGCCATCACGCCGGTCATGGGGTATGGATTAAGGACAGATAAGGGAAATAAATTCCCGGCATTGAGGATCACGACCATGAGTTTTGTTTCGCGCCTTTTCATCAGCATGAGGTCTCGCGAAATTGGTGCTGATGCGTTCGGCAACCGATATTATGAGGCCCGCAAGCCGGACCGGCTTGGCCGGATCAAGCGTTTCGTTGTCTATAACGGCACGGCAGAGGCCAGCAAGGTCCCTGCTGACTGGCATGGCTGGCTTCATCATACCGAGGACACGCCGCCCCCTGCCGAAGGCTACGCGAGGCGCGGCTGGCAGAAGGAACATCTGCCCAATCTGACCGGCACCATTCACGCTCATCGTCCGGCTGGCCACCTCATGAAAGGCGGCAGGCGCAGACGCACAACAGGCGATTACGAAGCCTGGAACCCCGAACAGGAATAAGCCCATGAAACGCAATACCATTGAAACCGTCATGGGTGCCGTTGTCCTGCTGGTCGCTGGCGGGTTCCTGTGGCTGGCCTATACCGCCACCGGTGTTCAATCCTCCAGCGGGACCCGCGTGATGGCCCAGTTCGGCAATATTGGCGGGCTTGGCATTGGTGATGATGTTCAGGTATCGGGCATTGCCATCGGCCGGGTGATCGCAACCGAACTGGATAAAACCAAATTCAGTGCCAGCGTCACCATGGCCATTGATGAAAGCGTCAGCCTGCCCTCTGACAGCGCGGCGCGGATTGTTGCCTCATCGCTTCTTGGCGGCAATCACATTGAAATCCTGCCCGGCTTTGAGGATGATTTCCTCATGGATGGGGATATGATCTACGATACCCGTGATCCGGTCAGCCTCACCGACCTGATCGGCAAGGCTGTGTTCAGCACAGGTGCCGGCAGCGATGGCTAGAAGGCGATTTGCCTTTCCCGCAAGGGTGATGATCGGGGCCGCCATGCTGGGTCCCCTGCTGGCTCCCCTGCTGGCCTCACAGGCCTTTGCTGATGAAAGCCGGTGGCTTCAGGGCAAGCATGTCGAACTCCAGGCCCTCGACAAAATCACCGCCAGAATCGCGACGATTGAGGCTGAGGTGGGGATGCCGCTTCAATACGGCTCGCTCCAGATCACGGTTCACGGCTGCACCTACAGGCCGCCGACCCTGCCGCCTGAAATCGCTGCCTTTATGGAGGTTCGAACCGTTGATCACAATGATGTGGTGGCGGATGAGGCGATTTTCAGCGGCTGGATGTTTGCATCCTCACCCGCGGTCAACGCGCTCGAACACCCGGTCTATGATGTGACCGTGCTGGCTTGCAGAAAAGACTGAACATAATCCATGTCGTCGTCATCCAGCGGGAACCTCGCCTCGGTTGCGAGCGCTTGCTGGAGCATGCCGCGAAATTCCTCACGCGGGATTTCCCTGACCCCGAACTGTTCCAGATGACTGCTGGTGAACTGTGTATCAAGCAGGGTGAACCCGCCTGACCACAGCCGCGCCATCAGATGCACAAGGGCAACCTTTGATGCATCACGGCCTCGGCTGAACATGCTCTCACCAAAAAAGGCACCGGCCAGCGCTACCCCGTAAAGCCCGCCCTCAAGGGATGGCTCACCGTCTTCATTCAGGCTCCATGCCTCAACCGAATGGGCAAAACCGAGGCGATGCAGGGCGCAGTAGAGCTGCCTGATCTGGCCGTTGATCCAGGTATCATCACGGCGTTTGGTGGCGGCCCGGCAGCCGTCAATAACCGCATCAAAGGCGTGATTGACCGTCACCCGATAACGCCGCTGGCGAACCGTCCGGCGCAACCGCCGGGGAATATGCGCGGCCTCGATCGGCAGCACCCCGCGCTGGTCAGGATCAACGAAAAAAACCTCGTCATCATCACGGCTTTCCGCCATCGGAAAGACACCCAATGCATAGGCCTTGATCAGGGTTTCAGGTGAATACGCATGCATGGGAAAATTATGCGTTGAGGCGGGGTTGTGCGCAAGCCCCCGGGTGAGCGTCAGTCCTCATCCTTATTGAGGAAGACTTCCTCAAGCCAGCGGATGGTGTAATCACCGCTGATGATATCCTTGTCCATGACCAGCCTGCGGTGCAGATCGAGCGAGGTTGGCATCGGCTCAATGATGCATTCCTGGAGCGCGCGCCTCAGCCGTTGCAGGCAATGCTCCCGGTCTTCGCCATGGACGATCAGTTTCGCCACCAGGCTGTCGTAATGCGGCGGGATTTTATAGCCGGGGTAGAGGAAGGAATCCATCCGCACCCCTGGCCCGCCCGGGGCATGGAAATTCGAAACCGTCCCCGGGGTCGGGAAAAACGTTTCGGGATGCTCGGCGTTGATCCGGCATTCGATGGCATGACCGTTGAAGCTGACATCTTCCTGGGTGAAGGAGAGTTTTTCCCCGGCGGCAATGCGGATCTGTTCCCGCACCAGATCAATGCCGGTAATTTCCTCGGTGATGGGATGCTCAACCTGGAGCCGGGTGTTCATTTCAATAAAGAAAAACTCCCCGTTCTCATAAAGAAATTCCATGGTGCCAAGCCCGAGATAGCCCATGCGGGCGGCGGCATCAGCCGCGATCTTGCCGATATGGGCGCGCTCTTCAGGGGTCAGCACCGGGGAGGGCGCTTCCTCAAGCAGTTTCTGGTGGCGTCGCTGGACCGAACATTCACGCTCGCCCAGATGGGCGGTGCTGCCGTGGCTGTCGGCGATGATCTGGATTTCGATATGCCTCGGGTTATCGAGGTAGCGTTCCATGTAGACGGTATCATCACCGAAAGCGGCCTTGGCCTCACTCCGCGCTGATGAGAACGCTTCACTCAGATCATCGGGCGTTGCCGCAACCTTCATGCCGCGACCGCCGCCCCCTGATGCTGCCTTGATCAGGACAGGATAGCCGACCGTATCGGCGACCTTGGCCGCCTCATCAACGCTGTCGATTGCGCCATCGGAACCGGGAACCAGCGGCAATCCGGCCTCGGCGGCGGTGCGTTTCGCCTCCACCTTGTCGCCCATGGCGAGGATATGATCTGTTTTCGGGCCGATGAAAATCAGGTTATGGGCTGAAACGACCTCAGCGAAATCGGCGTTCTCAGAGAGGAACCCGACCCCGGGATGGATGGCATCGGCACCGGTGATGCTGGCGGCCGAAATCAGGGCAGGGACATTGAGGTAGGAATCCTTTGACGGGGCGTTGCCGATGCAGACGCTTTCATCAGCCAGCCGCACATGCATGGCATCGGTATCAGCGGTGGAATGGACAGCCACTGTCTCGATCCCCATATCGCGGCAGGCGCGCAGGACCCTGAGCGCAACATCACCGCGGTTGGCAATCAGAATTTTCTTGATCATGCGATCTACCCCCGTGGGAAATGCAGTAAGGAAAGCCTATTCTATAATCACGCTATTCTATAATGACCCTATTCTACAATCACCAGAGCCTGGCCGTATTCAACCGGCTGGGCATTGCTGATCAGGATGCGGGTGACGGTGCCTGCCTTGGGGGCGGCAATCGGGTTCATGACCTTCATCGCCTCAATAATCACCAGTGTCTGGCCTTCACGAACGGTATCGCCTTCGTTGATGAAAGCACTGGCCCCGGGTTCAGGGGACAGATAAACCGTCCCTACCATGGGTGATGGAACAGCGCCGGGGTGATCATCGGCGGGGGTGTCATTCCCGGCGGCGGGTGCTTCGGCGGGCGGCGCGGCGGCAGGGGCCGGGGCAGCGGCAACAGGCGCGGCGGCCACGGGCTGGGCCATCATGGCCGGTGTCGCTTTCGATAACCTGATGCTGACAGCCTCGGTTTCGTATTCGAGCTCAACCAGCCCGGTTTTATCGAGAATATCAGCCAGGGCTTGAACCAGTGGTGCTCCTGAATTGGCAGAACTCGGTGTTTTGGCCATTACGACGACTCCTTCGCAAGAGTGGCAGCCACGGCATCAATGGCGAGGCTGTAGGAATGAATACCAAAGCCGTTGATCACTCCCGTTACCACTCCGGCAAGGTAGGAATGGTGACGGAATTCTTCTCTGGCATAGGTGTTTGAGAGATGGGTTTCCACCACCGGAACAGACAGGATGGCGAGCGCATCCCGGATCGCGATGGATGTATGGGTAAAGGCCCCGGCGTTGATCACCATCCCGGCCAGATTATCCTGGCTGGCCTGATGGATTGCATCAATGATGGCGGCCTCATTATTGGATTGAAAGAAGCGGCAGTTGAGGCCATGCGCCTTCGCCGCCGCCTGACAATGCGCCTCAATATCAGCCAGTGTCGTGGTGCCGTAAATTCCCGGCTCACGCTTGCCAAGCATGTTGAGGTTGGGGCCGTTGATGACAAGGATATCTTTTCTGGAAACCATTTTCTTTATCCGTTCAGGCGCTGATCATATCAGCATCAACCCCCCATGTCATCTTAGTGTCATTTTCAGGTGTTTCCAGAGTCATTCCGGAGTCATTCTGGAGTCATTCTGGGGTCTTCAGGGGGATTAAATCAGCCGTTGGCGGCATTTTCACGCGCCGTGGCGACCAGCTCTTCCAGCTCTGCCTTGCTGATGGCACCGGGGACAATCTCATCACCAATAACGAAACCGGGGGTGCCGGTCAGTTGCAGGGCCTGGGCCAGTTCGCGATTGGCCGTGATGACAGCCTCGATATCATCATCATCAGCTGCCTCATCAAGGGCGCTGCGGTCAATGCCCAGATCAGCAATCACCTGATCAACCGCGGCCTGATCAATTGTTCCCTGCCAGCCCATCAGGGCAACGTGGAAATCTTCATAAAGCCCCAGCTTGCCAGCGGCGATGGCATAGCGGGCGGCGATCACCGAGCCTTCGGAAAGGATCGGGAATTCCTTGATGACAACACGGATATTGCCGTCGCTTTCAACCAGTTGCTTGACCTCGCCGAAAACCCTTTTGCAATAGCCGCAGTTATAGTCACTGAATTCATAGATCGTCACGTCACCATCAGGGTTGCCAAAGACAGTAACGCCATCATCAGCCCTGACCAGGTTGATCGACTGGTTGACCTCTTCATTACGCCTGTCCTGGATATGATTATTGACGGTTTCGATGATGTAATCCGGGTTGGCGGCAATATAGCTGCGGATCGCTTCGTTGATCTCGGCCCGGTTCGGCGCGCTCCCGTTCTGGCCGCCCAGCATCACGCCGATCCCGATCCCCACCGCCAAAACAATGGCGAGGGCAGGGACCATGCTCATGATCCCGGGTCTGGCCGATGCCGCTGTTGTTTCCAGATTTGCTGTAACATCCGGGGCTGCTGAAACATCCGGGGCTGGGGGCATCTTCGCCTTTGCCTTTTTGGCGGCTGTTTTACGGGCGGCTTTGGTGGCGGTTTTCTTGGCGGCTTTTGGGGTCATCATGGTACCTTTTTATAGTATGGGTTTGAGTAATATCCGAAAATACAGCCCGGGCAAAGGGTCAGCTCCCTGCCTGGGCGATGATGTCAGCGGCCAGCTGTTTCTGGACCGGGGTGGCATCGGGGTTGGCGGAAACACGTTTGGCCAGTTGTGTTGCCAGTTCAGTGTTGCGTTTCAAGAGGGCTTCCTCAGCCAGGGTCAGGTCAGCCTCGGCAAAGCGTCCGGCCTTGCCATAACCGATCCCGAGCTGATGTTTGACAAAGGCCCATTCGGGTTCCTCAATGGTGGCCATCTCTAGTGCCTCGATGGCAAGCGGCAAGTGTTCAGGATCGCCGGTGGCAAGATAGGCACGGCCCATTGACAGGAGAATCTGGCCGGTATTCACCGGCTGGTCTGCAAATGCCTCCCCCTCAAAAATCATCAGGGTCTTTTCATACTGGCGGGCGGCGGCCAGCCCCTCCCCGCTGGAACGGAGGGTGTCACCATAGAACTCCCGATAATAGGGATCATCGGGAAAGGCGGTGACCAGTTCAGCCATTTCATCACGGGCGGCGACCACATCCGACAGGCGCAGAAAGGCGACAGCTCGCTTGAACCGGGCCTCCGGGCTTTCATCGCCGATGGTGTTGGCGATGGTGGTTTTGGGCGGAAAGGTCCATGCCTCCAGCTTTTCCTTGATCCGCTGAAACGATGCCTCCATCCAGGCGGGTTCGGGCAGGGGGTCTTTTTCATGGTTGTTGATGTAGTCCTGAAAAACCGCGCTGCGTTCGAGCGCCCCGGGGTGGGACAGGTAGTAATCGGTCTGCCTGCTCTGGGGCAGCATCCGCTGTGCCGCCAGTTTGCGCATCGTTTCCGTCATGGGGTGGAGCGAATAGTTCTGGGATTTCATCAGCCGGATTGCCCATTCATCGGCGACACCCTCATCCTGCCTTGATCGGGCCATGACAATCCGGGTGGAACGGTCAAACCCGCCTGCCAGCACCCCGAAAGCGGCATCACCGCTGCCCGCCGCCGATAATGCCACCGCCGCCACCACGCCGAGCAGGCTGGTAATGCCGGCATCCTCAATAACCTCACCCCGGCGTTGAACATGGCCGGAGGCGATATGCCCGATTTCATGGGCCATGACACCGGCAACCTCGATCATGTTTTCCGCCTGCATCAGCAGCCCGCTATGGATAAAGATGATGCTGTCGGCCATCACGAAGGCATTGTATTGCGAATTGTTGACGATGCGGACACCGATCCTGTCAGGGTTGAGGCCAGCCTGTTGCGCCATCGGCCGCGCCATTTTCAGCAGGGTCTGTTCGATTTCGGTATCACGGATGATCGCTGCGGATGCTGAAACGGGCAACCCGATGATCACCACCAATGCAAGGAGGCCAAGCCATCCTGGCATTATTTTTGAAGAGCGATCCATCACCATTCCATTGGTGTTGTATAAAAATCCTATTCCTTTATACAGGAACAGTTCACGCAATATCTATTCCGAATGTGGTAAGTTTATGTCCATCAAGATATCAAGTCGTTCTGAATTATCCCCTTTTATGGTTATGGATGTCATGGCCAAGGCCGCTGACCTGGAAGCTAAAAAGGGTGAAAGTGTCATGCATCTTGAGGTGGGCCAGCCATCAACAGGGGCACCACTGCCAGCGCGTCAGGCGATGATCGCGGCGATGGATCTGCCCTCCAGCCATGGCTATACCCTGACGGCCGGGATCGTCCCCCTGCGGCGCGGCATTGCCAATCACTATAAACGTTTCTATGGGCTTGATATTTCTGAAGATAATGTCATGGCCACGGTAGGCTCATCGCTCGGTTTTGCGACCGCGTTTCTGTGCTGTTTTGATGAAGGTGAAACCATTGCCATGACCAATCCCGGGTATTCAGCCTATCGTAACCTGATGGTTGCCATGGGGCTGAAACCCTTGCTGATCGATCTCAGCCCCGAGGATGGATGGCGTTTCAGCCGCAAGCATCTTGATGCGCTCGACGATATGCCCGATGGGCTGATCATCGCCAGCCCGTCCAACCCGACCGGGGTGGTGATGACCCGTGATGAGCTTAAGGGCGTGGCGGAATGGTGCGATGAAAATAATGTCAGGCTGATTTCCGATGAAATTTATCACGGTATTTCCTTTGGCGTTGATACCGCCTCCATCCTGGAATTTTCCCCGAATGCGGTGATCGTCAATTCGTTTTCGAAATTCTTTTCCATGACCGGGCATCGAGTTGGCTGGATGATCGTGCCTGATGATCTGGTGGACCCGATGGACAGGCTGGGCCAGAATGCCGTGATCTCGGTGCCGACCCTGTCACAGATCGCCGCCACCGCCGCCATCACCGACCCTGATGCCATCTCCGAACTTGAGGCGCATATTGATCGCTATCGGCGCAATCGTGATATTCTGCTGGCCGGGCTTGATCAGCGTCTGCTCAATAATGTTGAGCCGCCTGAAGGGGCGTTTTATATCTATCTCGATACCACAAGGGTCAGCCCGGACAGTGTTGATCTGGCGGACCGGTTGCTGAATGAGGCCAAGGTCGCGACAACGCCGGGGGCTGATTTCGACCCCGTCAATGGCCACAAGGCATTGAGGCTATCGTTCGCGGGCAGTGAGGATGATATGCATGAGGCGGTCCGGCGCGTGAACGCCTGGATGGCTGAACACTGTCACTAGACCGCCTCTGTTGGTCAGGAAAATTCCTGTATTAGCGAAATTCCCGTATTAGCAGAATTCCGGTATCAGGAACTCCACCAGCCTTTTTTGCGGGCTGCCGGGGTGACGCTATCGACATCCACGACCTCAACCGGGGCTGAACTCAACGCCTCACGCGAAGGCTTTTCGGCCCCGTCCTTGGTGTCGTCACTGCTATTGTCGGCGGCGGCTGATTTGGCTTTGGCCTTCTTCGCCTTTTTCGCCGTGGCTTTCTTGGCCTTCGCCTTGGTCTTTACCTCAGCGGTTTTGGTATCCCCGTCTTCAGCGGCTGCCTTTTTCTTCTTGGCGCGGGTTTTGGCGGCTTTCTTGGCGGCTTTGGGTTCTTCTGCCGGGGTTCCTGCGGGGGTTTCTGCCGGGCTGCTTTCAGCCCCTTCAGCTTCACCAGCCTCAGCCTTTTTCGGGGCTTTGCGGCGGGACCGTTTCGGCTTTATCACCTCAGCCTGACCGGCATCGCTGTCATCCGATGGGCTGTCGCTGGCATCGGCCTGAGCTTCACCACCTTGAGCTTCCCCGTTTTGAGCTTCCTCATCACGGTTTTCTGAGGCCTGCATGCCATCGGTATCACTGCCGGTGCCATCACGACGACGACGGCGACCCCCGCGCTTGCCACGGCGGCGACGGCGGCGTGGTTTATCCTCTTCACTGCCATCTTCGGATGGGGTGGATGGGGTGGATGGGGTGGTCTCATCCTCGCTGCTGCTATCCGCCTCTGTGGTTGTCTCGGCCTCGGGTTCGGGCCTGTTGCGGGAACGGCGTTTGCGGGAACGGCTGTTGTCGTTGCGGCTTTCGCTGTTGTCCGGGATCACCGGCACGTCACCGAACCGAACTTGCGGGGCAACCAGCAGATCGTTGGACGTGATGATGATATGCATGCTGAAACGTTCCTCAATCTCGGAGAGGATGCTTCGCTTGTTGTTGAGAATATAGAACGCGATGGTGGAATGCATCTGCACCGTCAGGCTGTCGCCCCTGGCTTTCGGTGCCTCGGTTTCGATGGCACGGAGCGCAAACAGGGCCGCGGCCTCAATCGAATGCACCCGGCCTGAACCTTCGCAATGCGGGCAGATGCGGGTGACGGTTTCGGCCAGGCTGGAACGCAGACGCTGGCGTGACATTTCCAGCAGCCCGAACTGGCTGATGCTGCCAATCTGGATACGCGCCCGGTCGGATTTGACGGCCTCTTTCACCTTGCGTTCAACCGCGTTCTGGTTGCGGTTGCTTTCCATGTCGATGAAATCAATGACGATCAGCCCGGACAAGTCACGCAGGCGGAGCTGATGGGCGATTTCTTCTGCCGCCTCCATATTGGTCTTGAGCGCGGTTTCCTCAATATTCCGCTCCCTTGTGGCGCGGCCAGAGTTAACGTCAATGGCGACCAGCGCCTCGGTCTGGTTAATCACCAGGTAGCCGCCGGATTTAAGCGTCACCTGAGGTTCATGCATTGAGGCCAGCATTTCCTCAACCTGATATTTCTGCAACAGGGTCTGGCCGCTTTCCTCATGCACCTTGACCTTTTTGACATGGCTGGGCATGAGGTTTTTCATATGCGAGCGGGCCATTTTATAGGCATCGCTGCCTTCAACGACAATCTCCTCCACATCAGAGGCATAATAGTCACGGACAGCCCGTTTGATGAGGTTGCCTTCCTCATGGATCAGTGCCGGTGCGATGGATTCCATGGTCAGGGTGCGGATATCATCCCATTGCCGCATCAGGTAGGTGAAATCACGGGTGATTTCAGCCTTGGTTCTCTTGGAACCCGCAGTGCGGACAATCACCGCCATGCCATCAGGGATATCGAGGCTGCCGACAATGCTTTTCAGCTTTTTGCGATCAACAGGGTTGCTGATCTTGCGGCTGACCCCGCCGCCATGATGGGTGTTCGGCATCAGCACGCAGTAACGGCCAGCCAGCGAAAGGTAGGTTGTCAGCGCCGCGCCCTTGTTGCCGCGCTCTTCCTTGACCACCTGGATCAGCATGATCTGGCGGCGGGCGATGACTTCCTGGATCTTGTAATGACGGGAAAAATTGACGCTGCGGCGGCGCTGGGCCTGAACCTCTTCATCAGCATCATCACCGCCAGAACTGTCAGCGGCGGTGTCATCAGACTCCCCGTTGGCTTCCCCGTTTTCATCCCCGTTATCGGGGCCGGTTTCACCATCAGCGGCATCAGCGGCCTCGGCTTCAGGGGTTTCGTCACCGGTTTCGGCAGCATCCCCGGACACGGTTTCTTCGCCGGATGCCTCAGCCGCCACGGCATCGGGGGCAGGCTCGGATGCAGGCTCGCTATCATCATCGCCGCGGCCGGATTGTTCGGCCAGCAGCTTTTCCCTGTCTTCAACGGGGATGCGGTAATAGTCGGGATGGATTTCACTGAAGGCGAGGAAGCCCTGGCGATTGCCGCCGTATTCTACAAATGCCGCCTGCAATGAAGGCTCGACCCTCGTCACGCGGGCGAGGTAGATATTTCCTTTAATGGGTTTGCGGTGGCTTGTTTCGTAGTCAAAATCCTCAAGTTTATTATTATTAAGCAGAACAACGCGAGTTTCGTCGTCCTGCCTGGCGTCGATAAGCAGTTTCTTTGACATTTTTATGGCTTTCTTCCGCGCACAAGCTGGCCGCATTGCCCCTCAGGGTCAATGGCCGGTCTGCCGACGGATGGTTCGGGAAAGACGCATATGCCGGTTTCATTACATCAAAAAAGCCAGTCCTCTCATGGGGGTGTGGCTGTGCTGATGTCATGGCTTCAAGGGGCATGTCATCGTCTTTCATGGTTGGGATGATCGTGTCATCCGCTGTCTCGTTGGCTGCGGGAGGAACCCCGCGCTTGGAATCCTTGGAATGATATCTGAGTATCACTTCAGTAATTTATATATAGTGTTGATCAAAGGTCATGACAACCGATTTCGATTTCAGGCAGGAAACCGGTGGCTGCGCCACGGGCAATCATTTGAGCAACAGGCACCAGCAATATGATCCGGGGCATCAAGCGGGGGCCATCACCCTGGAGATCATTTGGGGCGGGTTCACAATCAGGCAGGCTTCGGCTAAACATGGAGACGCATGATCAAGGGGTTGTCAATGCGGTCACTATTGCTTTACGGGATTATCCTCTGGACGATGGTTGCCAGCACCGCCGCATGGGCTGAAAACCGCATCACCGGTATCCGCAGTGGCGGCAATAGCGAATTGGCGCGGCTGGTCATCGAAACCAGCACTGAAATCCCTCTTTCCATGCTGCTGCTGTCCGAACCTCACCGGCTTGTGATCGACATGCCTGAAACCCGCTGGCGCGTTGAAGGCCGTTCGGTCACCGGCGGGCTGGAGACCTCATTGCTCAAGGGCTACCGGTTTGGTAATCCCGCTGCCGGCGTGTCGCGGCTGGTGATTGATCTGGATGGGCCGGCGATACCGGTTGAGGCGTTCAGGCTGCCGCCAAACGGCCGGGGCCATCGCCTGGTGATCGATATCAGCCAACGGGGTGAAACAGCCTTTCAGCTCGCCGCCCGGGCATTCAACCAGCAGGGTAATCTGCCGCTCAAACTGGATCAGCCCAGCCCTGAACAATCCGACCCCGGGCAGACCATCCTGCTCCCTGAACAGAGGCCTGATCGCGCCAATACCGGGAAATCAGCATCGGGGCTGCTGCTGCCCCTGCCCAGGCCACGCCGCAATGACCGGGAGCCATCGCGGGACAAATGGGTTGTCTTCATTGATGCGGGGCATGGCGGCAAGGACCCGGGTGCCATCGGCGTTTCGGGGGTTAATGAGAAACACATCACGCTCAAGGCCGCGCTTGAGCTGGCTGAAAACCTGAATGCCACCGGCCGGGTGAATGCATTGCTATCCCGCAAGGGCGATCAATACCACCGGCTCCGCAAGCGTATCCAGCTGGCCCGTGATGCCAAATCGGATGTTTTCATCTCGCTCCACGCTGATGCTGCCCCCAACAAAAAGGCCATGGGCGTTTCGGTCTTTACCCTGTCTGATACCGCATCGGACAAGGAGGCCGCGTTTCTGGCCCGGCAGGAAAACAAGGCTGACCTGATCGGCGGGCCTGATCTGGATACCACTGATCCGGTGGTGACCTCGACCCTGCTGGGCATGTTCCAACGCGAAAGCATGAACCAGTCCTCGGTGCTGGCGGCAACGATTATCAGGGAATTTGATGGTATTTCGACCTCCCAGCGCGGGCATCGTTTCGCCGGGTTTGCGGTGCTGAAATCCCCCGATGTGCCATCGGTGCTGGTTGAAATGGGGTTTCTCACCAATCGTGAGGATGAAAAAAGGCTCAAATCAGCGGCTTATCGTCAGGACCTGATGAAACGGCTGGCCCGCGCCATCGTGCTGTATCTTGAAGAAAACAGCAGTCTTGAATAAAACGCTACATTAGTTGTCAAAGCCATGGCAGGCCTCAATATCGGCGTGACCGCGAATAGACAGGAAATCACATAATTGCCATGATCCTGTGCAAGGGTCTGCGGCGTTAACAGGATTTTATGATGCAATTGGTTGCCGACAAAAGACCGCCCAGAAACAAAGGGCCAACGGAACCGGAAGAACCGAAACGCCGGTCCAGCCTCCGGCTACGCCTTCTTGTGGGGTTGTTCACGCTGGCGCTGTTCGGGTTCACGGCCGGTGCGGGCGGGGTTTTGTGGGTATTCTGGAAATACGGCCGCAACCTGCCTGAATACGTCCAGCTGGCCCAGTACGAACCGCCGGTGGTCTCCCGCATTCATGCCGGTGACGGGGCCTTGCTGGCTGAATACGCCAAGGAAAAGCGGGTCTTCGTTCCCGTCACGGAAATTCCGACCCCGCTGATCCAGGCGTTCCTGTCGGCTGAGGACAAGGCCTTCTATGATCATTTCGGCGTTGATTTGAAGGCGCTTTTTCGGGCGACCATCACCAATGCCTATAATTATGGCTCCGGCCGCCGCCCGATCGGTGCCTCCACCATCACCCAGCAGTTGGCCAAGAACTTCCTCCTGACCAATGAAGTGTCGATAGAACGCAAGATCAAGGAAGCGATCCTCGCGATCCGCATGGAACGGGCTTTCACTAAGGATCAGTTGCTGGCGCTTTACCTCAACGATATTTACCTCGGCATGGGCAGTTACGGGGTGGCGGCGGCATCGCTCAACTATTTTGACAAGCCGTTGAGCGATCTCAACCTGCCTGAGATGGCCTATCTTGCCGCCCTGCCGAAAGCCCCCAACAATTATCACCCGACCCGCAAATACAAGGCGGCGGTTCAACGCCGAAACTGGGTGCTGAGCCAGATGGAAGAAAACGGCTATATCACCGAGAAAGAAGCCGATCTCGCCATGCAGGCCCCGCTTGAAATCAGGCCCCGGTCAGGCGTTGACGGTGCCGATGCGCCCTATTTCGTTGAGGAGGTCCGCCGCCAGATGGTTGATCGCTACGGCACGGACGCGGTCTATTCCGGCGGTTATTCGGTTCGCACCACCCTTGACCCGAAAATTCAGGCGATTGCCGACACAGTGATCATTGAGGGGCTGGAGGCGCTTGATAAACGTCAGGGCTGGCGCGGGGCCATTGGCCAGTTTGACTCGAACGAGGGGCAACTGGAAGAAACCCTGGCCCGTTACGCCAAAACAGCGCCCAAAGGCCGGTACCCGGCGGTGGTGGTTTTTGTTGATGATGACGTCGCCCTGATCATGGTGCGCCACCCCGGTGAGGATGGCACGCCGCAACTGAGCCGTGGGGAAATCCCGTTTCAGCTGGCCGACTGGGCCTATCCGCCGCGCAACAAGGCCGGGATCAGGCCGCAGCCGATCAGATCCCTGACCGAGGCGTTGAAGATCAATGATATCGTGCTGGTCCAGCCGCCTGAAACCGTGCCGGACCGGCTGAAACGTTTTGATGATCAATCCTTCCTCGGTCCTGATACATGGGCGCTTGGGCAGGAAGCGATGGTAGAGGGGGCGCTGGTCGCGCTTGATCCGCATACCGGCCGTGTGCTGGCCATGACCGGCGGCTACAACCCCAATACCAGTGAGTTCAATCGCGCTACCCAGGCCCAGCGTCAGCCCGGCTCGGCGTTCAAGCCGTTTGTCTATCTCGCCGCGCTGGATAACGGTTTCTCGCCCACCACCAGAATTCTTGATGCCCCGCTGGTGGTCGATCAGGGGCCGGGTCAGCCGAAATGGAAACCCGCCAACTACACCAGAAAATTCTATGGCCCCAGCATCATGCGCCATGGCATTGAACAGTCCCGCAACCTGATGACGGCCCGACTGGCCATGACCGTCGGCATGCCGATGGTGCAGGAATACGCCCGCCGGTTCGGGATTGATGACAGCATGCCGCCCTATCTGTCGATGTCGCTGGGGGCAGGCGAAACCACCCTGACCCAGCTGACCGCCGCCTATGGGATGATCGTCAATGGCGGCTCCTATATCGCGCCCAGTATCATTGACCGTGTTCAGGACCGCTTTGGCAAGACAGTCTACCGGCTCGATACCCGTGATTGCAGTGGCTGCAATGGTCCCGCACCGGCCAGCACCGGGGCGATCCCGCCAGAATTGCCCGATACCCGAACAAGGGTCACGGACAGTGCCTCAGCCTATCAGATGACGACCATGCTCGAAGGCGTGATCTCACGCGGGACCGGCCAGCGTATCGGTTCCACCGGATTTGCTGTTGCCGGCAAGACAGGCACCACCAATGAGAATACCAATGCCTGGTTTATCGGTTTCACGCCTGATCTGGTTGTCGGTGTCTATGTCGGGTTTGACAAGCCGCGCCCCCTTGGCAAGCGGGAAACAGGGTCAACCGCGGCGGTGCCGATTTTCGGTGACTTCATCCGCCGTGTCATGGATGGCAAACCAGCAATCCCGTTCCGCCGCCCGACCGGTGTCAACCTGTTCACCATCAATCCTGAAACCGGTGAACGCGCCGCCCCTGATGAGGGCAACACCATTATTGAGGCCTTCAAGCCAGGCCAGCGTCCGCTTGAAAAAAGCAGTAGCCAGAGGGTCATTGATGTACCCGGTTCAAGCACCACAACGGTTGCACAACCGCTTCCGGGTCTGTATTAACACTGCATCATGCAAGCAGAAACCGAACATAAAGTTACCGCTATCCGGTCCAGCATCGCGTTGCTCAGGCAGCATATCGGCTGGGATGAAAGCGTGGCCCGGCTGAGCGAGCTTGAACGTGAGGCCGAGGATCAGGCGCTGTGGGATAACCCTGAACGCGCCCAGACGGTGATGCGGGAAAAAAACCGCCTCGACCGGCTCATCGGCGGTATCCGTGAGATGGAAGTCACGCTGGATGATGCAATAGAGCTGATCACCCTTGGTGAAGAGGAAGGCGATGAAAGCATCGTGCTTGAGGCAGAAAGCAGCCTGACCGAGCTTGAGGCCGTTGCCGCCCGCCGCCAGATCGAAAGCCTGCTGTCGGGTGAGGCTGACGGCAATGACTGTTTTGTTGAGATCAACGCCGGTGCTGGCGGTACCGAAGCCCAGGACTGGGCCGAGATGCTGCAACGCATGTACGCACGCTGGGGTGAACATCGCGGTTACAAGATCGAGTATATTGAGGAAAGCCCGGGGGAAGAAGCCGGGATCAAATCGGTGACCATGCGCTTCACCGGTGACAGTGCCTATGGCTGGCTCAAAACCGAAAGTGGGGTGCATCGCCTGGTGCGGATATCGCCTTACGATTCATCAGCCCGCCGTCACACCAGTTTCGCCTCGGTCTGGATTTACCCGGTGGTGGATGATGCGATCGAGGTCGATATTGAGGAAAAAGACCTGCGGATTGATACCTACCGTGCCTCCGGCGCGGGTGGCCAGCACGTCAACCGGACCGACAGTGCCATCAGGATTACGCATATCCCGACCAATATCGTGGTCCAGTGCCAGAACGACCGGTCCCAGCACCGCAACCGCGCCACCGCCATGAACATGCTGAAAGCGCGCCTCTATGAGCTGGAATTGCAACGCCGTGAAGCCGAGGCCAGCGCCACCGCTGCGGGCAAGGCCGATATCGGCTGGGGCAACCAGATCCGGTCCTATGTCCTGCACCCGTATCAGATGGTCAAGGACCTCCGTACCCAGGTTGAAAAGGGCAATGCCCAGGGGGTGCTTGACGGTGACCTCGATGCCTTTATTGAGGCTGGCCTCGCCATGAAGGTTGGCCAGCAGTAAGGGCCCGCCGCCCTCTAGTCCTGGAGGGTGCCAGAGGGGGCTAGAGCGCCTTCACCGCCTCCAGCACAGCATCGGCATGCCCCGGAACCTTTACCTTGGGCCAGGATTTGATGATGCTGCCGTCTGAGCCGATCAGGAAGGTGGCGCGCTGTATCCCCATGTATTTCTTGCCATACATGGATTTTTCAACCCAGACACCGAACTGCTCACAGACATCGCCTTCATCATCGGCCCCGAGCGGGAAAGCCAGATCATATTTGGCGCGGAATTTCCCCTGCTTTGTGACCGTATCCTTGGAAATGCCGATGACGCGCACACCGGCGGCATCAAATTCGGCCTTCAGCTCGGAAAACGCGATTGCTTCCTTGGTGCAGCCTGAGGTATCGGCACGCGGGAAAAAGAATACCACCACCGGGCCTGCCGAGGCATTGAGGCTGAATTCGCCCTCATCAGTGGGTATCGTGAAATCGGGGGCCTTGTCGCCGTCGTTCAGCATGGTATGTCCTTTCCTTCGATTTGATGGGCTGGTGTATTGATGGGTTGGCCTCTACATGAGTTAGCGTGGTGCTTTTCTCATTATCCTGCCACTATTTGGCGGCAATTTATGGTACAACCCTAGTATGCTTAATATAGAGCCGGATGACAGCGTGTGGAAGGGGTGGCCCCCGTTTTGGCGGGCATTTTCGCCGTGCCGGAGGAAACACCATGGTTAGAAACGGGCGGCGCCTTTTCTGGGGAGTGTTCGCTTTAGTCATTATTGCGATCTCGGCCATTGGCGGTGTTGGCTATAGCTTCTGGCGGCAGGTTGAGGATCAGGGCGGTCTGACCAGTTTTGTTCAGGACACGCTCAACGAACGCACCAGGGGTGTGGTCAGCACAATCGAATACGCCAGGCTGGAATTCAGTTTTTCGGCGATACCGGTTCGCCTTGTTGCCCGGAACATCCGCCTCAATGCCGCTGATACGGTGCTGGTCCTGCCCCAGTCAGAATTCGGGTTTTCCCTTTCCGACCTGATGCTGGGCCAGATCGTGCCATCGGAAATGGAAATTTCCGGGCTTGAGATTGATATTGAACACGGGGGTGAGGAATGGCAGGCCGGACCATCGGTTGCGCTCGTCACCAGCCTGTTGCAGGAAAGCCAGTCGGCGCCAGATGGGGCAGACGCGCTGGCCGCCATTCGCAAAATCAGTATCGATAACGCCCGGTTGAGGGTCAGCCATCCCGCCCGGGATGCCGAAAATGCTGATCAGGAAAAATGGCTGGTGGTTGAACCCATAGCGATTACCATCCAGCGCCGTAACCAGCAGCTTGAGGGCAATATCAACGCCACCAACCCCGCAGGCGGCACGGTATCGGTAGACTTCAGCAGCAATGAGGCCGCGACCGATGCGGTTCTGACCGCCACCATCAACGGGGTGAGGCTGGACACGATCTACCCCTATATGGGGGTTGATGTGCCTGAGATCAGCCAGGTTGGTGAGGTCGGCGGCCGTCTGGCCATGGCGATCCGTGATCGCAGGGTTGAGAGCATTTCAGGCGATATCACCACCATGCAGGGCCGGGTTGATCTGCCCGGGTATGGCGCAATGGATTATGATCAGGTGGACCTGATCTTTGCCCATGATGCCGAAAAAGACCTGCTCACCATTTCCAATATCGATGTAACGGCCCCGATGGGCAATGACACTGTCTCATCACGCCTGCTGATTTCCGGGCAGGTCAAGAACGTTTCCGGCGACAAGCCCGTGATCTTCACCAAGATGAAGGGCAGCAACCTCCCCGTGGACCGTGTCATGCAGGCCTGGCCGGATGATGCTGAACCGGGTTTGCGGGAAATGATCGTGGACAGCATCGAGGGCGGCATTGTCGCCTCGCTCGGGCTTGAAACCGTCGGGGTGATTGACCGTCAGGCCCGGTCGTTTCAGGTCACCACCATTGATCTGGTCAGCGACATGCGGGCGATGCGGCTTGAAACCTCCTTTGCCTCGGTGGAACGGCTGGTCGGGACCTTGTCCTCCAGGGTTGAGCTGGCGATTGGCAACAAGGGTTCAATCAAGCATGCCTCGGCTGATTTTCTGCTGCTGGATGCCCAGCTGCTGCCGCAAAACGCATCCCGCCTGATAGACCTTGAGGGCATAGAAATCAGGACCAGGCTGGAGGGCAATGCGCTTCAGGTCACACGGGCCGCGATTGATGCCAAAGAGCTTGGCCAGATGGCCATGGTCGCCACCCTTGATCTCGAACACGACTGGCATGCTCACCGGCTCGACATAAAGGTCAAGGCTGAACAGATTGACAAAACTCTCCTGACCGAACTGTGGCCCCGGACGCTGCGTCCACGGACCCGGGACTGGATGAAAAACAATATTTCTGGCGGGGTCATCAATGGCCTCAATATTGAGGCCGGGTTCGATCTGCCGCGAGGGGAGAAGCCTGAAACCCTCTACCTCAAGGGCAACGCTGATGTTGTTGATACCAGCCTGACCTATCTCCGCACCATGCCGCCGGTGCAGTCCCTGACCGCCTCCATCGGGTTTGAGGGCAGAACCCTGAGGGCGGATATTTTCTCCGGCATGGTTGAAGGGCTGAACATTGGCGGCTCACGGTTCATCATCCGCCAGTCCGAGGCCGGGCCGGAGGCTGATCTGGCCCTGCTCGCCCGGGGCAGTTTTGGTGGCGCGGTCAGACTGCTGGATCATGAACGGCTCAACCTGCTGAAACCCGCCGGGCTTGATATCAGTGAGGCGAAAGGCACCATTGATGCCACCATGGGCATGAAATGGATCATTCCCGATAGCGGCACCATCAAGGAAAACGGCGGCATTGAGGTCAATGTATCCGCGTCGGTGGAGGATGCCGAACTGGATGGTCTGCCTTATGGCCTGCCCTACGACGATGGCACGATGGATATCATCTATTCCAACCGCAACCTGATTGTCAGTGGCCATGGAATACTGGCCGGTGCGCCCACGGTGCTGAACCTGAAACGGCAGGCTGATGGCAAGGTGGAACTCGATCTGGCCCTTGCCAAGAGTGATGCTTTCACGGGCTGGATTGCGGGCCGGGTGCCGCTTGATCTGGGCGGCGCAACAGGCGGTATCATTTCCCTAAAGGGGGAGTCGGGCATGGACCGGATGGTGCTGGATGCAAGGCTGGACCTTGATAGCACCAGCATCAACTTCCCCCGCCTTGGCCTTGTGAAACTGCAAGGTGAGGCGGCTGATATGATCGCCCGCTTCCAGATTGATGATGGCAAGATTGTTGGTATCAGCGATGTCACCCTCGACAGTGATGTGCTGAATATTGATGGCAATATTTCGTTTGATGAATCCGGCCGCTTCCTCGGCGCGTTTCTCAATCACGCGCAATGGCCGGGCAATGATCTCACCAATATTACGGTTGAACGCAACGCTGAGGATATCCTGCGCCTGACGGCCTCGGCAGGGCTGATTGACCTGACACCACTACGGCGTGAGGACAGCCCCGGCAAGGGGATTTCGCTTGAAATCGAACTCACCGCGGATCGCATTATCCTTGACCAGTCGGTGAGCCTCTCCGGCAACGTCAAGCTGAAGACCGATGAAGACGGTGTTGGTGAGGCTGATTTCCTTGGCGGGCTTTTCCTCGGTGACAAGCCGTTCATGACCGAAGCCTCGCTGAAAGCATTTTTCGGCAATGGCCAGGACCTGATGGATGGGCGCGGCCTGATCGGCGGGTCGGAGGCTTCGATTTCACTCAGTCCTTCTGAAAGCGGCGGCAACCTTTTGGTGCTGCGCTCAAACAATGCGGGCCAGGTGCTGAAAACGCTTAACATCACGGATGCGATCCGTTCGGGAAAACTCTATCTGGTGGCGGCGTTTGAACAGGATGACCCCAAGCATTACAACGTCAATTTTGAACTGGAAGATTTTAACGTCATCGAGGCACCAAAGGCTATCCGGGTCATGTCGGTGCTGTCGCTTGCCGGGCTGTATTCGCTTGTTGAAGGGGACGGGACCAATTTCAGTCTGGGTCATGCCCATCTTGAGATTTTCCCGGACAGGCAGATCATCCATCAGGCCCGCGCTACGGGGACGGCACTGGCGGTTGATCTGGTTGGCGTTATTGATCCGGTGGAACGGGATATGGAGGTCAGCGGAACCATGCTGCCGCTCTATGGGCTGAACAAACTGGTTGGCGGTGTGCCGATCATTGGTGAAATCCTGACCGGGATTGATCATTCAGGCCTGTTTTCAACCCAGTTTTCCATCACCGGCGATATCGATGATCCGAAAAGCTCGGTCAATCTTTCCAGCATCGCCCCCGGCCTGCTGCGTGATATTTTCAGCCCCGACTGGGTCAAGCGTGAACGCGAAAGGCTGATCCCCGAAGGCACAGCACAAGATGCTTCGGATAGCAGCCCCGAAGAATTAGGGGAAGAAATAGGCAAAGAAATTGGGGAAAAGGGTATTGCAACCGGCAATACCGGTGGCTAGATCAGCCTGTCTTTTTCAGGATAACGTGGCGTTTTTTGCCGGCCGAAAGCTTGGCCTTGCCATCAGCATCGAAATCATCGGCGGTGAGGCGGGCATCCTCATCACTGATTACCGCATCATTGAGCCGCGCACCCCCGCCGCGGATCAGCCGTCTGGCCTCACCGTTGGAGCTGGCAAGCCCGGCGAGTTTAAAGGCATCAACCGCGCTCAAATCGGCGGTTTCGGTATCAACCTGAGGCAACCCCTCGGCCAGTGCGCCCTCGTCAAAGGCGGCCTTGGCGGTGGCCGCTGCCTCCGCCGCATCCTCGGCTGAATGGCAGAGCGTGGTGACAGCGTTGGCGAGGATGATTTTAGCCTCATTGATATCACTGCCTTGGAGCGCCTCAAGGCGGGCGATTTCATCCAGCGGTAATTCGGTGAAGAGTTTCAGGAAGCGGCCGACATCGGCATCTTCGGTGTTGCGCCAGTACTGCCAGAAATCCCAGACCGGGAGTTTTTCCTTATTGAGCCAGATCGCGCCTTGCGCCGATTTGCCCATCTTTGCGCCCGATGCGGTGGTGATCAGCGGTGAGGTCAGCCCGAAAACTTCCTGGGTGTCAACGCGGCGGGTCAGATCAACCCCGGTGACGATATTGCCCCACTGGTCAGAGCCGCCCATCTGCAACAGGCAACCATAACGGCGGCGCAGCTCCATGAAATCATAGGCTTGCAGAATGGCGTAGTTGAACTCAAGAAAACTGAGCGGCTGCTCACGATCCAGCCTCAACTTGACGCTGTCCATCGACAGCATGCGGTTGACCGAAAAATGCACCCCGTAATCGCGCAGGAAGGTAATGTAATTGAGCTGCTCAAGCCATTCGGCATTATCGACCATGACAGCATCGGTCTGGCCATCACCAAAGACCAGGTATTTTTCAAAAATCTTCCGGATGCCGTTTTTATGGCGTTCGATATCCTGGTCCGATAACAGGGGCCGCTGGCTGTCCTTGCCGGATGGGTCACCCACCTTGGTGGTCCCGCCGCCCATCAGCACAATCGGCTTATGCCCGGTTTTCTGGAGGATACGCAGCATCATGATCTGCACCAGGGAGCCAACATGCAGGCTGTCCGCGGTGCAGTCAAACCCGATATAGGCCGGGATACAGCGTTCGCCCGCCACCTCATCCAGCGCATCAAGGTTGGTGGCCTGATGCATATAGCCGCGCTCGGTGATGGTCTTGACGAAGGCAGAATTGGGCGCAGAATTGGGCACAGAATTGGGCATGGGGTAAACTTTCGTGCGGGCGTTTATTCCGGATCAATCGGGATTGAGATATCGCCCACGGCGGTATCAAGATAGTCACCCATTTCCACCATCAGCTGATCCAGATGGCTGGTAAAGAAATGATTGGCATCAGGGATGAAACGCATATCCACCTCAACCCCTTTCTGGGTCTGTATCCGGTCAACCAGCCTGGCGACACTTTCAGGCGGGACCGTGCCATCAGCCTCACCATGCAGGATCACCCCGGATGACGGGCAGGGGGCAAGGAAAGTGAAATCCTTGTCATTGGCAGGCGGCGTGACAGCAACAAAGCCGACAATCTCAGGTCGGCGCATCATCAGCTGCATGCCGATCCAGGCACCAAAGGAAAACCCGGCCACCCAGCAGGCCCGCGCATTGGGACACTGGTTTTCAATCCAGTCGAGCGCGGTGGCGGCATCGGATAACTCACCCTCACCATTGTTGTAGGTCCCCATCGAACGGCCAACACCGCGAAAATTGAACCGCAGAACCGAAAAACCGCGTTCCTTGAAATGATTGTACATGGCCAGCGAAACACGATTGTTCATGTTACCGCCACGGTTGGGTTCGGGATGCAGGATCAGGGCAAGTGGAGCGGATGGGTCAGCCGCAGGCATGTAGCGCGCTTCGAGCCGACCTTCAGGTCCATTGATGTTGATTTCAGGCATGCTTTTCCTATCACTCTTTTTAGAAGAAGGCTTATATCAGGCGAAAGGCTGTTTTCCAAGTATAACTAGCCTTTTGGGGGGCGGAAGTGGTTGAAATATACATCTCCATCCTTAACTGCTAAGATAGGGCAAGATGAATGGAGCAAGCATGCCTGTTTTTTCAAAATTCACTGAGGAACTGGATTCCGTCATTTCCCGTGATCCTGCTGCCGGTGGGCGGATCAGTGTGCTGTTTCTGTATCCATCGGTGCATGTCATGCTGGCGCATCGCCTGGCGCACCGGCTGTGGCGCTGGGGTTTCAAGATAACAGCACGCTTCATCATGCAGTTTGCCCGTATGCTGACGGGGATTGAAATCCATCCCGGCGCACGCATTGGCCGTCGCTTTTTCA
Organism: SAR116 cluster bacterium MED-G04; assembly: GCA_002457135.1. Taxonomy (GTDB): domain Bacteria; phylum Pseudomonadota; class Alphaproteobacteria; order Puniceispirillales; family UBA1172; genus UBA1172. The sequence goes on from NTKX01000012.1 coordinate 29,311, forward strand.
TTGATCACGGCATGGGTGTCGTCATCGGTGAGACGGCCGAGATCGGCAATGACGTGACCTTCTATCATGGCGTTACCCTGGGCGGGTTGCTGCCGAGCGTTGATACCGAAAGCCAGCGTCTGGTCAAACGCCACCCGACCATCGGTGATGATGTCATCATCGGGTCAGGGGCGCAGGTGCTGGGGCCGATCACCATCGGGCGCTGCGCCCGCATCGGGGCCAATTCCGTTGTCGTCAAGGATGTCGCCGAATGCGTCACGGTGACCGGCATTCCGGCGCGTGAAGTATCATCGCGCCGCCCCCAGAAAGAAACAGTGTTCCGTGCATACGGCACGGCATCAGAAAATTCGGTTGATAGCCGGGAGCTGGTCATCAAGGGCCTGCTTGATGAAGTGCAATCGCTCCGGTCACGCCTCAATGTGCTTGAGGATGACATCAAGTCACCCAAGCGTGATGAGATTTCTTCCAGTTCCGATCAAGAAAGCAAGGGTGAAGGCAAGTCGTGCTAGACACCTATCTGGACTACAACGCAACGGCACCCCTGCGTGACGGTGTCCGTCGGGCCATGATTGATGCCATGGGGCCACCCGCCAACCCGTCATCGGTGCATGGCTATGGTCAGCGTGCCAGGCTGATGGTTGAGGACGCAAGGGCGAGCATTGCCCGGCGTGTCGGCTCCATGCCCGAAGAAATTATCTTCACCTCCGGCGGGACCGAGGCCAACGCCATGGCACTGCGCCAGCCGTGTTCGGCCATGGCGATTTCAGGTATTGAACATGCCGCCGTTCTGGAAAGCGCACCATCCGCCCATCACCTGCCTGTTGATGCGGCCGGGGTCGTCGATCTCACCGCGCTTGATGACTGGCTGGGCCAGCAGCCCCGGGGCGCAGGCGTGGCGATCATGGCCGCCAATAATGAAACCGGCGTTATTCAGCCCATGGCCGAGATTGCCGGTATCACCGCCCGCCATGGTGCCTGGCTGCATTGCGATGCGGTTCAGGGGCTTGGCAAGATGCCACTGGATTTCAGCACGATGGGGGTTTCCAGCCTGGCCCTTTCCGGCCACAAGATCGGCGGGCCGACAGGGGTCGGTGCGCTCGTCCTGAAGGAAGGCATGCCTGCCCATCCGCTCAGCCGTGGTGGCGGGCAGGAAAAAAATCGCCGACCGGGTACCGAAAATCTGATTGGGATTATCGGGTTCGGGGTGGCGGCGATGCTGGCTGACCCCGAGGTTTTTGAGGCGCATTGCAGGCCCCTCCAGCAACAGCTTGAACACCGCCTTGGGGTTGAGGCACCTGATGCCGTGATCTTCGGGCAGGCGGCTAGGCGGCTTGCCAACACAACCTCCATCGCGATGCCTGGCCGGCTTGCCGAAACCCAGGTGATGGCGCTTGATCTCGCCGGTGTTGCGATCAGCGCGGGCGCGGCCTGTTCATCCGGCAAGGTCCGGTCCAGTCATGTGCTGGAGGCGATGGGGGCCGGTGATCTTGCCGCCAGTGCCATTCGCATCTCATCGGGCTGGGATACCACGGCAAATGATATCGACAGGCTTGCCGAAGCCTGGCTCCGGCTCTATAAGCAGGGTTCATCATTCAACCCTATCGACTGAGGATATAGGAATGCCATCGATTACTTTTGTGAAACGTGACAACACCGAAGTGACATTGCAGGCTGATGAGGGCCTGACCGTCATGGAAATCGGCCGGGATAACGGTATCGGGATTGAAGGCACCTGTGGTGGCAGCCTGTCCTGCGCCACCTGCCATGTGGTGGTTGATGAAGCCTGGGTTGAGGCCACGGGCAAGCCTTCGCTGGATGAGGAAGACATGCTTGATCTTGCCTTCGGCCTTGAGGCGACCTCCCGCCTTGGCTGCCAGATCACCATGACCCCGGCACTGGACGGGCTCAAGGTTCGCCTGCCCGAAGACGACTAGATCAGGAGAGGCAAAACCCCATGACCGCACGCGCAAATCATCCTCAAGGGCTGAACTCCCTCGGCTTTGATGCTGCGCCTGAGGATACCCGCGTGGTGGTGGCCATGTCGGGCGGGGTCGACAGCTCGGTAACCGCCGCCCTGCTCAAGGAGGAGGGTTATGACGTTGTTGGCATTACGCTCCAGCTCTATGACCATGGGGAGGCGATCCGCGCCAAGGGGGCGTGCTGCGCCGGTGCCGATATTCATGATGCGAGGGTGGTTGCAGGACGGCTCGGCATTCGCCATTTCGTCCTCGATTACGAAAGCCGTTTTCAGCAGCAGGTGATGGATGATTTCGCCGATAGCTACCTGCGTGGCGAAACCCCGATCCCTTGTGTGCGCTGTAACCAGACGGTGAAATTCACCGATCTGCTGGCAACGGCGCGTGACCTCGGGGCGCAATGCCTCGCCACCGGCCATTATGTCCGCCGTGATGTGAAGGATGGCCGGGCCACGCTGCTCCGCGGGATTGATGACACCAAGGACCAGTCCTATTTCCTCTTCGCCACGACCCCGGATCAGCTTGATTACCTGCGCTTTCCGCTCGGCGGCATGGATAAGGATGAAACCCGTGAACACGCCCGCCGGTTCGGGCTTTCCATCGCGGAGAAACCCGACAGTCAGGATATCTGCTTTGTCCCCAACGGACGTTATGGTGACGTGGTAAGGCGGCTCCGCCCGGGCGCGGTTGAGAAGGGGGAGATCATCTATCATGATGGCACTGTCCTCGGCCAGCATGACGGCGTTATCGACTACACAATCGGTCAGCGCAAGGGGCTTGGGATCGGCGGCATCAAGGACCGTGACGAAACCGAAGGCCCGCTCTATGTCATCGGCATCAACCCTGAAAAACATCAGGTGGTGGTGGGGGAGCGCGCCATGCTGGCCTGCCATTCCATCCTGATCAATGAGGTCAACTGGCTTGGCGGCGATGCGGCCCCCGATGAGTCTGGCGATGAGTCTGGCGATGCGGCTGATGATGCTCATCTCAATACACCGAAAGAGGGTCGCCGGGTGCTGGCCCGCCTGCGCAACACCGCGCCTGCCATGCCGGCACGGATCACGGGCTGGCCCGATGCGGCAGGTGGCGTGGCTGAAATTACGCTGGATGAACCCCAGTTCGGAATTGCCGCCGGTCAGGCCGCCGCGCTCTATGATGCGGATGACCCCGATCTGCTGCTAGGCGGTGGCTGGATTGTCGCCGCCCCGACCGGAGTAGCCAGCTGACCCCTGGTATGGCCTCTGAGGCAAGAATGGAAACGCTCGCCTGAATGCGCCGCCTGAACGTGCTGCGGGGGTGTTCGCCGGGGTGTTCGCCGGGGGTGTTCGCCGGGGTGTGCAAAGAGGCTCCCGGGCAGGCTCCAAAAGCGGCCATGGTATGCTGAGGGAAGGGCGGTTCGATCCCCCGAAAACCCCCGGCTTTACGCCATGTTGAGCGGATCATTTCCGGCACACTTCCAGCCAGGCTTTTGGCGGGATTTCCCCTTGACCAGCAGGGGGCGAATGGCCTAGAACAATGGCTCTTGTGGCGGAGTAGCTCAGTTGGTTAGAGCAGCGGAATCATAATCCGCGTGTCGGGGGTTCAAGTCCCTCCTCCGCTACCATTTCTCTTCACGATAACCCGAACAATTCCGCTGAACACAGCCCATGTCGGTTATGTAGCCCACTTCCTATACGTGGATCGCCATTGGCTAATAGTCACTCACCAGCATGGCTTCGGCGCACTGCCGAATTGGTAACAATTTTAAGCAAAAAGTGGTTATCCACCCATTGGAAGATTTAGTGATGTCGTCAATAAACTGGTAAATAAAAATACCAAAAGCACCAGCATAATTTCAGCCTGCACAGAATTTTTGAGACGTATTGCGCCCCTCTCCATGTCAGATTTTATCAATGGGACGATCCAAAACTTGTTGAGTGCGCCCAGAAAAAGCAATGTACATACAATGAGAACCTTCACACAAAGCACAATGCCGTATGAGGTTTCTATCAGTAATGAGATATCACCAATCAACATGTAGGCGAATGATATCCCGGCTATGAGCAAGCCAAGAACATAGAACATCGCTATCTTGCCGAATTGATGGGTAACTTGGTGCAGGTTTTTAATGTTGCTTGAAAGACACATGTTGCGCAGTGGTAATAATGAACCAATCCAGAATGCGATCCCTGTCAAATGAAAGATCAGCAATATCTGGGCAGTGGTTCCTAGTTTTGAAGCATGGCCCGAGATCACAAAGGAAAGTAACAAGAGGAATACGCCGAGTAACGTAGAACCGGATTTCAACGACGACGGAAAAATTTTTCCTTGCAGATAAAGCACCAAAAAACCAGCCGAACAAAGCATTGCTGCAAGTCCGGACTTGGAGTCAAGGGCAAGCCCTAGCATCAACGGCGAAAACACGCTGCCTAGATCGCCACCCATATTTCCGCTGATTGATAAAAAGAACAATGCTGAAATTATTAATCCCAGAAGCGATGCGTTATTTGAAAGTGAAGAGCAATAAGCCTTATTTTCGATCGTCTGGTATTTGTTGAAATGGAAAGCAAACAAGAGTGAACCGGTTGCAACGAGAACTGAACCATAAAGCAAAAGCTTTATTACAGGGTTAAAAACGATCCAAATGTCCATGGCTTTACCGTCTGTCCAGGGCTTAACAAAACCAAACCCTCGCCTCTTTGTCTGCTATCCACACCGTCCATAATTAATGACAGGCTGGGATGAAGTCTTGCTATCCCTTCCTATAATTTGGTTTTACAGCCATGAATTGCGATACCTGTGGTGATGTTTTTGGTTCCAAAAGTCCGTCTCCGGATGAAAGCTGCTTGGAAATTTCTGGCAGTTCCCCCGTATATTCAAAGGCTTGATGCCCTACAGGATTTTGGTACCATCCGGGGTCGGTATAGACACCATGTGGAATGTCCTTTCGCACCTTTAACATGCTGAACATACCACCCATCTCAACGGATCCGTAAGGTCCCTCACCCGTCATCATAGGGAGGGTGTTGTCCGGTAATGGCATGGACATTTCAGTCATGTCAGCCATACCCCTCTCGCCCATAACCATATAGTCAGGCACCAGTCTTTGAATCCTTTCGGTTATTCCCCTGTGATCTACACCGATTAAGGTCGGCACGTTGTGCCCCATTGCATTCATTGAGTGATGGCTTTTGTGGCAATGCATTGCCCAATCACCCTCTTCATTAGCGATAAACTCGATCTGACGCATTTGCCCAACGGCGATGTCGGTGGTGACCTCCGGCCAGCGACTTTCTGGACGAGTTGGTCCTCCATCTGTCCCTGTTACCTCGAACTCTATTCCATGAACATGAATAGGGTGATTGGTCATTGTCAGATTGCCGACACGCACTCTGACACGGTCGTTTTTTCTCGCTACTAACGGTGCTATTCCAGGAAAAATGCGGCTGTTCCATGCCCAAAGATTAAAATCAAGCATGGTCATGATCTTGGGCGTTGCCGAACCCGGTACTATGTCAAACGCGTTTAAAAGGATGCAGTAGTCCCGGTCGACTTCGTTGATCCATGGGTGTTTTGTTTTGGGATGAGTGACCCAAAAACCCATCATGCCCATGGCCATTTGCGTCATCTCATCAGCGTGCGGGTGGTACATAAATGTACCCGGGCGTTTTGCCTCAAATTCATACACAAAAGTTTTCCCAGGTGATACAGCCGGTTGATTGAGGCCGGCCACCCCATCCATACCGTTCGGCAACCTTTGGCCATGCCAGTGCATACTGGTGTGTTCCGGCAACCTGTTGGTAAGAAAGATCCGGACTTTATCACCCTCAACGACTTCTATTGTTGGGCCAGGGCTCTGTCCGTTATAACCCCACAAGTTGGCTTCCATGCCAGGGCCAAGTTCACGAACAACAGGTTCCGCGACGAGGTGAAATTCCTTGACACCGTCTTTCATCCGCCACGGCAATGTCCACCCGTTAAGTGTAACCACCGGGTTGTAATTAGTGGGTCCGTCAGGCTGGACTGGATCTTGGGTGTCTGGAGAATTTTGTGAGACCAAATCGGGCAAACCAGCCAAAGCTGTTGACGTAACAGACTGCCCAGCTATGATCCCACCGGCCAGTGCTGACATTTTCATGAAGTCGCGCCTTGTGTTCATTTAATATCTCCTACTTGCACTGTCTTTAGTTATGGATGTCTAGAGTGTATTTGCTTAGTGGCCCTTTTTCTTTTTAATTTTTGTTGCCGATATGGCGCCGGTTTCAACATTAGCCGGTTTACCAAGGGCAACGTTTTTCAAATTTAATTCAGAGACCAGTAAATTGTGATTGGCCTCGATGCCATTCGTTTCAGCCAGGGATTTTTCGCGGCCGGCCTCCAACAGTTCAAAAACACCAATAATCATACCATTGTAATTGTATGTGGCTTCTTCGAGTAGTGTTTCGTGCATTGGTATAATTTGATTTTGATAATGCTGCGCAATATCGAATGAGGTCCGGTATGCATTGTATGCGCTTCGAATATCAGATACCGCGGACAGCAATACCTGTTTGTAATTCTGCTGTTTGCTTAAAACCTCGGCCTGCATTGCGTCTCTTTGCAGGTTGCCCCAATCGAACAAGGGGATCTGGATTTCTATTTCGTACCCTTTTTTGTTCGATATGCTGCCATCATCGTTAATCCGGTCATTTCGCAAGCCGATCTCAATGTCCGTATAAGAGCTGACATTTTCGACACCAGTTCTAGCAAGTGCCAATTCGTAGTCGAGGCGCGCCAGGGTTACATCGAACCGGTTCTCAAAGTTTCGTGTAATCTCTTCCATCAATGCTGGAGTTTCGGGAACATCCGGCAAGGAGTCGGGCAGAGAAAACGTGTCGGCTTCATCATCGTTAAGGCCAATCAAGCGGATCAGCCTTTCCCGTTTTGTAATTTTTGTTTGTTTTGCCTTCGCAAGGGCGATTGTCGCTTCGGAGTATAGCAACTGTTGCCTTATCCTATCACTTGTCGTCATGTTGCCGGTCTGTTTCATCCGCTTGGCCATTTCAGCAGATGCGGAGAGCGCAACGAATGTATCTTCGGCTATAGAAAATCTTTGCTCAGCCGCAACGGCATCCAACCACGCAAATCTGACCTCCATGATCGAGGAAAAAATCTCTGACTCCAGATTAACGGTAGCGATTTCCACAGCGATCTTTGAGGACTTCTGTCGTGAGGGCAAGGACGCCAGGTCGAGCAAACCAAATGTTAGAAACCTTCCATACTCGGTTTCGCTACCTTTCACCATTCGCTCAAATGCAAAAGCAGGGTTGGGAATTCGGCCTGTCTGGGCCGCCAGTGAACCTTCCCTCAAATTGTTGAAGAGAAGTTTCTGGAAGGCTGGACTCTTGGTTAGCATTAACTCAACAGCTTCAGCCTCACCTATTTGATTTTCAAGGAGTGTTTTGGCTCGTTCCTTTAACGCATTTTGCTCATCTATATCCTTGGCAGCGATGACTTCACCAGCAAAAACCACCTCAGAATTTTCATTCACGGCGCTTATGTTCTGCTCGAAATCATAGCTGCTGCAGCCGGTGGTTATTAATACTAAAGCAATGCTCAGGTAACTGTTCTTCATATCAGTTTTCCTCGACACCTTTTTCGGGTTCGCGAGCGTAATATCGCCAACCGCCAATCTCACCAACATCTTCATTGGCCTCGCGCCAATCCTCCGTATCCAGCCACTCCCATTGTGCGTAACTTTCGAACACCGACTTGTATTCATGGGTAGATGGAGGCAATTCGTTCGCGTCTGCCTTTCCACTGAAAATTACCGCGGTTAGGACAATAAAACCTGCAGCAACGCCGCATAGCGTTTCCTGAATAGACTTGGTCAACGTAAAATGGTTGTGAAATAAAGTCATTTTCATGCATCTGCAAATTGGAACTGTAAGGTCGGATTATCTTACTGACTTGTTAAATCGATAATTTCCAAGTCCTTGTTCAATGTGAAAAGGACATTGTCTCCTTTTTTAAGGCTCGCAAGAGTTTGTTTGTCAGGGACCGAATATTCCATCGTCATGGCTGGCATCAAGTCACCTATTGCACCGTGTTTGATCGTCACCTTGGAACCCCTGATCCGCTTGATTTGCCCTTCCCCTTTCAGGGATGCACTCTCAGCGCTGACAAAATCGATCCCTTCAGGTGAAACTTCAAACGAAAATTCACCCTTGATCGTATGCCCGTCTTCACTTAAAGCGCGCCAGTTTGTTTGGTATGTACCTTCGTCGAGAGGTGGCAGAGCGATGAGATGCCGTTTATTTTCTTTCATCAGATAGTCGCCACTAAGCGCAACAGTCTCACCTTCATCGGTCAAAAGGCTCCCGATGAATGATTTTTTCTCATTGGAAGCAAATTTCTGCAGTGTAAGTTTTATAAGTTTTGATGGACCTGTGAACACTATTTCCATCTCATCGGGAGCCTTCTTTATTACCGATCCGTCCTGCGGCAAAACGTATGCAACGGGTGAATGACCAAAGGCTGTTACCGGAATGACGATAAATATTAGAAACAAAATACGAGAAATCATTTTGAGAGGCCCTAAAAAAAGATTAATCCTAAAACTCTAATACTAAAAATACTAAATTTTCAGCTTGCATATCGCGTGTCATGTTGCCGCATA
>NTKX01000013.1 GCA_002457135.1 SAR116 cluster bacterium MED-G04
CATTGATTTTGAGGGGAGGAAGTAATGGCTAAGACCATTCACACCATGATGCGTGTGCTTGAAGAGCAGCGTTCAGTTAATTTCTATGAAAAAGCATTTGGACTTTCAGTGGCGGACCGTCTCGATTTTGACAGTTTCACGCTGATTTACATGTCCAATGATGAATGTTCATTTGAGGTTGAACTGACGGTCAACAAGGGGCGAGAAGAACCCTACGATCTTGGTGACGGTTATGGCCATCTGGCGGTATCGGTTGATGATCTCGATGCCGAACACAGTCGCTTGATTGATGAAGGTCTTGCTCCTCGAAAAATTGTTGAATTTGAACGTGATGGTGGATTGCTGGCACGTTTTTTCTTCGTTCAGGATCCGGATGGATACCAGATCGAAGTTTTACAGCGGCATGGTCGCTTTAAATAAACAACCAATCTCAAAAGGGGAGTAATAATGGAAGAAGTCAGAAAATTATCTCGACGCGATCTGCTCCGTCAGAGCGTGGCGTTGGGGACAGTATTCGTTATGGGAACGGGTTTTATTGCTGCACCCAATGCTGCATGGGCTGTTGAGGTCAAGCACCTCAAACCACAGACCATGGCGACCCTGATCCAGATGGCACGGGACATTTACCCGCATGATCATGTGGGTGATGAATATTATGCCAAGGCTGTTAAAGGCTATGACAGTGCTGATGCCATGGCGGGTGTTGAAGCCGGGGTTGAGGCCCTTGACGCTGTAGCCGCCGGTCGTGGTTACGGCAACTACCTGTCCATTGGCTGGGAACGTGACCGGGTTGATATCCTGCGCAGCATGGAACAGAGCCCGTTCTTTCAGCAGATCCGTGGTGGATTGATCGTTGGTCTTTATAACCAGGAGGCTGTATGGCCCATGTTCGGTTATGAGGGCGAAAGCTTCAGCAAAGGCGGTTACATCAACCGCGGTTTCAACGACATCAACTGGGTCTAGGGGAGGACTGTTATGGCTAAATTTGATATGAACGACGACAATGTCGTGGTCATCATCGGTACAGGTGCCGGTGGTGGTGTTCTCGCCAATGAACTGGCCCAGAAAGGGGTCAAGGTTGTGGCGTTTGAAGCTGGCGGTCGCCATCTTCCTGAAGACTATGTTAACGACGAATGGGGCAGCTTTGCCCAGATTTCCTGGCTGGATACCCGGACAACCTCCGGTAACTTCCGTCTCGCCAAGGATTTCTCTGGTCTGCCATCATGGATCGTGAAGGCTGTTGGTGGTTCCACCATTCACTGGGCCGGGGCTTCGCTTCGTTTCCAGGAACATGAATGGAAAGCCCGCACCACGTATGGTGACGTTCAGGGCGCAAGCCTGCTGGACTGGCCCATCGATGGTGAGGAGCTGGCTCCTTATTACTCAAAGGCCGAAGAAAAGCTTCGTGTGACCCGCACGGGTGACCGTGAAGGCCTGCCAGGCAACAACAACTACAAGGTTTTTGAAGCTGGCGCAAAGAAGCTGGGCTACAAGGATGTCCATACTGGCCGGATGGCGATCAACAGCAGGGATTATGACGATTACGCTGCCTGTCAGCAGACCGGTTTCTGCTTCCAGGGTTGTAAATGGGGTGCCAAATGGTCCTCTGCCTATCATGATATCCCGCTTGGTGAAGCCACGGGTAATCTTGAAGTGCGTGAAAACGCTCAGGCGCTCAAGATTGAGCATGATGATACAGGTAAGGTCACCGGGGTGCTTTATGCCGACAAGGATGGCAACCAGCATCTCCAGAAGGCACGCATCGTCTGTGTCGCTGGTAACTCGGTTGAAAGCCCGCGTCTGCTGCTGAACTCAGCATCCAACATGTTCCCTGATGGTCTTGCCAACTCGTCCGGTCAGGTTGGCCGTAACTACATGCGGCACATGACAGGGTCGGTTTACGCCGTCTTTGATCAGCCAGTACGCATGTGGCGCGGTACCACCATGGCTGGCATTATCACCGATGAGAGCAGGCATGATCCGTCACGCGGCTTTGTCGGTGGTTATGAGATGGAAACACTGTCCATCGGTCTGCCGTTCATGGCTGCATTCCTGGATCCGGGTTCATGGGGCAGGGAATTTGCCACCGCTCTCGACAGCTATGAGAACATGGCCGGTATGTGGCTTGTTGGTGAAGATATGCCGCAGGAAACCAACCGCATCACCCTCAACCATGACATCAAGGACCAGCATGGTCTGCCTACCCCGAATGTGCATTTCGACGATCACCCGAATGATGTCGCCATGCGCAATCACGCTTACCAGCAGGGTATGGCCATTTACGATGCCATGGGTGCAACACGGGCGTTCCCGACCCCGCCATACCCGTCAACCCACAACATGGGTACAAACCGGATGTCGGAAAAGCCACGCGATGGTGTGGTGAACCGTTGGGGCCAGTCGCATGACGTGAAGAACCTGTTTGTCTCTGATGGCAGCCAGTTCACCACCGGTGCGGCCGAAAACCCGACCCTGACGATTGTGGCCCTGGCCATCCGTCAGGCTGACCGGATTGCAAGCGAGATGAGCAAAGGCAACATCTAAGCCTGATCCGAAGGCAACATAATTGATCCGGTACGGCCCAGCCGTGCCGGATTTTTTTTATGCCCCAATGGCATAAGCGCAGGTGATTTATGCGCAGGCAGCTTAGGTGCAGGCGGCTTTGGCGAAATCCATCATGGTGTCAAAGGTGATATCAGCTTGCGGCATGGACCCTGTCCGTGCTGTCGCCCCCCATGACCCGCCGCCACGCAAATTCTGCCGGTCAATCCAGACTGTCGGCAGCCCCGCCGCCCTTGCGGGCTGAATATCGTGAAACAGGCTCTGCGCAACGTGCAGAACAGCCTCACCCGGGATGGCATGATCAGCGTCCAGCCGTGTCAGCATATGGCTGAAATTGGCGGGGTCGGGTTTGTAGGACCCGACATCCTCGGCGGTGTAGATCGCATCAAACCTGACCCCCAGCCGCTCATTGGATGCGGCAAAGCCAGCACGGTTGACGTTGGACAGGATCACCAGCCGGAAATGCTGTTTCAGCAGCCTGAGGGCATCAGCGCTATCAGGAAACGCGGGCCAGTACGGCACAAACTGCCCAAAGCGGGCGTTCATTTCATCATTGGATTTAAGCCCCTCTTCAAGGGCAAAGCGGCGATGCGCCTCGGTCAGCACGTCGGAATAGATCATCCCCGGGGTTTCGGCCTGGATAGTGCTTTCGATAATGGCGAATTTTTCCAGCAGCTGATGACGCGTCATGGTGCCGGAATTGGCCGCCAGCAACGGCTGAAATCCGTCCCAGATGCCGCTTTCCCAGTCAATCAGCGTGCCGTAGCAATCAAAGGTGAGGGTGGTGAATGGCTTATAGTTCATGGTCCTGTCTTTCGATCATTAGGGTTAGCCTTTGGGTTAAAATATCAAGGCAGAACAGCATCCTTCAGGATCATATCGCTATTCCGTATGTCATGCTAATTCCTTTTATTCGTTTTGTTTTTGCTTTCAGAGGTTGCCATGTTGACGATGCCGGAAATGCTCAAATCCATCAATGAAACTAGTTTTGGCGATCTTGGTTCCCTGGTCAATGTGAAGAACGGGCATTGGGTCATCGGGGGCGACAGCCTGTTTCCGCTTCAGATCGAAATGCTGGCCGAGGATAACCGATACCTGCTTTATTCCTCGGCGATCCGGTCCACGGCTGAACCGATTTATGTGTCGCTCATGAAAACCATGTTCATCGAAAACCTCCAGGGCATGAGCCTTGGTCGATACGGGATCTGTCTTGGGCCGGTCACCATCACCATCTATCAGCAGATCAAACTGGATCAGATCAACACAAACGAAAAACTCGCCGCCATGATGACCTGCCACCGGATGCTGATGGAATGCTATCTTGAGGGCGATGCCACCATGGTGGAAGATTTGCCCTATTCCCCGCTGCTTTCCATGATGAACAGCACCGTCATCCCTTTCAGGCACTGATCTCGCCACTCCACTGGATTTTCCCGCCCCAAGCGATTAAAAAGGGATTAGGTAATTTATTCTTGCCTTTTAATCGCGGGGGAAAATCGGCATGGCGAGTTATGACTATGACCTCATCACCATTGGTGCGGGTTCAGGGGGAGTGCGGGCCAGCCGCATCGCCGCTGGCCATGGCGCAAAAGTCGCCGTGATTGAGGAGGACCGCCCCGGCGGCACCTGCGTGTTGCGGGGCTGTGTTCCCAAAAAGCTGCTGATGTTTGGCTCCCTCTTCTCGGCCGAGGTAGAGGATGCCATCGGGTTTGGCTGGGGTGATGATCACGCTGACAGCGATGATGGCATTGCCTGGAGTCATGACTGGGGCGGCCTCGTTACCCGCAAAAATGCTGAACTTGACCGTCTTTCCGGTATCTACCAGAACCTGCTTGATAATGCCGGGGTTGAGCTGATTGCCGGGCGCGGTGTTATCACCGGGCCGCATTCGGTCAGGGTGGGGGAGCGCGAATACACCGCCGAACGCATCCTGATTGCCGTAGGCGGCTGGCCGCATTTCCCGCCGGTTGAAGGCGTTGCGGATCATGGTATTTCATCCAATGAAGCGCTTGAGCTGAGCTATCGCCCTGATGAGATTGTGATTTTTGGTGCAGGCTATATCGCGGTTGAATTTGCCGGGATTTTCAATGGCTTTGGTTCCAAAACCCATCTTGTCTACCGGGCTGATCTGCCCCTGCGCGGCTTTGATGAGGATTTGCGCAAGGGCCTGGCTGAGGCGATGGAGGCGCGGGGCATCATCCTGCATCCCGGCTGCACGATTACCGGCGTGACCGGTGACGATAACGCCAAGGATGTTGCCCTCTCTGATGGCACAACCATTTCGGCGGATACGCTCATGGTGGCGGCTGGCCGCAAGCCCATGACCGACGGGCTGGGGCTGGAAGCGGTGGGGATCGAAACCGATCAATCGGGCGCTATCCCCGTTGATGAAAACAGCATGACCCCGGTGCCGTCGATCTATGCCATTGGTGATGTCACCAACCGGATCAACCTGACCCCGGTTGCCATCGCCGAAGGGCATGTTTTCGCCGATACCATTTATGGCGGCATGGCGCGGCTGATGGATCACCGCAATGTCCCGTCGGCGGTGTTCAGCCAACCCCCGATCGGCAGTGTCGGCCTGACCGAAGAGCAGGCAAGGCAGGACGGCTTTGACCCTGTTATCTATGCTTCAAGTTTCCGGGCGATGAAGAACACGATCTCCGGACGGGAGGAAAAAACCGTCATGAAACTGGTGGTCGATCAATCCAGCAACAAGGTTATCGGCGCCCATATGCTGGGGCCTGATGCCCCTGAAATCATGCAGGGGCTGGCCATCGCCATCAAGGCCGGTGCAACCAAGGCTGATTTTGATGCCACCATCGGCATTCACCCGACCTCGGCGGAAGAGTTTGTCACCATGCGCCAGCCTGTTGGCTAGGTGCAACGAGTTGGGTGCAGCGAGTTGGGGGCAGGAATTCATTGCCAAAAAGACCCATATCCTGTTAAACCGACTATGCTATTCATACGGTTAAGGAAACGTAAAAATGACTTGGACAGCTTCATCCTGGCGTGACCATCCGATCCTGCAAGTGCCGGAGTATCCTGATGCTGCCGTGCTGAAGGATGTGGAGAATACACTGGCCGCGATGCCGCCACTGGTCTTTGCCGGTGAGGTGCAGGCCCTGCGTCACCAGCTTGGTGAGGTTGCCGAGGGCCGGGCCTTCCTGCTCCAGGGCGGTGACTGTGCCGAGAGCTTCAGCGAATTTTCCGCTGATCATATCCGCGATACGTTCAAGGTGATGATGCAGATGGCCGTGGTCCTGACCTTTGGCCTGTCGATGCCGGTGGTCAAGGTGGCCCGCATGGCTGGCCAGTTTGCCAAGCCGCGCTCCTCTGCGACCGAGGTAATAGACGGCATTGAGCTGCCAAGCTATCGCGGTGACATGATCAACGCCATCGGGTTCACCGAGGAAGAGCGTATTCCCGATCCGGTCAGGCTGTTGCGGGCCTATCATCAATCCTCGGCGACGCTGAACCTGATCCGCGCCTTTGCCACTGGCGGGCTGGCCAATCTTGAGGCTGTACACGCCTGGACGCTCGATTACGTCAAGGGTTCGGCTGAGGCCAGCCGGTATGAGGAAATTGCATCGCGCATCAATGAAGCGCTTGATTTCATGCGGGCCTGCGGTGTTTCCAGTGCCAACAGCCGTTCACTGCGTGAAACCCGGCTCTACACCAGCCATGAAGCGCTTCTGCTGAATTATGAGGAAGCCTTCACCCGTCAGGATACCATCACGCCTGAGGGGTCAGAGTTTTCGACCTCTGCCCATATGCTCTGGATCGGGGACAGGACACGCCAGCTCGACGGTGCCCATGTTGAATACATGCGCGGGATTGCAAACCCCATTGGCATGAAATGCGGGCCTTCGCTTGATCCTGACGAAATGCTGAAACTGATCGAAACCCTCAACCCCGATAATGTGCCGGGGCGGCTGACCCTGATTGCCCGCATGGGGGCAGGGCAGGTCCGTGAAAAGCTCACCCCCCTGCTTGAAAAGGTCAAGCAATCCGGCCAGAAGGTGGTGTGGTGCTGTGATCCGATGCATGGCAACACCGTCAAGGCATCGAGCGGGTTCAAGACACGCCGTGTTGATGATGTGCTGGAGGAGGTTCGCGGTTTCTTTGATGCCCATGATGCGGTCGGTACCTACCCCGGCGGTGTCCATTTTGAGATGACGGGCGCCAATGTCACCGAATGCGTTGGCGGTGATGTGGCCGAGGTCAAGGAGGCCGACCTGTCGGATCGTTATCGCACTTTCTGTGACCCGAGGCTGAACGCCAACCAGTCACTGGAACTCGCCCTTCTCATTGCTGATCTGCTCAAGCAGCGTCGTGATACGCCCGCCTGAGACCACCGCATTCCATCGGGAGCCTAGCCATGGATAAAGCGCGTTATCAGGGACCCACCCTTGAGAAGCATCCGTCCCTGACCGACAGTTATTTTCTGCGCACCAAATCCGTTGTTGAGCGCATGGGTGATGCTGATGTCACCTATGCTGTGTTCATGCGCCGGCCGGTGCTGTCTGCACCGCGGCTTGCCATGGAATGGGTTGCCTCCATCCTCAATGAACGCGGCAGCAGTTTCAATCTTGAGCTGCGCCACCCTGAGGGCAGCTGGGTCGGTGCCGGTGATCCTATTCTCTACCTCAGTGGCAAGCTATCGCAACTGGTTGATCTTGAAACCGTCATGCTGCAACGGATCGGTGCGCCCTCGGTCGCGGCCTATAACGCGCATGCCATGTGTTCAGCCTTGCCCGATGTATCCTTCCTTGCCATGGATGCCCGCCATTGTGCCGGAACCGAAATGGCTGAACTGATGGCGTATGGCGCATCGGTGGGGTCTGCCGTGGCGCAGAACCAGTCCGGTGCCACCGGGTTTATCGGTTGCGCAACGGACCATACCGCCCCGTTCTTTGGTACGGCCAAGGGTCGCGGGACCATGCCGCATGCGCTGATTGGCTATGCTGGCTCAACGGTGGAGGCTGCACGGATTTATGATCAGACCTTCCCCGATGAACCGCTGACGGTGCTGGTTGATTATTTCGGCCAGGAAATCACCGATAGCCTGGAGGTTGCCCGAACCTTTGCTGAACGGGCGCGGGACGGCACGCTGGCTGTCAGGCTGGATACCCATGGCGGGCGTTACGCCGAGGGCCTCGATGTTCAGCAATCCTATGCTGTGCTGGAACGCCATGCCCCTGATGCCATCCGGGGTTATCGCACTGATGGTGAGCTGAAACACCTGATCGGCACCGGCGTTTCCGCCGCATCAACCTGGCACTTGCGTGAAAAACTCAACGAGGCCGGCTTTGAGAAGGTCAATATCGTCTGTTCCAGCGGGTTTGATCCCGAAAAATGCCGGGTCTTCTCACTGGCCCGGACACCGGTGAATATCATCGGCACCGGGTCTTACCTGCCGGATAAATGGTCCGAAACCTATGCCACCGCTGATATTATTTCCTATAACGGCGTGGGGCGGGTCAAAACCGGCCGTGAATTCCTGATCCCCCAAGGTTAGGGTTTGGTGGGTTTGGTGCCTCAGGTCGGGTCGAAGCCAACCACCTGCAATATCGCGCCGACAGAATTGTTCTGGCGGATCTTGCGGGTTTCCGCATAATTGGCATCATCATAGAAGGCACGGGCTTTTTCAATACTGTCAAATTCAATAACCACAACACGGTCGAAACTGACCTCACCTTCCGCCACGGTTTTGTCACCGCCACGGATCAGGTAACGGCCACCATAGGAATTGACGATCTCGCTGGTCTGAACCATGTAAGGCTTGTACGCTTCGGGATCAGTGATGGTGATGAGGCCGACAATATATCCTTTAGCCATGGGTAAACTCCTGCTGCTTTAATGCCAATGTTAATACTTATGATGAAACATCTTTCTGCCTTGAGGCAAGCCGGAAACAGGCACCTTCGGTTTCTTTTTGAAAATCCCTGTTAAAGAGGATAAACAATCTGCATGGACACGCTTCTTTTCGCCATCGCCCAGCTTAACCCCACCGCCGGTGATATTGCGGGGAACACAGCAAAACTGATCAATGCCCGCAATGAGGCCGCCGCGCGTGATGCGCATATTCTGGTGGCCCCGGAATGTTATATCAGCGGCTATCAGGTTGATGATCTGGTGCTGCTGGACGGGTTCCTTGAAACCGTGGCCGCCGCTATTGATGAGCTGGCAGCCCTCACCGCAGATGGTGGTCCGGCGGTGATCGTTGGCGCACCAAGACGGCATGAAGGCCGGATTTTCAATTCTGTCTTCGTGCTGGATGAAGGCCGGGTTACCGCCATCCGTGACAAGGCCAAGCTGGCCATTGGCGGGGTGTTTGATGATCCGCGCAATTTTGCCACGGGTGAGATGCCGGGTCCGGTGATGCTGCGCGGTGTCCTCATTGGCCTGCCGATCTGTGAGGATATGTGGCACGCTGATCTGGTCGAATGCCTCGATGAATCAGGGGCTGAAATGCTGGTTGTCCCCAACGGCTCCCCGTTTGAGGCGGGCAAGACTGATCAACGCATGATGACAGCCGTTGCCCGGGTCAGTGAAACCTCCATGCCGCTGATGTATGTCAATCAGGTTGGCGGCGTTGATGATGAAGTTTTTGACGGTGCATCGTTCTGCATCAATCCCGGTGGCAAGATCGGGGCCTACCTGCCGTGTTTCACCGAAAGCGTCACCACGGTTGAGGCAAAGCGTGGCCCCGCCGGGTGGGTATTCTCCGGCCCCGTGGTCAAGCCTGATGAAGGCGAGCAGGCATTATGGCGGGCGATTGCCCTCGGTATCCGCGACTACACCCAGAAGAACGGGTTTGAGCGGGTCATCCTCGGTCTTTCCGGCGGGATTGACAGCGCGCTGGTCGCTGCCCTTGCGGTGGATGCCCTCGGCGCTGATCGGGTCGACGCGGTGATGATGCCATCCCCCTACACCAGCCCAATGAGCATTGAGGATGCCGAAACCCTGGCCGCAAACCTCGGGATAAGGCTGCGCCGGGTGGATATTGAGGATGCCATGCAATCGGTTGATACAGCCCTCAGCCCTGCCTTGCAGAAAGGGCTTGGTGATGTTGCGGCGGAAAATCTGCAATCACGCCTGCGCGGGCTGACGCTGATGAGCATCTCAAACACCGAGGGCCAGATGCTGCTGACCACGGGCAACAAATCGGAATACGCCACCGGTTATGCAACGCTCTATGGTGATATGTGCGGCGGCTATGCGCCGTTGCTCGATCTCTGGAAGACTGAGGTTTTCGCGCTTTGCCGCTGGCGTAACGCCAACCTGCCGCAAGGTGCGCTCGGCCCTGAGGGTGCCATCATCCCTGAGCGGATTATCACCCGCCCCCCGTCAGCCGAATTGCGCCCCGATCAGAAAGACAGCGACAGCCTGCCCGATTACAGCCAGCTTGATCCGATCATGAAAGGGCTGGTTGAGGATATGGCCTCAACCGAGTTGCTCATCAGCAAGGGCCATGATGCCCCGTCCGTGCGGCGATCAGCGCATTTATTGCAACGCGCAGAATACAAACGCCGTCAGGGCGCGCCGGGCCCGAAACTGTCGGCCCGTGCGTTCTATCGGGACCGGCGTTTCCCCATCACCAACCGCTATCCGCTGGCCGGAGAGAAATAGCATGACCCTTGTCCGCTTTGCCCCCAGCCCAACCGGTAACCTGCATGTTGGCAACATGCGGACTGCCCTGGTTAATTTCCTCTTTGCCCGGGCCAGTGGCGGTGCCTTCATGCTCCGCATTGATGACACGGATGACGAACGCTCAACCCCTGAATTTGAGGCCTCGATCCGCCATGACATGCAATGGATGGGGATGAACTGGGATCAGGAAGACCGCCAGTCAACGCGCATCGGCCGTTATCGGGAGGCGCTGGATCAGCTGCTTCAGTCAGGCCGGGCCTATAAATGCTTTGAAACCCAGGAAGAACTCTCGCTCAAACGCAAATCCCAGCTGGCCGCTGGCCGCCCGCCTGTCTATGACCGTGCTGCCCTCAAATTGAGTGATGATGAAGTCAGGGCCAGGGAAGAGGCTGGTGAGCAGCCGCATTATCGTTTCAAACTCGATGACACGGTGGTGACGTGGCAGGATCTGGTCCGGGGTGAGGTATCAGTGCCGATGTCGTCACTGTCCGATCCGGTGATCCTGCGCGCTGATGGCCGCGTTATCTATACCCTAGCCTCGGTGGTGGATGATCTCGACCATGGCGTTACCCACATCCTGCGGGGTGAGGACCACACCACCAATTCAGCCGCTCAAATCCAGCTTTTTGAGGCGCTTGGCGGGGAGGCCCCTGCCATGGGGCATTTCGCGCTTCTTGCCGGGGCTGATGGTGAGGGGCTTTCGAAACGTCTTGGCTCGCTCTCGATCGGCTCCCTCAGGGATGATGACGGGATTGAGGCGATGGCCATTGCCAGCCTCTTGGCCCGCATAGGGACCGCTGATCCGGTGGAACCCCGCCTTGATATGGGGGATCTGATCAGCGGCTATGATATCAGCCGGTTCGGCCGCGCCACGCCGCGCTTTGATCCGGCGGAACTGCGCCTGCTCAACAGCCGTATTCTGGGCATGACGGGTTATGACACTGTGGCTGACCGTCTCCATGCCATAGGGGTCACTGCCGGTGCCGGTTTCTGGGAGGCTGTGCGCGGCAATATCAGCACGCTTGATGAGGTCGCCGGGCTTTACGCCATGGCCACGGGCGATATCACGCCGGTGATCGAGGATGCCGGCATGCTCACCACCGCTGCATCCCTGCTGCCTGATGGGGAACCCGATGCTGAAACATGGCCAGCCTGGACCCGGGCGATTGCGGGTGAAACCGGGCTCAAGGGCAAATCGCTCTTCATGCCGCTCAGGCTTGCGCTGACGGGCCAACGTTCCGGCCCTGAACTGGCCGGGCTGTTGCCGGTGATGGGGCGTGACCGTATCCTTGCCCGATTGAGGGGGGAGCAGGCCTGATGCCGAATACGCTGGCCTTCTACAATACGCTGGCTCGGGAAAAGCAGGCCTTCACCCCGATTGATGAGCGTAATATCCGTATCTATGCCTGCGGGCCAACCGTCTATGACCGTATTCATGTCGGCAACGCCCGCCCGCTGGTTGCCTTTGATGTGCTGGTCCGGCTGCTGCGATATGTTTATGGCCAGGACCGCGTCACCTATGTGCGCAACATCACCGATGTTGATGACAAGATCAATGCCCGCGCCATTGAGGAGGGGGTTGATATCCGGGTCCTGACCGAGCGCACCACCCGTGCCTTTCACGATGATTGCGCGGCGCTCCATGTCGCGCCTCCGGATCAGGAACCCCGTGCTACTGATCATATCGCCGAGATGATCAGCATGATCGAAACCCTGATCGGCAAGGGCCATGCCTATTCGGCGGAGGGCCATGTCCTTTTCCATGTTGCCAGCATGGAGGATTACGGCAGCCTTTCCCGCCGCAGCCGTGATGAGCTGATTGCCGGTGCGCGTGTTGACGTGGCCCCCTATAAAAAGGATTCCGGTGATTTCGTTCTCTGGAAGCCTTCGGCCCCTGACCAGCCGGGATGGGATAGCCCATGGGGGAGGGGCAGGCCTGGCTGGCATATCGAATGTTCCGCCATGAGCGCAAAGCATCTTGGTGAAGAATTTGATATCCACGCTGGCGGGCTGGACCTGATCTTCCCGCATCATGAAAATGAGATTGCCCAGTCCCGATGCGCCCATGGCACGGATGGGATGGCCCGGTACTGGATGCATAACGGCTATGTCACCGTTGAGGGTGAGAAAATGTCCAAATCGCTGGGCAATTTCACCACGGTTGAGGATGTGCTGGCGGATTACCCCGGTGAAGCGGTTCGCTTTGCCCTTCTGGCGGCGCATTACCGCGCCCCGCTCGATTTCTCGCGTCAGGCAGTGGCGGAGGCGAAAACCGCGCTTGACGGGCTTTATCGGGCGATTGGCCATGCCGGTGATGACCGATCCGAACCTGATGAGGGCGTGATGACTGCGCTGGGTGATGATCTCAACACCCCGAATGCGATAGCCCGGCTGCATGAACTGGCGCGGGAAGCCAATAAGGGCGATGCCGCCGCCGCCGCCCGGCTCAAGGCCTCGGCGGGTCTGCTCGGCTTGCTTGAGGCTGATCCTGATACCTGGTTCCGGGGCGGTGACGGCCTGGATGAGGCCGCGATCCAGAAGGCTATCGAAGCCAGGCTCAACGCCCGCAAGGAACGCAATTTCGCTGAGGCTGACCGCATCCGTGATGATCTCGCAAATCAGGGCATCCTGCTGGAAGATACCGCCGAGGGCACAGTCTGGCGGCGGGGATAGGGTTGAAACCTCTTGATATGTTTCGGCAGGTTTGGGTTTTGACAAACTAACCCGTTCGGCTTAAACAAGGCTTGGCAATTTCAGGGGATACCGATGAAGGGCGAACGCATCTGGTTATTTGACACCACCTTGAGGGATGGATGTCAGGCACGCGGCATTGATTTTACAGTGGCCGACAAGATTGCTATTGCCCGCGCCCTCGATGATATGGGGATTGATTATATTGAGGGGGGCTGGCCGGGCGCCAACCCCACCGACAATGCCTTTTTCAGTCAATTTCCGCCGCTTGACCATGCCCGTTCGGTTGCTTTCGGGATGACCCGCCGGGGTGGCCGCAGCACCTCCAATGACAGCGGGCTTAATGCCGTGCTTGATGCTGAAACCGATGGCACCTGCCTGGTCGGCAAGGCATGGGATTTTCATGTTGAAACCGCGCTTGGGGTCAGCCTTGATGAAAACCTGGTGATGATCAGGGAATCGGTTGCCGCCGCCAAGAAGCGCGGGCGTGAGCCGATGTTCGATTGTGAGCATTTCTTTGATGGCTATAAGCACAACCCCCAATTTGCCCTTGATTGCGCCAAGGCTGCCCATGAAGGCGGCGCCGAATGGGTCGTTCTCTGTGATACCAATGGTGGCACCATGCCCGAAGAGATCACCGAGGCGGTAACCGCGGTTCGTGAGGCCCTGCCTGATGCGAATATCGGCATCCACACCCATAATGACAGTGGCTTTGCGGTGGCGAACACCATCGCGGCGGTGAAGGCAGGGGCGAGGCAGGTTCAGGGAACCATCAACGGTATCGGTGAACGCTGCGGCAACGCCAACCTGATCACGCTGATCCCTGTCCTGATGCTGAAATACGGCTGTGAAACAGGGGTGGCGAAGGAAAAGCTGCATCGGCTCAAATCACTGTCCCGGATGCTGGATAACAGGATCAACCGCCTGCCCAACGCCCATGCGCCCTATGTCGGTGATGCGGCGTTTGCGCATAAGGGCGGGCTGCATGCCTCAGCCGCGATCCGTGACCCCAGGACGTATGAACATATCCCCCCTGAAACCGTGGGGAACAGCCGTGAATATGTCGTTTCCGACCAGTCGGGCAAGGCCAATTTCATCGCCCGTTTTGATGAGCTTGGCATCGCTGTGGACAAGGATGATCCCCGCCTTGATACGCTGATCGCCGAGGTCAAGGAAAAGGAATACAAGGGCTGGGCCTTTGATACCGCCCAGGCCAGCATGGAACTGATGGTGCGGCGCGCCCTTGGTGAGGTGCCGGATTATTTCGTCATCGGCCGTTTCCGGGTCATGGATGAACGCCGTTTCAACGCCAAGGGTCAGCTGGTGGTGGAATCCGAAGCCACCGCAACCGTTATGGTCAATGGTGAGCAGTTTCATGAGGCCGCGGTTGGTAACGGCCCTGTTAACGCCGTTGATACCGCGATCCGCAAGGCCCTCGTCACTGCCTATCCTGAACTGGCCGGGGTTGAGCTGGTTGATTACAAGGTTCGTATCCTCAATGGGGATGAACATACCGGCGGCACCGGTTCGGTCACGCGGGTGCTGATTGAATGCCGCGATGATACCGGCATGAGCTGGATTTCGGTCGGGGTTTCCACCAACATCATTGATGCCTCGGTGATGGCGCTGGCTGATGCCATGGCGTGGAAGCTGATGAACTCGGCAAAGGCGGCTGGCGCAGCCTGATCATGGCCGGTACCGATATGACCACCTCAGCAAGAGATGGCGACTGGGCCAGGCTTCTGCCTGCGGTGATCCTGATGGAACCCCAGATGGGTGAGAATATCGGTGCCTCTGCCCGCGCCATGAAGAATTGCGGGCTGGAATGCATGCATATCGTCAACCCGCGTGATGGCTGGCCCAACCCTGCGGCAGAGGCGATGGCCTCAGGCGGCAGTGATATTCTTGACCATGCCGGATTGCACCAGACCCTGAATGAGGCGGCGGCACCCTATACGATGATCGGTGCCACCACCGCCCGCAAGCGCGGCATGACCAAGCCTGCCCTGACCCCTGATGAAGCCGCCCGCCGCATGGCCGAACACGCCCGTTCCGGCGGCAAGACAGCGCTCCTGTTCGGTCCTGAACGTGCCGGGCTGAATAACGATGCGGTGGCGGTGGCGGATTTCATCATCACGGTCCCGCTCAACCCGGCGTTTGCGTCATTGAACCTTGGTCAGGCGGTGCTGTTGATGGGCTGGGCCTGCCGAAGGGAGCTGATGGCCGATGCGCCTCCGGTGATGGCTGAGCCGCCCGAAAGCCCGCCCGCCGCGGCCGGGGAAAAGGCCTATTTATTCACCACCCTCGAAAAGCATCTCAGTGAGGGCGGGTTTTTCACCAGCCCTGATATGCAGCCTGTGGTGATGCGCAATATCATGGCCCTGTTCCAGCGGGCTGATCTGACGGAACAGGATGTTCGTACCCTGCATGGTATCATCAAATCGTTGCGCCGTTCGGGTGATGCTCAGGCTTGACTTTCCGGCGATGATCTGCCAGAAAATCCTCACTTTCCCGGGAAAGTGGACAGGCTGCATCGGTATCCTGTCCCGGCCATCAGGCACTACCGGGGCAAAAACAACAATGGAGTTACCCAATGGCTGCAAAGACAGACCACAAGCGAAAGCATTCCAAGCACAAGATTGACCGCCGTCTTGGCGTTAACCTCTGGGGCCGAGCAAAATCCCCGGTTAACAGCCGTGAATACGGCCCTGGCCAGCACGGCCAGCGTCGGTCCAAGCCCACCGATTTCGGTGTCCAGCTGATGGCCAAGCAGAAGCTCAAGGGCTACTATGGCAACATCGGTGAGAAGCAGTTCAAAAAATACTATCAGGATGCCGTGCGCCGCAATGGCGATACCGGCCAGAACCTGATCGGTATTCTTGAATGCCGCCTCGATGCGCTGGTTTATCGTATGAAATTTGCCCCCACCGTGTTTGCCTCCCGCCAGCTGGTCAGCCATGGCCATGTGCTGGTCAACGGCCATCGCTGCACCATCCCGTCACGGATGATGCGCCTCGGTGATGTTATCGAACTCAAGGAAAAGTCACGCACCATCCCCGCTGTGATGGAGGGCATGGCCTCAGCCGAGCGTGATATCCCCGAATACCTCACCGTTGATGAAGCCTCCTTCAAGGGCAGCATGAACCGTGTTCCTGAACTGGGCGATGTGCCGTATCCGGTTCAGATGGAACCCAACCTGGTGGTCGAATTCTACTCCCGTTAAAGGGACAGGTTATTTTCAGAAAGGGCGGTGCTTCGGTGCCGCCTTTTTTATGCTGTCCTGGAATACGTTCAGCGGGGTTTCAGCCCTGGTACCGGAACCCGGCCGCTCAGAATCAGCAGCCCGATGGCGATAATGCCAAAGCCGATCACCTCCCGCATGCTGATAACCTCACCAAGGGCGAAAGCATCCAGCAGCAGTGCCGATACCGGAACAATAATGGTCACCAGCATGGTGTTGGCCGCCCCGGCACGCCTCAACAGATTGAAATAGAGCAGATAGGCCACACTGGTAAAGGGGATGGCATAGGCCAGAATGGCGAGGATTGAGGTCGTATCCATCGCCATGACGGGAACCCCCTCTACCATGAGGGAAAATACCAGCATCCAGCCGGATGAGCAGATCAGCATCCCGGTTGCGGAAACCTCAACACTGGTGCGCCCCATCTGCAACCGGCCAAGCACGCTGGCGATGGCATAACTGATCGTTGACAGCAATACCAGAAACTGCCCGATGCTGGTCAGCGACAGTTGCATCAGGTGATCCAGCCCCATGGTAACCGCAACCCCGGCTACCCCCAGCATGGTGCCGATGGTGCGCGGCCAGGTGATGCGCTCATCACTCAGGAAAATGGCCCCTGTCACCACCGCGATAAAGGCCGTGAAGGAATTGAGGATTGAGGCCAGCCCGCCGGTAATATACTGCTGGCCAAAAACAATGCAGGTAAAGGGGAAGGCATTGTTAAAGAACCCCATCATCAAAAACCATCGCCAGTTCTGCCAGTTTGTTGGCAGGCGCTGGCCACGCAGATGGATAAAGACCAGCATGGCCAGTGCGCCCAGCGATACCCGGAAAAACACGATGTGAAACGGGGTCATGGTCAGCAGCAGGATTTCAGTGCAGAAAAACGTTCCCCCCCAGATCGAACCAAGGCTGAACAGCAGTATCCAGGATGTTCGGGTCATGCGTATCCTTAAGGAAGCAAAGGCATTTCAGCCGGGGTTAAATAATGCTGTCCAGTTTCTGGCTGGCCATTTATCATCTTGATTGGACTGCTAAAAAAGGGGGAAATATTTGATGGCTGGTATCACCATAAGGCCGATTATTGAGGCCGACAAGCCTCAATGGGAAAAACTCTATCATGGTTACGCTGACCATTATCAGGTCACGCTCACCGAAACCGGGCTGAATTGCACATGGGGCTGGTTGATGGATAGGGGCCATCCGCTGCAAGGGCTGGTTGCGGAAGGCGAGGGGGGCAGGCTGGTTGCGCTGGCGCATTTCAGGGCCATGCCCAGCCCCCTGCGCGGGATGGATATTGGCTTCCTTGATGATCTTTTTGTTGATCCGTCAGCACGCGGCCAGCGGGTCGGCGGGCAAATGCTGAAACAATTGCAGGGGATTGCCGGGCGCAACGGCTGGCCCGTCATGCGCTGGATCACACGCGATGATAACTACCGCGCCCGGACGCTCTATGATCGCCACGCGGTCAAGGCTGACTGGAACACCTATGAGATGGCGCCTGATTTTGAAATGGCCCCGGATTTTGAAATGACCCCGGATTTTGAAAACACCAAGGATTGATCAGGATCAGCCTTCGACAGGCTGGGGGTTGACGTTGATGCCGCGGCTGTTCATCAGCTCAATCAGCTCACCGCTTTCATACATCTCCCGGATAATGTCACACCCGCCGACAAATTCACCCTTCACATAAAGCTGGGGGATGGTTGGCCAGTTGGTAAATTCCTTGATGCCGTGGCGGATATTGTCATCATCCAGCACGTTGACACCGCGAAACTTGACGCCGAGATGCGACAGCACGCCAACGATCATGGCGGAGAAACCGCATTGCGGGAAAACCGGAGTGCCTTTCATGAAAAGCACGATTTCCTGGCTGGAGATTTCGTCTTCGATGCGCGTTTTAATCTGTTCGTCCATTGGTCAAATCCTTTATCAATCATCGTCGCGTGGTGTTGTCTGGAGGGCAAGGGCATGCAACTGCCCGCCCATGCGGCCACCGAGGGCTTCATAAACCATCTGGTGCTGCTGTATCCGGGTTTTGCCCTTGAATGCTGCGGAAATAACATGGCATCCGTAATGGTCGCCATCGCCGCGCAAATCAGTAATGGTCACGGTGCTGTCGGGGAGGGCATCCTTGATCAGTTGTTCAATCTCACTGGCTTCCATTGCCATGGTCGGTTCTCCCCTTCAGGGTCGTTTCAGCGTTGAGGGCTTTTTGCCATCAGGTCCGGCATCCAGCCTTCATGCAATGTCTTCAACTCTACTATTGAGATACTATCGCCGCCCGTCAATTTCAATGCTTTGCCGCCGCTTGTGCCGATCAGGGTAGCTGCAACCCCGGCTGATGCGGCCGCGTCTTTCAGCTGATCGGGCTGATCCGTGGCGACAAGGTAGCGTCCCTGATCCTCACCAAAACACCAGCCGTGGCTGTTGCCGCCAGCGGGCAGGCAGATATCAGCCCCTATACCGCCAGCCAAAATCATTTCCGCAAGGGCAGGCAGCATACCGCCATCAGCGATATCATGGGCAGCGTTAATCACGCCTGCGGTGATCTGGTCACGAACAAAGGTGCCGTTGGCCAGTTCGATGGCGCAATCAACCGGCGGGGGTGCCGCATCGGGGTTATCGGTCATGATATCAGCATAGACCGAACAGCCGAGCCAGCCATCATTCGTCTTTTCATCCTGGCCGATAATGAAAATGGCCAGCCCTTTCGTATCAAGGGCGATACCGGCGGATTGGGCCACGTTATCCATCGCCCCCACCATGCCGACCACCGGGGCCGGGTCAATCGCCTTGCCATCGGTTTCGTTGTAGAGCGAGACATTGCCCGAAACCACGGGCGTTCCCAGCGCCTCGGCAGCCTTGCCCATGCCGGTCACGGAACCCGCGATCTGCCCCATGATCAAAGGCTTTTCAGGGTTGCCGAAATTGAGGTTATTGGTAATGGCAATCGGGGTTGCGCCAATGGCACTGATATTCCGGTAAGCCTCAGCCACCGCCTGCATGCAGCCCATTTCGGGGTCAGCCTTGACGTAACGGGGGGTGCAATCGGTGGTGACCGCGATACCGCGATCAGAACCATGGACCCGGACAAGCGCGGCATCACCACCGGATGAGGCGATGGTATCCGCCATCACATCACGGTCGTATTGCTCCCAAATCCAGCGGCGTGAAGCCAGATGATGGGAGGCCAGCAGGGTCTTCAGCACCGTGATGACACTATCGCCGGTGCTGATCGTCCCACTGTCAATCACGGGCAGGGCAGGGGATTGTTCATGCGGCCGGTCGTATTCAGGGGCATCATCCACCAGGGGGGCCAGCGGGATATCCGCGGCGAGCGCACCATCTTTCATCAGCACCAGCCTGCCGGTATCGGTTACATGGCCGATTTCAGCGCAGTCGAGGTCCCATTTGGAGAGGATTTCACGGGCCGTTTCAGCAGCCTCGGGCTTCAGGATGACCAGCATCCTTTCCTGGCTTTCGGACAGCATGATTTCATACGCGCTCATGCCGTCTTCCCTGACCGGAACCTGATCAAGGTCGATTTCCATGCCCAGCCCGCCCTTGGCGGACATTTCCACCGATGATGAGGTCAGCCCGGCTGCCCCCATATCCTGAATGGCCACCACGGAATCGGAATCCATCAGCTCAAGGCTTGCCTCAAGCAGGAGCTTGCCGGCAAAGGGGTCACCAACCTGCACCGTGGGCCGTTTTGAGGCAGCGTCTTCATTAAACTCGGCCGAGGCCATGGTCGCACCGTGGATGCCGTCACGCCCGGTTTTGGCCCCGATGTAATAGACAGGGTTGCCCGCGCCCGATGCCGCCGAATAGAAAATCCGGTCAGCGCGGGCCAGCCCGACAGCCATGGCATTCACCAGAATGTTGCTGTTATAGGACGGGTTGAAATTGACCTCACCGCCAATGGTCGGGATACCGATGCAGTTCCCGTAACCGCCAATACCGGCCACCACGCCAGAGACAAGATAGCGTGTCAGCGGATGATCCGGCGCCCCGAACCTGAGCGCGTTGAGCAGCGCAACAGGCCGCGCCCCCATGGTGAAAACATCACGCAGAATACCGCCAACGCCCGTCGCCGCCCCCTGATAGGGTTCGATGAAAGACGGGTGGTTATGGCTTTCGATCTTGAAAACAGCGGCCCAGCCATCACCGATATCGACGACACCGGCGTTTTCCCCTGGTCCCTGGATCACCCTGTCACCGGTGGTCGGCAGGGTCTTGAGCCAGCGCCGGGATGATTTGTAGGAACAGTGTTCGGACCACATGGCCGAAAACACCCCCAGCTCGGTGAGGTTCGGGATACGGCCCATATGGGCGCAGACCCGGTCAAATTCCTCAGCCGAAAGCCCCATTTCTGCGGCGTTCTCATAACTCATTACAGTGTTGGTCATGACTGGCTCGCCTCAATAATAGCGGTCAGCATCCGGCGGCCATCGGTCCCGCCAACGGCTTCACTCATCATCCGCTCGGGATGCGGCATCAGCCCCAGAACCCGCCCGTTTTCTGAGGTTATGCCCGCGATATCCAGCGCTGATCCGTTGGGGTTGTAATCATCCTCGCCATGGGTGGCGGCATAGGTAAAGGCGATCTGGCCGTTATCCTGAATTTTGGATAGCGTGTCCTCATCAGCGAAAAACTGGCCTTCGTTGTGGGCCACGGGAATGGTCAGCTCTTCCCCGTCTTCGAGCCTGCCCATGATGGCCTTGCCGGTCTGGCTGGTTTTCAGGCGAGTGTTGCGGCAGACGAATTTCAGGCCACTGTTGCGGATCAGCGCACCTGGCAGCAAGCCGCATTCGATCAGTATCTGGAACCCGTTGCAGATACCCATGACCATGCCGCCTCGGAGCGCATGATCATAGACAGCATCCATGGCGGGTGAACGCGCCGCAATGGCCCCGCAGCGCAGATAGTCACCAAAGGAAAATCCGCCCGGAACCAGCACCAGATCAGGTTTGCCGATATCGCTGTCCTTGTGCCAGATCAGCTGGGGCAGGCGGCCGGTAATGCTCTCAACCGCGGTGATAATATCACGATCGCAATTCGATCCGGGAAAGGTAATGACCGCAATATCCATGGATCAGGCCTCATCCCCTTCATCAGCCACAAGGCAGTGAATGTCGTAATCCTCGATGACCGTGTTGACCAGCAGGGTTTCGCACATCTTGGCGACTTTCTGGCGGGCGCGGTTTTCATCATCTTCATCGATATCGAGGGTGATCAGCTTGCCGGTGCTGACCTCCTTTGCGTCCTGATACCCCAGGCTCAGCAATGAATGCTCAATGGCGCGGCCCTGCGGGTCCAGCACGCCAGGCTTTAGGGTAATGGTAACGGTAACCTTCATCAGTCTTTCCTCTCCTGATCCAGGGCGCTGCAATCCAGCCCGAGACGATTGGCGATATCCCTGTAGGCTTCAACCAGTCCGCCCAGGTCTTCACGGAAACGGTCCTTGTCTTTCTTGTCCCCGGTTTCGATGTCCCACAACCGGCAGTTATCGGGGCTGATCTCATCCGCCAGCACGATAGCGTTACTGCCCTCCAGCCGCCCGAATTCCAGTTTGAAATCAACCAGCGTGATGCCGACAGATTTGAACATACCCTGCATCAGGGTGTTGATGGTCAGCGTGTGTTCAACGATGGTATCCAGCTCTTCCCCGGTGGCCAGCCCGAAAGCAAGGGCATGATCACTGGCCATGATCGGGTCGTTGAGCGCATCTTCCTTGAGGTAGTATTCCACCAGCGGCTGATCCAGAACGGTCCCCAGGCTGATGCGGATATGATCACCGGCCAGCCGTTTCACCAGTGACCCCGCCGCGATGTTGCGGACAACGACTTCGAGCGGGATGATGCTGACCTTGCGGATCAGCTGTTCACGCTCATTCATGCGTTCGATGAAATGCGTCGGGATACCCTGATCCTTCAGGTAGAGCATGATATGCTCCGAAATCAGGTTATTCAGGATGCCCTTGCCAGCCAGGATAGCGTGTTTCTGGGCATTATAGGCCGTTGCGTCATCCTTGAAATATTGGATCAGCGTATCGTCGCCGGGGCCAGTGAAGATTGTCTTCGCCTTGCCGTCATAAAGTTGCTTTCGCAGTGTCATTGTTGTGGGTCAACCGATAGATTTGGGCAGGTGATTAAGCCTAATGAGCATAGCCCCCAGACCACCCTAAGTAAATAGCATCAGCTGTCCTGATCGAACACCCGGCTGAAGATTGTTTCCACCCTTGAGAAATGCTGATCAAGGTTGAAGAGGGCTTCCAGGTCTTCATCGGACAGCGCGGCGCGGATCCCCTTATCGGCCTTGAGCCGCTCGAGGTAGGAGCCTCCCTCACGCCACGTCTGCATGGCGTTTTCCTGAACCATTTTATAGGCATCTTCCCTGCTGACACCGCTTTGGGTGAGGGCCAGCAGAACCTGCTGGGAATGCACCAGTCCGCCAAGCGCATCGAGATTGGCCTGAAGCTGTTCCGGATAGACCACCAGGTTTTCCACCACCGATGCCATCCGGTGCAGCGCGAAATCGAGCGCGATGGTCGCATCGGGTGCAAACACACGTTCCACCGATGAATGCGAGATATCGCGTTCATGCCAGAGCGCGACGTTTTCCATCGCCGGGGTAACGGCGGCCCGCACCACCCGGGACAGACCGGTGAGGTTTTCGGTCAGAACGGGGTTGCGCTTATGGGGCATGGCGGATGAACCTTTCTGCCCGGGGGAGAAATATTCCTCGGCCTCACGCAATTCGGTGCGTTGCAGGTGGCGGATTTCAACCGCCAACCGTTCAATCGATGATGCCACCACCCCGAGGGTTGCAAAATACATCGCATGGCGGTCACGCGGGATGACCTGGGTGGAATGGGTTTCGGCCTTCAGCCCCATGCGTTCGGCAACGTAATCCTCAACCTGGGGGTCAATATGGGCATAGGTTCCGACAGCGCCCGAAATCTTGCAGGTTGAAATATCTTCCCTTGCGGCAATCAGGCGATCCCGCGCCCGGGAAAATTCGGCATAGAACCCCGCCAGTTTCAACCCGAATGTCACCGGTTCGGCGTGAATGCCGTGACTGCGGCCGATGGTCGGGGTGAATTTGTGTTCAATCGCCCTTTTCTTGAGCGCCTCGAGCAGTTTGTGGACACCATCAATCAGCAGGTTGGTGGCCTTGCGCAACTGCACCGACAAGGTCGTGTCCAGCACGTCGGATGAGGTCATGCCCTGATGGATAAAACGGCTTTCCGGGCCGACAAAGGCGGCAACACTGGTCAGAAAGGCGATCACGTCATGCTTGGTTTCGCGTTCGATACGGTGGATTTCCTCAATATCGAAATCAGCTTTCTCACGGATGGTATCGGCGGCCTCCTGAGGGATCACGCCCAGTCTGGCCTGGGCATCGCAGGCGTGGATTTCAATATCCAGCCAGATTCTGAAACGGCTTTCATCAGACCAGATCGCGGTCATCTGCGGGCGGGAGTAGCGTGCTATCATTGAAATATCATCCAGAAAATTGATCGGGTATTCTTTAGCATCACAGTAGAGGAATTTCTACTGTTTGCGGATCATTCGAGTAAGCCAAGTGTCTTGAAACTGGTTTCTCCACCCGGGCTGATGATCAGGTGGTCGTGCAGGGTGACATCAATGCCCATCAGAACTTTTCTGATATTCCGGGTCATCTCAATATCCTGTTTTGAAGGTGTTGTGTTGCCGGATGGATGGTTATGCACCAGCACCACCGAAACGGCATTGTTTTCCAGCGCAAGCCTGGCGATTTCTCTTGGATAGGCGGTAACCTTGTTGACTGTGCCTTTGGCAAGAATCTTGAAGATGATCAGCTCATTCAGGCTGTTCAGCAGAAGAACAGCGAAATTCTCCTGATCCTCGAAACCGATCTTGCTGCGGCAGTAATCAATCACCGCCTGCCAAGAGCTCAACACATTGCTGCTGGCAATTTCGGTTTCGATCATCCGTTGCCTGAGCCGCCGGATCATCTGCAACTGAACGACAGTGGCCTCACCAATACCGTCAATCGCCAGCACCTGATCAGGGCTGGCATGGATCAGGTATTCAATCGACTTGAACTTCTCCAGCAAATGCTTTGCCAGCGGTTTCGTATCTTTTCGGGGGATAGAGTAATGCAACAGCAATTCAATCAGCTCATAATCCTGCAGGCTATCGGCACCCATTTGCAGGACTCGTTGTCGCAATCGTCTGCGATGCCCTGAATTGCCCTGTTCCATTCGTTCAGCCCTTTGATGGTGGCCGGAACATGAAAAGGGCCTGAAAAGGCTATCGTATAGGATTTGGGATGGGTTGCAACCCGTCAGGCAAAGGGCGGGTGATGCAGGCCTGCGGGTGACAGCGTGAAAATCTCGACACCGTCTTCGGTGACCCCGATCGAATGTTCAAACTGGGCCGAAAGCCCGCGGTCACGGGTAACCGCTGTCCAGCCATCGGACAACAGCTTGACCTGCCATGTGCCGGTATTGATCATGGGTTCGATGGTAAAGAACATGCCTGGTTTCAGCTCCATGCCCTCACCCTGGATGCCGTAATGCAGCACCGTAGGGGCAGAATGAAAGACCTGCCCCAGACCATGACCGGTAAAATCACGCACAACCGAAAACCGGGCGGCCTCGGCGTATTGCTGAATATGGTGGCCAATATCACCCAGCGTTGCGCCTGGCTTGACGGCCCTGATGGCCCGCATCATCGCCTCATGGGTGACCTCGGTCAGGCGGCGGGCTTTCACCGATGGCTCACCGACCCAGAACATCCGGCTGGTATCGCCATACCATCCATCCAGAATGACGGTAATATCGATGTTGAGGATATCACCATCCTGCAACACCTTTTCCGAGGGAATGCCGTGGCAGACAACATGGTTGACCGAAATACAGGTGGATTTGGGAAAGCCCTTATAGTTGAGCGGGGCAGGGGTTGCGCCATGATCGGTAATGTACTGGTGGCATTGATCATTCAGTTCCAGCGTGGTGACACCGCGTTTGACGAACGGCGTGATGAAATCCAGCACTTCGGCCGCCAGCCTGCCTGCACGGCGCATGCCCTCAAAACCGCTTTCATCATGAATGGTTACCGGTTCCTGCCGCATGATCATTCCTCCCCTGCCAACTCAATGCGCACCGGCTTGCTGATGCTGATCCGTTGCGGGCTGACAGAACAGCTCCACGCTTCCATCATCACCCCGGCATTGCGAGCATATTCGAACGCCTGTGCATAAACCGGATCAATATCAGCCGCAAGGGCAAAGCGATCACCATCATCACGCTGGATGACATAAAGCATGGCGGCATTGCCGCCTGCCTCGGCGATCTCGGCCAGTTTGCGCAGATGCTTTGCGCCCCTTGCTGTCACCGAATCCGGGAATTCCGATGCCCCGGGGTTGGGGCCATCCGGCCGGTTGAGATGAACGTTTTTCACCTCAAGATAGAGATGCCCCCCTGTATCAGGGCAGGACAATTTGAAATCAAATCGGGTGCCTTTTTCATAGGTGGATTCAGGTTCTATTACCGGCCATGGCCGAAACCGGGGGATCAGGCCTTCCTTCAAGGCCTCATGCACCAGCCGGTTGGGCAGGTTGGTGTTGATCCCGACCATGATCCCGTCAGCCTCCACCAGCTCCAGCGTTTTCGGCAGTTTACGGTTCTTGTTGGGTGACACCGAACACCATACCCGCATGCCCGGCTGTTTCAGCCCGGTCATGGCCCCGGGGTTGGGGCAGTGGGTTGTTTCAACCTCACCCCCGAAATCAACATCGGCGAGAAATCGCTTATAGCGCTGGACCAGTCTGCCCTCAACCAATGGGGGGAGTTTCATTGTTTTCATCCTTGTGCATGAATGCCCTGACTTGCAAGACAGCGAAAATCATCGTATCGCTTTGGTCGTCATTGTTCCAGCCCCTGAGGTTTCTCATGCCATCCCAGCCCACCGCCGCCATTATTGTCATTGGTGATGAAATCCTCAGCGGACGCACCGCCGACAAGAATATCAACTGGCTGGCCACGACGCTGCATGAACGCGGCATCAAGCTGGTGGAGGCTCGGGTTATCGGTGATATCCGCGATCAGATCATCACCACGGTCCGAACGCTGGCCGGGCAGTGTGATCTGGTTTTCACGTCAGGCGGGATCGGCCCGACCCATGATGATATCACCACCGAATGCGTGGCGGCGGCTTTCGGGGCTGAGGTGATCCGCCATCCTGAGGCTGATCGCAGGCTGATTGAGCATTATGAGAATACCGACCTCGACTATAATGAGGCGAGGCAGAAAATGGCGAATATCCCCCAAGGCGCCAGCCTGATTGATAATCCGGTATCGGCAGCACCGGGGTTTATGCTTGAAAACGTCTTTGTCTTGCCCGGGGTTCCCTCCATCCTGAAGGCCATGGTGGCCACGCTGGATGACCGGCTCCCCGGCGGGGTAAAGGCCTTCCGGCTCAGCGTCCAGACCACCATCGGTGAAGGCACGGTTGCAGCAGGACTGGCCGAAATCGAGGCCGCGCATCCCGGGGTCAGCATCGGTTCCTACCCCTGGTTCAAGCCGGGGGCCTATGGCACGGCACTGGTGGTTTCAGGCCTTGATGAAGCCATGGTGCGCAAAGCCGCTGATGCTGTTCTGAAGCATGTCGAAAGCCTGGGCGGGACCGGGACTGTTGAGACAACCGTAACAGGCGGCAACACGCCCTGATCCGGTTTTAGCCCTTTTTACTCCCAGCTCTTTTTACTCCAAGCTCCCTTTAGGCGGATCATCGCCTGGCGATTGCCCCCGTCGCTTGACATTGGGAACGCCGGTAGTCCTTTTCCGATAACGATACCGCTGGGCAAATTCATTCCTGACCTGACGGGTGGAGGCTGTCCGGATGCTATGATCCTCTGCCTCACGCGTCACATTATCCATCCCCGGGGCGGCGATGATATCCCCGGCGGGTTTGCGCCGTGCCAGCAGCGGGGTCAGCACCAGCCCGGCGACAAAGCCGCCGATATGCGCGAAATAGGCCACACCGCCCTGAGATGAAATGGAGAAAGGGGCCGCCAGAACCTGCATCAGCAACCAGCCCAGCAGCACCACAAAGGCGGGAATATAAATCCAGCGCAGGAACACGATGATGATGATCAGCACCCGCACCTTTGCCCGTGGGAAGAGGATCAGGTACGCCGCCAGCACGCCCGCAATCGCCCCTGATGCACCGACCAGTGGCGTGGTTGACCCCGGGTCAATCGCCACATGGCTCAAGGTCGCCACCACCGCGCAGAGCGTATAGAACAGCAGGAACCGGAACGGCCCCATGCGGTCCTCAACATTATCGCCAAAAATCCACAGGTAGAGCATGTTACCGCCGAGATGCAGCCAGCCCCCGTGCAGAAACGCCGAGGTCACCAGCGCGGCGGTGTTTTCACCATGGCTGATCAACAGAGGCAAGGCACCGTATTCCAGCATAAAAACGTTATGGCCATAGACAGGCAGCGTCATCTGATAGAGAAACACCAGCACACAGGCGGCAATGATCAGCCAGTTGACAATGGGTCTGCGCCCGGGAGGGTTGTCATCAAATAACGGAAGAAAGAACATTAATCATGCCTGTTCGGAGGGGGCCCTTGGATCAAGTCTATCATTAAACTTGAAATCGGGTGATATTTTGTTATTCCGAAGGTGCTGGATGGTCCTCATCAGGGGGGGCATGGTGAAATTGGTAAACACAGCAGACTTAAAATCTGCCGCCGTCAGGCTTCCCGGTTCAATTCCGGGTGTCCCCACCATTCAGTCAACCTGGCATTCAGTCAACCCGGCATTCATTCAACCCGGCATTCAGTCAACCCGGCATCCATTCAAAACGGCATGACCGGTATGCGCCTTTGGGTTGATTTACAAAGCCATGGCCTGATCCTATTTTATAAAAACGTTATATTTTAGGAGGTTGTGATGATGGCCAATGCAATGTTCAAGGCCAATTCAATTTTCAAAGCCAGCGCGATGATCAAGAAAGTACGGGGCATCCGCTGCAAGGGCAAAAAGCAGATCATGGCGATCAACGAACGCCTCAACAGCGTTGCCTGGGGGCTTTCGGCCAGCAACGCCGATGTCAATGACCCCAACATGACCCAGGCGATCAATTCTCTTGATGAGGCGCTGGAAACGCTCCAGGTCGCCACCGCGCTGCTGAACACGGTTTCGGTTGATGAGGCGATGATTGAGGCGGTGTCCGATCCGGCGGAGCGAAAATCACTGCGGTCACTCCTGCCGGGAAAGCAGCCAGCCCTCAAGACCGGGATGGAACCTGAACTTAACCCCAGTTGAGAACGGCCCGGTTGAGAACGGCCCGGTTGAGAATAACCGGATCAGGAATGGGCGTTTCCGCCGAGATACTTGAAGCGGCGCAGGAAGGCTGCGGCGGCATCGGCGGGTTGCTGGGGTTTGATCCGGATTGTCGGTATATGACGCGGCCGGGCAACATGCTTGCGGGCCTCGGTTTCGCTGAAACCGGCGAGCTGCACGGCTTCGAGGTAAGCGGCGGTTTTATCAGCCCGCTTGATGCCAGCCTTGACTTTTTCGGGCAGATTGCCGGGCAGGCCAAAGCGGTTATGGACAGCGATCATCAGCCTGTCCTCAATGATTTTATAGTCCTCGGTCAGGACAATCTTGAACGGCGTGATCATATCGCCAATGACGTATTCAGGGGCATCATGCAGCAGGCAGGCCAGTCTCCATTTACGGTCGATGCCGGGGTGCATCTTGCTGAACAGCCGTTCCACCAGAACAGAGTGCTGGGCAACGCTGAAGGCCCACTCGCCCCGGGTCTGGCCGTTCCAGCGTGAAACCCTCGCCAGACCATGGGCAATATCGCCAATTTCAATGTCAATCGGTGACGGATCAAGCAGGTCAAGCCGCCTCCCGCTCAACATGCGTTGCCAGGCCCGGCCCTTGTGCTGATTGTTCGATTTCCCTTTAAGTGCGCCCATCGGACAAAGAATGCCTTAATACTGCCAGAAGTTGTATCTATTGCTCTTATCCTGAGGTGGACTTATAAGACAAGGAAATAGAGGCAGGGTATGGATTATTTCCAAACATCAGAACGCTACCGCAAACAGGAGATGCGCAAACTGTTTTCAACGATAGTTCGACTGTCGGTGATGGCACTGTGCATCTGGATAGGCTGGTTCTGGGGATTTAATCAGCGGGCGGCCCTCACCGCCAGCAGCAACGACCAGATCATTCGCCTGACCCAGCAGAACGAACGCCTCGAACAACGCCTCGCCACGCTGTCATCGGAATTGCAGGCTGAAAAACAGAAACGCGTTGAAAGCGAACTCCTGCTTGAAACAACCGATGGCAATTCAGCCCAGAAACGGCTCAACCGGCAGGTTGCGCGTTACCTCGCCAAGGGGATTGATGAAGATCAGATCAGCCTCGCCCTCAAATCGCTTTCCAGCCCGCTGCGTTGCCGTCCGATTGAAACAACGGATATCGCCGTGGCCACCAGCTTTTTTGCTGGCAGGGAGAGCATGGCCGAGCTGATCGGCGGCGGCATTCGCGTCTTTATGGAGGGCCAGGCCGGTCGGGAGGCAACACGCGATAAACCGTGGTTTGACCCATCCAGCCCTGTATCAGTGCGGATTGCCTATCTGAATGGTGAGAAAATCCATACCGGCACCCTGCCGTTTGAAACCAGCATCATTGCTGATACATGGCTGGTCAGGATCAAGGTGACCGAGGCAGGGCTTCAGGGCTATGCCACCCTTACGCTGGATAAATGCAGCCTGAAATAATTACCTGATCAGGACTTGGGGCGTTCCAGCTCAAACAGGTTTTCGACCATGGCATAATCCTTGTAGCCAAGCCGTGACACCGGGTTGTAGAGCGCAACATCCAGCTTGCCATCGACAATATAGCGATCATCAATGTGAATGCCGGTCACCAGCCCCATGACCCAGTGATTGCTGGCCCCGTTCGGCGCCGGGGGCAATTCCAGGATTTTCCAGATCTCGCATTCCAGCTGGCAGGGTGCATCCTTGACCCTGGGGGCGGCGATACCGTTTGATGCAATCGGCTCCAGCCCGGCATAGTCAAATTCGGACTGGCCATGCGGCAGGGCGGCGGAGGATGCGTTCATCCCGTCAATCTGCGCTTTGGAAACGATATTGACCACGAAACACCCTGTATCACGGGCGTTGATCAGCGAATCCTTCTCCCCGTTCGGGCCGGGGGATGCGGAAAACCCGACAATCGGCGGTGTTTCCGAAATGGCATTGAAAAAACTGTAGGGGCCAAGGTTTATCTTGCCATCCTTGCTGATTGTCGAAATCCAGCCGATGGGCCGTGGTGCAACAATAGCCTTGAACGGATTATGGGGCAGCCCGTGGTCCTTATGCGTGCCGGGCGTGAAAAACATGCGATACCTCTTTTCTAGACATTCTCGCCGCCGGTATTGGCGGAGGGCAGCTCGGGTTGTTCAAACCCTCGGCGCGGGGTGCATTGGTCGCTGAACATCTGCTGGAACAGCGATTCCTTGCACTTTTCCCAATCCGGTACGTTGCCCGATTGCCCCATCATCAGCCCGGCAATGACCAACCCTGCAAGCAGGGCAAAAAAGATCAGCCTGAAGCCGCCGAAGCCTGATGGTTTGTTGTTGTTATCCATGGTGTTTTCCGGTTATTCGGTCGCGTTGTTCCAATCCACTATATGATAGGGATAGTCATCGTCTGCAATGTTTTCTTCACGAAAAATTTTACCGGCAACAGCATTGCCTGATGTGATGGTGCTGTCGGCCTGACCAGTGATCAGCGGATGCCAGCGGGGCAGGGGCTTGCCCTCATGCAGCAGGCGGTAGGCGCAGGTGAGGGGCATCCAGGGCAGCTGGTCCAGCGTCGACGGGGTCAGAATAACGCAATCACTGACAATGGATTTGCGCCTGGTGTAATCGCGGCAACGGCAGGTTTCACCATCCAGCAGGGTGCATCCGACATCGGTGTAATGGATTTGCCCGGTGTCGATATCCTCCAGTTTGATGACGCAGCATTTCCCGCAGCCGTCACAGAGGCTTTCCCATTCCTCTGTGGTCATCTCGGCCAGGGTTTTCTGTTCCCAGAAGGCACCGCTCATCGTAACGCCTCCCCCATCCGGACTGATAGCCGGTCCGATAGCCTGTCCGCCAGGGCAGAGGCCTCTTTCGCAATTGACCCGGCCCCCAGCACATCCCCCCGGGAAAAGGCCGTGGGCGGGCCAAAGGCATACAGCCCCTGTGTCGGCCGCCAGTGATGGTCATAGACCTGAAAATCATGATCCACCTCAACCCCCTGCATCGCCCTGGGGAGAAGCCCATCATCATGGCATTGCTGAACCAGCGGGTCACGCCCCGCCCCGGTGGCCATCATCACCCGGTCTGCCAGCATGATCTGGCCGTTGGTGAGGGTGAGGTGGGCGTGTTGATCGGTAGCCGTCATCGCCTCAACACGCCCTGAATGCAATTCCAGCTGACCTGAATTCAGCATCGCCCGTGCCGCTGCAACCGTTTGGGGGGAGGCGCGAAACCGTGCCAGTTGCCAGTGTCGGGAAAGCCGGTATCCGGCCCTGATGCGTTCCTGCCGTGGCAAGTGATGCCAGATCGTGGGCAGGCACGCCCTCAACCCCTCAAAGGCTGATTGCCATTGCGGGGTTTCCCAGTCGTCATCGGGCAGATTGGCCCGCCACAGGCGCAGCAACCGGTGCGCGGTGGTCACGCGCCCGTCAGGGGTGATTTCATCGGCCTTGGGCCAGTTTGCCTGCATCGGCGGCAGCATCCCGCCCGGGGTGATCAGATCAACCTTGCCGTCATGACCATGGCGGAACAGCGTTGTCAGGATATCCATGGCGGTCAGCCCGCCCCCGATAATGGCGATCCGCTCATCACCCTTGAGCGTTCGGTCCCACACCCCTTTCCAGGGCTGGTCCTCCAGCCTGTCCCGGGCCGGGGGGTCGAGGGTGAAGGACGGGTTGCCATCAGGGTTGCCGGTGGCCAACACCACCATGCCCGCCTGATAGTGACCACCATCAGCGGTCATGACCCGCCAGCCGCCATCACTGTCCGGGGTGAGGCGCGTAACCCGCGATCGAACCTTGCCCCAGCCCCCCGATGATGCGCATTTGGTGAGCGTTTCAGCCGTGAAGCGGGCGAAATCACATCGCCGGTAGAAATCACCGGCATGAGTCGCGGCATCACCGTCATCAATTTCGGTTTCAGCCCATCGGGAAAATTCGGCATCATCGGGGCGCAGCTTCATCAAATCGGCCCGGACATTGAGCCGGTAATTCGGGTTGGCGGTGCCATAAGCCTTGCCGCTTCCCAACGATACATTTTCATTGGGGATATTTTCAGGAGGTGTATCGCCAAAAACGGTCACCCGCTCAGGGTCAACACCGCGCTCATCAAGCTGGATCAGCATGGTTGCGGCGGCGTAGCCATCGCCGATAATAGCGATGCCGATTTCCTGATGGCGGGGAGTGGTGGCGGCAGATTGTTGTTCTGGTTCAGGCATTCAGTTCCAGATACCGCCCCCTGTAATAGCCGAGACTGGTTGTATCATTGCTATCCAGCGCAACGACCAGTCCAATGATAATGAGGTGGTCGCCTGCGTCAACAATGTCGTGCGTTGTGCAGTCAAACTGGCTGACAGCACCGGAAATGAGGGGGTTGCCCAATGCGCTCATCTCCCAGTCTACCCCGTCAAAGCGATTTTCCATATCGGTGGCAAAACGGTTGGACAGATTGGCGTGGTCATGCGCCAGCACATTGACCGCAAAATGGTCGGCATCACGGTAGGTGTCGATGTTATCGGACCCTTTATCGATGCAGAACAGCAGCAGCGGCGGGGTCAGCGAAACCGAGGTAAAGGAGCTGACCGTAAAACCGACCGGGGTTTCGCCCCGGCATGTGGTCACCACGGTTACCCCTGATGGAAACCCGCCGAACGCTTTTTTCAGCGCTTGTCTGTCAAAATCATGGTGCATGATCGTGGCCCTTTTGGAAAAATCTGCAATGACCACAACATAACCCGGGCTGACGCTTCGTCAACATCATGCGTCAACACCGTTTTGATCAAGATATCGTTGATTTTCAGTAATTTCGTCACCCGGCCGAAAATTTGATCCCGCCGGTGTTGACGGGATGGATATAACCACGTTGAATAAGGGCCCAATGCCCGACTACATCAATGCCTGAAGATAAGACTGTTTCCGTTTAATGATGCATCGCCGATGCGATCCCCGGGGGGCTGAATGACAAAGGGCGACAATGCCACAACCGATGAGAAACCCCTGCCGTTCTGGCGGCGCTGGGCAAAGTATATTCTGGCCGGTGCCTTTCTGTTCTTTCTCTTGAAGGGGATAGGGTGGCTGGTTCTGCTTGGGCTTGCCGTCTGGCAATTCACGGGCTAAGATTTTCACATGTTCCTGACACTGCAGGTGTAATCATGGCTGATACCCGACCTATCCTGATTCTGACCGGGGCGAGCCGTGGTATCGGTCATGCCACGGTCAAACGCTTTTCATCCGAGGGCTGGCGCGTCATCACCTGTTCCCGTCATGCCTTTCCGGATAACTGCCCATGGCCCGCCGGTCCTGAAGATCACCTCCAGGTCGATCTTGCTGATCCGGGATCGATTGAAAACGGCATTAATGAGCTGAAAGAACGCCTTGAGGGGAGGCCGCTGAACGCGCTGGTCAACAACGCCGGTATTTCCCCCAAGATGAACGATGACAGCCGGATGGACAGCCTCAAAACACCGATGGAGGTCTGGCAATATGTCTTTCAGGTCAATTTCTTTGCGCCGATCATGCTGGCGAGGGGGCTATCCGGCCAGCTGAAAGACGCGCAAGGGGCGATTGTCAACGTCACCTCGATCGCCGGGTCACGGGTCCATCATTTTGCCGGAACAGCCTATGCCACGTCCAAGGCGGCGCTGGCCTCCCTGACGCGGGAGATGGCCTCCGATTTTGGCCCGCTCGGGGTTCGCGTCAACGCCATTGCGCCGGGGGAAATCAAGACCGATATCCTCTCCCCTGAAACCGAAAAGGAACTTGTACCCGAAATTCCGATGCATCGGCTTGGCACCACCGAGGAGGTCGCCAACACCATCTATTTTCTCTGTTCCGAGCAGGCAGCCTATGTCAACGGCGCCGAAATTCACATCAACGGCGGCCAGCATGTCTAGCCTGCCCTTCGCGACCACTTGCCGATTATAAGAAAGGGGATACCAGATGAACGAATTTGCACCGAATTCACCTGAAGCCAGGGATATTGCCCACCATCTCCACCCCTATACCAGCCCGGCGATGCTGCGGGAAAAAGGCCCGCATATCATGAATTCAGGCTCGGGCATCTATGTCACCGACAATGACGGGCAAGAGTTTATAGAGGGGATGAGCGGGCTGTGGTGCGTTTCGCTCGGCTGGAATGAACAGGAATTG
Organism: SAR116 cluster bacterium MED-G04; assembly: GCA_002457135.1. Classification (GTDB taxonomy): domain Bacteria; phylum Pseudomonadota; class Alphaproteobacteria; order Puniceispirillales; family UBA1172; genus UBA1172. The sequence continues at coordinate 34,623 of NTKX01000013.1, forward strand.
ATCAAGGCCGCCACCGACCAGATGCAGAAACTGCCCTATTACCACAGTTTCGCAGGCAAAACCGTCAACCCGGCGGTTGATCTGGCTGAAAAACTGATCCAGATCGCGCCGGACGGGTTGTCCAAGGTTTTCTTCAACAATTCCGGGTCCGAGGCCAATGACACCGCGATCAAAATGGTCTGGTACTATCACGCCGCCATCGGCAAGCCCGAAAAGAAGAAGATCATCAGCCGCCAGCGCGGTTATCACGGGGTGACGCTTGCCGCCGCCAGCCTGACGGCATTGCCCTATGTGCAGAACGGGTTTGGCCTGCCGCTCGATTTCGCGCTCCATACCAGCTCACCGCATTATTTCCAGGATGCCCATGACGGGGAGAGCGAGGCCGAATTTACCGCCCGCATCATGCGTGAGCTTGAAGACATGATTGAGGTTGAAGGCGCGGATACAATCGGGGCCTTCATTGCCGAGCCATTGATGGGGGCAGGCGGCGTGATCATGCCGCCAGAGGGCTATTTTGAGGCGCTTCAGCCGATCCTCAAGAAACACGATATCCTGCTGATTGCTGATGAGGTGATCTGCGGGTTTGGCCGCACCGGCAATATGTGGGGCTGCCTGACCTATGATATCAAGCCTGATATCCTGACCTGCGCCAAGGCACTGTCATCGGCCTATCTGCCGATTTCGGCAGTGCTGGTGACCGATGCCATCGCTGGCGGGGTCGAGGAGCAGGCCAATCGGCTGGGCATGTTCGGCCATGGCTATACCTATTCGGCCCATCCGGTGCCGGCGGCGGTTGCGCTCAGAACCATGCAATTGATGGAAGAACGTGACATTGTCGGCCAGGTGCGGTCGGTCGCGCCTGTATTTGCGGAACGGATGGAGGCCCTCAATCGTTATGACAGTATCGGGGATACAAGGGCAATCGGGTTGATCGGTTGTTTTGAATTTGTTGCTGAACCCGGCAGCCGCAAGAAAATCGATCCGGCTGAAAAATTCGCCCAGAAAGCGATGGCCAAGCTCCAGGAAAAAGGCGTGATCCTGCGTGCCATGCCGGTTGACGGGATCGCGGTCTGCCCGCCCCTGATCATCACCGCCGATGAAATCCATCGTCTTTATGACTGTATTGAGGCCGCCATGCCTGAAATTGATGCCATGGCAGCGGGGCTTGACCGGTAGTTTTTTTAATCGTTTGTTTCAGGTGTGTTGACGGTGTTGATGGGTGGAGTGAATTTCAGGCGTGATGCCTTGCGTTCCGGTCTTGAGACGCTGGCTCAACCCGGCTGTCTTGCCACGTCTTTT
>NTKX01000014.1 GCA_002457135.1 SAR116 cluster bacterium MED-G04
CCACCAGCCTGTTGAACACCTCGCCATGTTGCGGGCAACCCCCAACCTGATGGTGTTCCGCCCGGGTGATGCGGTTGAGGTTGCCGAGGCCTGGGAGGCTGCATTGTCGATCAAGGATGCCCCGTCGGTGCTGGCCTTGTCGCGTCAGGGTACCCCTACGTTGAGGCAGGAAAACGGCACTGAAAACATGGTCATGAAGGGCGGTTATATCCTCCGTGAAGCGCCGGGCAAGCGTGATGCCACCATCATGGCCACCGGCACCGAGCTGGGCATCGCCATGGAGGCTGCGGACCTGCTGCGGGATCAGTATTCGGTTCATGCCGCGGTTGTTTCCATGCCGTGCTGGGAGCTGTTTGACCAGCAGGATGAGGCCTGGAGAACCAGGGTTCTGGGTGATGCCCCGCGCATCGCGGTTGAGGCTGCAAGCGGCTTTGGCTGGTCGCAATACACCGGTGATCATGGCGGCTTTGTCGGCATGAACAGCTTTGGTGAGAGCGCCCCCGGCCCAGCCCTTTATGATCATTTCGGCATCACGGCCCCGGCCATTGCCGCCAAGGTCATTTCGACTATTCAATCTTGAGGAAAAGCATGACAGTTCGTGTTGCTATTAACGGGTTTGGCCGCATTGGCCGAACGATCCTGCGCAGTATTATCGAAGAGGGCAGGGATGATGTTGAGGTGGTGGCCATCAATGGCACAGCCCCGGTCGAAACCCTCGCCCATCTGCTCCGTTACGACAGTGTTCATGGCCGTTTCCGGGGTGATGTTTCCATTGGCAGTGATTTCATTGATGCTGGCCGTGGCCCCATGAAGATCACCGCAACCCGTGACCCCCGCGAATTGCCATGGGGTGAGATGGATGTCGACATCGCCCTTGAATGCACCGGCGCCTTTAATGACCGTGACAAGGCCGCCGCCCATTTTGAGGGTGGCTCAAAGCGGGTGCTGGTTTCTTCCCCGGCCAAAAACGCTGACCTGACCGTTGTCTACGGGGTCAATCACGATGCACTGACAGCCGATCATCACGTTGTATCCAATGCATCCTGCACCACCAACTGCCTGGCCCCGATGGCGCGTGTCCTGCAGGAAAATATCGGTATTGATCAGGGTTTCATGACCACGATCCACAGCTACACCACTGATCAGCGACTGCTCGATAACAGCCACAAGGACCTCTACAGGGCGCGGTCTGCGGCCATGAGCCTGGTGCCGACCACCACCGGCGCGGCCAAGGCTGTCGGTATTGTCCTGCCTGAACTGGCGGGCAAGCTGGATGGTGTCGCCATGCGGGTGCCGACCCCGAATGTATCGGTTGTTGACCTCAAATTCATGCCGTCACGCCCGACCAATGCCGAAGAGATCAACAGCATCATGAAAGCCGCTGCCGAAGGCAACCTGAAGGGCATTCTTGGCTACACTGATGAAAAACTGGTATCATCGGATTTTATTCATGATCCGCATTCGTCGATTTTCCACGCTGAACAGACCAAGGTCATGGAAGGCGGGCTTTGCCGTGTAATGGCATGGTACGACAATGAATGGGGCTTTTCCTGCCGCATGGTTGATACCGCCGTGCATATGGCAACACTGATCTGAGGACCCGATGACCGATAACCCTGTCCGTATTGCCCCCTCTATCCTGTCGGCTGATTTCGGCTGTCTCGGGGCTGAGGTTGCGGCCGTTGATGCCGCCGGGGCGGACTGGATCCATCTTGATATCATGGACGGGGATTTTGTCCCCAACATCACCTTTGGCCCGCCGGTGATCAGGGATTTGCGTTCGCATTCGCAAAAATGCTTTGATGCCCATCTGATGATCAGCAACCCTGACCCCTATATCGGTGATTTCAAGGCCGCGGGGGCTGAGATTATCACCATTCATGCCGAGGTCTGTAACCACCTTGACCGGTCGCTTGCCGCGATCCGTGATCAGGGGGTGAAGGCCGGGGTGGCGATCAACCCGGCGACACCGGTTGAGGTGATCGCCCATGTCATTGACCGGGTTGACCTGATCCTGCTGATGACGGTGAACCCCGGCTTTGGTGGCCAGAAATTCATTCCCGCCGTTCTGCCCAAGATTGAGGCCGTCAAGGCCATGGTCGGTAATCGCCCCATCGAAATTGAGGTTGATGGCGGCATCACGGCTGAAACGGCCCCCCTTGTGGTCAGGGCCGGGGCCAATGTGCTGGTGGCGGGGTCGGCTGTCTTTGGAGGTAGCGATAGGGGCGGGGATGCCGCATCCTACGCCGCCAATATCAGCGCCATTCGCCAAGCCGCTGAAAACGCGTTATCCTGAATTTTTGTAGTCTGACACTGCCCGGAAAAACCCATGCATATTTTTGAAGCTATACGACAAGCCCTTTTCGTCCCGATCCATCCGGCAGGCTGGCCCTTTGTGGCTATCTTCGCTGTCATCGGAGTGGTTCTGACGCTGATATGGGATATGTTGTTTTTCCCGTCACTGATCCTGACCCTGTGGTGTGTCTATTTCTTCCGCAACCCCCTTCGGACAACCCCCCAGCGTGATGGCCTGGTGGTGGCCCCGGCGGATGGCCGTGTCATCGGCGTTGATGAGCTGCCCGTGCCTGAAGAACTCGACCTGCCTGAGGGCAAGTATGTCCGTGTTGCGATTTTCATGAATGTCTTTGATGTGCATGTCAACCGCGCCCCGATGGCGGGTGTCATCACCGACAAATTCTATTTTCCCGGGGCGTTTTTCAACGCTAGCCTTGATAAATCCGCGCTTGAAAACGAACGCCTCGGCCTGGTCATGGAAAGCGATAGCGGCCAGAAAATCGGCTTTATCCAGATTGCCGGTTTTGTTGCCCGCCGTATCCTCTGTGATGCGATTGAGGGGGACAGGCTGTCAACGGGCCAGCATTATGGCCTGATCCGCTTTGGCAGCCGTGTTGATGTCTGGTTGCCGAAGCCGGTGAAAACAATCGTGCTGCCCGGCCAGAAAACACTCGCGGGTGAAACGATCCTGGCGGATTATGGCCGCGGGGCCAAGGCCGTCACCGAAGGGCTGACCCGCTGATGGCCAGACCTCGCAAACAACGCGATGATACCCAGCCCGGCCGCCGCCCATCCCGCCGCATCAGCCTGACCTGGATGCTGCCCAACCTGTTGACGATTGCGGCCATGCTTTCCGGGATGACCGCGATCCGCTTTGCCTTCCTTGAGAAATGGGAGGCTGCTGTTCTGCTGGTGGCGCTGGCCGGGGTGCTGGATGCCCTTGATGGCCGGATGGCACGATTGCTTAAGGCCTCCAGCGATTTCGGCGCCCAGCTTGACAGCCTATCGGACATGGTGGTGTTCGGGGTGGTGCCGTCGATCATGCTCTATCTTTGGATTCTCGAGGATGGCGGGCGGCTTGCCTGGGCCGGGTGCATGTATTACACCGCCTGTTGCGCGCTCAGGCTGGCCCGGTTCAATTCGGAGTTGCATGAAAAACCGGCCTGGTCCGCGAATTACTTTGTCGGTGTCCCCTCCCCGGGGGCGGCGTTCCTTGCGCTGGTGCCGATGGTGGCCAGTTTCCGTTTTAACTGGGACTTTCTGTCATCATGGCCGGTTGTTGCAGGCTGGCTGGTGATCGTTGCCACCGGCGCGATTTCAACCATCCCGACCTTTTCCGGCAAGAATATTCATTTCCCGCGCGCCTGGGCCTTGCCCGCGCTTGGGGTCTTTGCCTTGCTGGTGGCGGCACTGGTGTCCCGCCCGTGGGAGCTGTGGGTGGTGATTGCGGCGCTTTACGTCGGGCTGATCCCGGTATCGATGCTGCGCTTCGCCCATGTCAGGAAAGTCAATAAGCCCGCCGCCTAGAAACCAGTTGCCTAGAAACCAGCCGCCTAGAAACCAGTCGCCTAAATCATGGCGATGAGGGCAACACCAACGGCGATCATCATCAATCCCGTGATGCGGTTGAGCCAGCGTCCAGAAACTTCACCCGTGGCCACATCCCGTGCCTTCTTGCCGATGGCAACCACCACCATCGGGCCTGCCAGGACGCTGAAGTACATCACCACCACAACCTTTATCCCCTGCTGAAAGTCGATCGCGCCGAGGTCAATGAAAAGCGGCAGAAACGACAGGTAGAAAACAATCACCTTGGGGTTGGTCAGGCTGATCATGAACCCGGTGCCCCAGGCAATGCCGAGGCTGCGGCCTGAAACCGGGGTCATGGCGGCATTCAGCGGTGGGCTGATCATCTGGCGATAACCGATCCAGCCGAGGTAGCAACCCCCCAGCACCCGCACCACCAGCATGATCTCATCAATGCCCTGGGCAATGCTGGCGAGGGAGACCATCGCCAGCAGGAGGTAGATCATATCACCGCAAACCGCCCCCACCGACATGGCTGACGCTATAATCGCACCCCGGCTGACCGAGGTTGCCAGCACGGCAACAATCCCGGGACCGGGTGATATCGCAAAAATAAAGCTCGCCAGCGCAAGCGCGGTGAAGTTGATATCTGCCATCAGGGTGATCAGGACCGATTGGTTAATTTACCGGCTGTGATGAACTGGGAAAACCGCTCACACCAGATCAGCACCGCGCCGTATTGCTCAAGGTCGATGCCGTCCTCAATTTCATAGGAAAAATTCTTGAACCCGGTGATCCGCGCAACCTCCCTCGACTGCGCCTTGATTTCAAGGAAACCGGCACCGGTTTCAACATAGCTCGGTGTCAGGTAGAGTCGGTAATCCGGGCCAGGGGACACTTCACCCATCAGGGTAACGCGATTATCAGAGATCAGCAGCGTGCCATCACCCCAGTGAAACGGGTCTGATCCGGGCAGATCGGGGGTGAAAAGAGCCTGCTTTTCGGCCTTGGCCTCCTCAGCCTGCAACACGGACTGGGCCGCCGGGCTGTCGGCGATAATGATCGGCAGAAAATACACGCCAAGCCCGAACCCGATCACCAGACCGGATAGAAATTTCACCGTCATTGCCAGAATAAAGCGCTTACGCCACCATTCGATATATGCTCTCAGCATGGGAACAATCTCCTGCAAAAATAACAAAAACACGATGTCGATGCGCCTTTGGAATCAAAACGCATGACGGTGGCTAACCTTAAAGTAAAAAAATTAATAAAGAGTTAATGTGGGAACCTAAATCACGCCACCCTTCAGCACCCAGAGCAGGACCATGCCGGTTGCGATGGTCGCCAGCACGTTCCGGGTCCAGACAGCGATGACCGCCGCCCCGATAAAGGCCAGAATGCGGGGGTTATCCATGATCGCCAGCTCACCGCCTGACAGCATCACCTCAGGGGTGATGATGGATGCCATCACCGCTGGTCCGGTATAGGTCAGCAGCCGCCGCAACCGTTGCGGGATCGGGCGGTTGCCGATCAGCCCGATCATGCTGAAGCGGGATGCAAAGGTCATCAGCCCCGAGGCGATCATCACCAGCCAGATCATGAGCCTCTCCCAATTTTGTTGGCCCCATTTTTGTTGTCCCCATCCTGATTACCAGCCCGGGCGGTTTCGGTGATGTAACCCGCCGCCATCCCGGCAAGGGAGGCCGTGATGATCCACAGGTTCCACGGCATCTCATAACAGACGAGCGCCATCACAGCAGAGGTGATAAGGGCGGCGGCGGCTGGCCAGGATTTGATCTGCGGGGCGGTAATCGCCAGAAAGGTCAGCGGTATAGCAAACCCGAAACCGAGGGAAGGGGGAATAGCCTCACCAATCACGATCCCGGCCAGGGTTGCAAACTGCCAGCTGACCCACAGTGTCAGCCCGGTGCCGAGCAGGTGATAGTGCATGAACGGCCCGGCGGGGCGGTTTTCCATGCGGTTGAGCGAAATGAAAAACGCCTCATCCGTCAGCAGGTAGGACAGGATGATTTTCCAGCCCCGCCCCAGCCCGCTCAAATATTCGACCATCCGCGCTGAATACAGCATGTGGCGCAGGTTGACGATCCCGACCGTGCTGGCGATCACCAGGCTGCCGGCACTGGCGGCGGCAAGCTGGGTGACGATCACCTGGCTGGCCCCGCCAAAGACGATTGAGGACATGAAAAACACCACCAGCGGGTCCAGCCCGGCCTCCACCCCCAGAACGCCGTAAATCATCCCGAACGGCACCACGCCCAGCAGCAGGGGCGATTCTTCCTTCACGCCGGTGAGGAATTCGTCCCATGCGGAGGGAGCGCGTGTCATCGGGTCCTGTTCTGTCATGAAAAGTCTTGCCTGAAACGTGTTTCGGTGGGGGCTGTCGTCTTGCCTCGACAAGGGCACTGTGATAGTCACCAAGTGGTATTACCTTCTCGGATGTTCCCATGTCTAGCCTGTCTCTTTCGCGTTTGCAATCCCGCCAGATTGATCGCCTTGGTGCGGTCTCCAGACGGGTTTTTTTCCGCGCTGACCTGAACGTTCCGATGATGGATGGCGGCATCACCGACACCACCCGGATTGACCGTTGCGGGGAGGGGATCAGGATGCTGGCCGAAAAGGGCGCTCGCGTCATTGTCGCCTCACACTTTGGCCGTCCCAGGGGCAAGCGGGTTGAGGCCATGTCGCTGGCCCCGATTGCGGATGCGCTGGCAAAATCCATCGGCCGCCCGGTTCGTTTTGTCAGCGATTGCATCGGCAGTGAGGCTGAAAATGTAGCCCTGTCCATGGCGGATGGTGATGTCATTCTGCTCGAAAACCTGCGGTTTCATCCCGGGGAAGAACAGGGCGATGCTGATTTCGCCGCCTCGCTGGCGCGGCTTGCTGAAATTTACGTCAATGATGCGTTTTCAACCAGCCACCGGAACCATGCCTCAATGCAGGCGCTGGCCCGGTTGCTGCCTGCCTATGCAGGCCCGCTCATGGCCGGGGAACTGGCGGCGCTTGCCGCCGCGCTTGAGGAGCCTCAACGCCCCCTGGTTGCGCTGGTGGGCGGAGCCAAGGTTTCAACCAAGCTCGATGTGTTGAGCCATCTGGTGGAAAAGGTTGATAGCCTGATCGTTGGCGGCGGCATGGCCAACACGTTCCTGCTGGCCCGGGGGGTTGCCATCGGATCATCGCTGGTTGAGGCGGATATGACTGATAAAGCCGCTGCCATCAGCCGCCGTGCCGGGGAGGCGGGATGTTCGATCATCCTGCCCGATGATGTGGTGCTGGCGCGTGAATTTGCCGCCGGGGCCGCCTGCCGAACCCTCAGCCTTAATACGACAGAAAAAGCTGACGCGATCAGTGACGATGAAATGATCCTCGATGCTGGCCCGTCCACGATTGAGCGCGCCAAGGCCGCCATCGACACCGCCCGGACCCTGATCTGGAACGGCCCCATGGGTGCCTTTGAGCTGGAGCCATTCGATGCCGCCACGGTTGCGCTGGCCCGGCATGTGGCCGAGCGCACCCGAACGAATGGGCTGATTTCCGTTGCCGGGGGAGGGGATACGGTTTCAGCCCTCAATACCGCGGGGGTTGAGGGTGATTTCCATTATGTCTCCACGGCTGGCGGGGCGTTCCTCGAATGGATGGAGGGCAAAACCCTGCCCGGTGTTGCTGCCCTCCTTGATGACGCATCATGACGGATCGCGGTGTAATTTTTGACCTTGATGGTACGCTGGTGCATTCATCACCTGATATTGCGCATCACCTCAACTCAGCGCTGGCCCGCATCAGCCCCGGGGTTGAGGCGCTTTCGGTGGGTGAGGTCGAAACCCTGATTGGCAGCGGCATGCAGGAGCTGGTCAGGCGCGGGCTGAACGCCATTGGTGTTGACGCCAATGCTGGCCTTATTGAAGAAACGATCCGGCATTTCCGTGAGGCCTATTTGGCTGAACCTGTTGTTCATACCCTGCCCTATGAGGGGGTTGAAGCCATGCTCCACCGCCTCATTGAAAAAGGCTATCGGATCGGTCTCTGCACCAACAAGAGTGAGGCCACCGCCCATCTGGTGCTGGATCATTTCGGCTGGTCCCCGCTGTTTAATGCGGTGGTCGGCGGTGATACGACCGCCCATCGCAAGCCCATGCCCGACCCGTTGGTGGAGGCGGCAAACCGCCTTGGCGTGGCAAGCGAAGATGCCGTCATGGTGGGTGACAGCAAGGCTGATTTCGGCGCGGCGCGGGCCTGCGGGATGCCGGTAATCCTGGTTGACTGGGGGTATTCAGGGGTGCCGATCAGGGGGCTGGGCGGTGATGCCGTCATCGCATCCTATGCTGAATTTGATGATGCCCTCATGGCTGTTTCCAGCCCTGATCTTGAATAAATCGCCCTTTATCACGATATCTAGATCATAACCCGACGATGGAGGTCTGAATGTTTTCCATGCTGATGAAATCCATTTCCATGCCCGGCCGCAAGGAAGCCCTGCCCGGACGTGATGAGCCTGTTCTGGAGCCTATGCCCCATGCTGTTCTCGGCAACCCGATTGTCCCGCCTTACCCGGAGGGGCTTGAGCGGATTGTGCTGGGGCTGGGCTGTTTCTGGGGGGCCGAGCGCATCTTCTGGCAAACCAGGGGTGTCTGGACAACGTCGGTGGGGTACGCCGGCGGCTACACCCCCAACGCCACTTACCGTGAAGTGTGTTCCGGCGGCACCGGCCATACAGAGGTGGTTGAGGTCGTGTTCAACCCTGATGTGATCAGCCTCGATGCCATCCTGCAACTGTTCTGGGAAAGCCATGACCCGACCCAGGGGATGCGTCAGGGCAATGATGTCGGCACCCAGTACCGGTCGGCGATTTTTACCGATAATGATGATCAGCTCAACGCCGCTCTGGCCAGCCGTGATGCCTATGAGGCAGCGCTGGTGAAGGCTGGACGCGGGGCGATCACAACCGAGATTGCGCTGGCAGAGGATTATTATCTGGCTGAGGATTATCACCAGCAATACCTGCATAAAAATCCAGGCGGGTATTGCTCGATTGGCGGTTGCGGTGTCTCCTTCCCGGCCATTGAGGACTAGGCCGGATTTTATGGGCGGTGGGGGTTGACCCATGCCGCCTGTTGACGGTATATACACGGCTTATTCTCGCTGTGGTATACACCCCGGCACCAAGAAGAGAGAGTTTTTACCATGAAAGTCGCAAGTTCGCTGAAAACGCTGAAATCCCGTGACCGCAACTGCCAGGTTGTGCGCCGTCGCGGCCGTCTCTATGTCATCAACAAGAAGAACCCGCGCATGAAGGCACGCCAGGGCTAAGGCGTTCCGGGGCGGGGCTTTATTCTCGTCAGGGCAGATTTTGATCCACGATTTTCACGAAACCCGGCAAAAGCCGGGTTTTTTTATGGAAACATCACCGAACCTGTACTATCTATAATAATTCCAATTAATATTATTACATGAGGTTCTCGGGATGGAAATGCCAATCCCCAATGCTGAAGTTATTGAACGCCGTGAGGCTATCGCTGCCGATCTTCTGTCTATTCTTGGCCCTGAAGGGGTGATCGATGATAAGAACGCGATGAGCCCGTTTGAAAGTGACGGGCTGAACGCCTATCGCCAGAGCCCGCTCGTGGTTGCGCTGCCAGCGACCACCGAAGAGGTTTCACGGGTGCTGAAATATTGTCAGGAAAACAGCCTCAAGATCGTTCCCCGCGGCTCCGGCACCTCGCTTTCGGGCGGGGCGCTGCCCCTGGCTGATGGTGTGCTGCTCGGGTTGAGCCGGATGAATCGTATCCTCGAAATCGATTATGAAAATCGCGCTGTTGTTACCCAGCCCGGCGTGACCAACCTGGCCATCACCAACGCTGTTGAGGGCAAGGGGTTCTATTACGCGCCTGATCCGTCCAGCCAGATCGCCTGTTCAATCGGCGGCAACGTGGCTGAAAATTCGGGTGGTGTGCATTGCCTCAAATACGGGCTGACCACCAACAACCTGCTTGGCCTTGAGATGGTGACCATGGATGGTGAAATCCTGCGGCTTGGTGGCAAGCGGCTGGATAACCACGGCTATGATCTGATCGGCATCATGACCGGTTCCGAAGGCCTGCTGGGTATCGTTACCGAAGTCACGGTTCGCATTTTGCAGAAACCGGCGATCCGCAAGGCCCTGCTGATCGGTTTTGACAGCGTGACCCGCGCCAGTCAAAGCGTAGGGGATATCATCGCCAAGGGCATTATCCCGGCGGGCATGGAAATGATGGACAGGCCAGCCATCCAGGCGGCCGAGGATTTCGTCAATGCCGGTTATCCCCGTGATGCCGACGCGCTCATGATTGTGGAGCTTGACGGACCCGAAGCCGAGGTCCTGTCACTATGCGGCCGGGTCGAAGAAATCGTCCGGGGTAATGGTGCAACCTCCATCCGCATCAGCGAGACCGAGGAAGAGCGCGTGCTGTTCTGGGCAGGGCGCAAATCGGCATTCCCTGCAATCGGCCGGATTTCACCGGATTACCTCTGCATGGATGGCACCATCCCGCGCCGCCAGCTCTCTGAAATCCTGACCCGCATGGAACGGATGAGCAATGAGTTCGGTCTGCGTGTTGCCAATGTCTTTCACGCCGGTGACGGCAACCTGCATCCGCTGATCCTGTTTGATGCCAATAATGAAGGTGAGTTTGAACGCGCCGAAGCCTTTGGTGCCGCGATCCTCAAGGCCTGTGTTGAGCTGGGCGGTGTCCTCACCGGTGAGCACGGTGTCGGTGTCGAAAAGCGTGATCTGATGGGTGAGATGTTCACCGAAGTTGACCTGAAACAGCAGCAACGCCTGAAATGCGCCTTTGATCCTGATCATCTGCTCAACCCGGGCAAGGTTTTCCCGACCCTGCATCGTTGCGCTGAACTCGGCCGCCTGCATGTTCACAAGGGGCAGATGCCGCATCCTGACTTGCCGCGGTTCTGAGCATGATGAATACCGGGGATGATATTATTATCAAGGTCGGTGATGAAACCGAGCTGCTGGAGGCCGTGACCCAGTCTGCGGCTGAAAGCCTGCCAATTGAGGTGACCGGAAGCGGGAGCCGCAGGCAATTCGGCCGTCCCGTTGATGGTGGCCGCAGGCTTGATCTTAGCGGCCTTGACGGCATTACCATGTATGAACCCGATGAACTGGTGCTGACCGCAAAGGCGGCAACACCGCTGGCCACCATCTTGCAGGAACTGGACAAGCATAACCAGATTCTGGCCTTTGACCCGGTGCTGGGGGGCGATAGCCTCGCCAACGCGATGGGGACAATTGGCGGCGTTCTGGCCAGCAATCTTTCAGGGTCCCGCCGCCTCACCGCCGGGGCGGCGCGCGATTACCTGCTCGGCTTCAAGGCTGTTTCGGGGCGTGCTGAACTCTTCCAGTCGGGCAGCCGGGTGATGAAAAACGTCACCGGATATGATCTGTCCAAACTGATGGCAGGGTCATGGGGGACGCTGGCGATCATGCATGAAGTCACGATCAAGACCATGCCAAAGCCTGAAACTTCCGCCAGCCTGCTCTATGCCTGTGCCGATGCGATGGAGGCACGATCGGTGATTGAGGCGGCCTTTGCCAGCCCGCATGAACCGTCCGCAGCGGCAATGATCCCGGCATCACTGGCGGTTTATTCCAGCCATCAGCCCTTCAGCGATTTTGCCCGCACCGGCATGGTGGCGGTGATCAGGCTGGAAGGGTTTGAAACATCGGTCAAGGCCCGCAGTGATGCGCTCTACGCCATGACGGAAAAGACCCCTGTTGTGACGGATCATGCCCTGTCGGATGCGCTTCAGGCAGAAATTCGTGAAACCCGCCTGATGCCGCGCCAGAACAACCGGGTGATCTGGAAAATCAACTGCCCGCCCGCTGAGGGGGGCGAGCTGCTGGATAAACTGATCGCCCGCCCCAATTGCCGGGGCTATGCCGATTGGGGAGGCGGGCTGATCTGGCTCAGCAGCCCATCGGGCCAGCAGGCCGGTGCCACGGCCATCCGTGCGCTGGTGAGTGATTACGGGGGTGAGGCAATGCTGCATGAAGCCCCGGAAGGGATGCGCCGGACATTGCCTGTCTTCCACCCCCAGCCCAAGCCGCTTGAGGCATTGACACGCCGCATTAAATCCAGTTTTGACCCGCTCGGTATCCTCAATCCCGGGCGCATGATTGCAGGGATCTGATCATGCAGACACGTTTTACCGAAGAACAGCTTGCAACGCCTGATATCGCCCGGGCTGATGATATTCTGCGCAAATGCGTGCATTGCGGGTTTTGCACCGCGACCTGCCCGACCTATCTGGTTACCGGTGATGAGCGCGACAGCCCGCGTGGCCGTATCTGGCTGATCCGTGAATTGCTGGAGGGCAAGGCCGAGGACCCCGAGGTTGCCGGCCATCACCTGGACCGTTGCCTGACCTGCCTGTCGTGCATGAGCACCTGCCCGTCCGGGGTCGATTACATGCATCTGGCCGATATCGGTCGCCGCCATGCTGCCCAAACCCGCAAGAGACCGTATTTTGACCGGCTGATCCGCAAGGTCCTGGTTGAGGTTCTGTCCCGGCGGATGCTGGCCTATATCATGCTGCTGCTGGCCAGTTTCATCCGGCCGTTTTCCGGTATTCTGCCACGGCGGATCGCAGCGATGCTGAAAGTCGCCCCTGCATCCTTCCCGAGGCTGGATCGCACCGGCGCAAAGGACAACATCTTTTACACCACGAAAACCCCGGCCCGGGCCAGGGTGGCGATGCTTGCCGGTTGCGCCCAGCGTGCCATCGACCCTGATATCAACGCCGCCACCATCAGGCTGCTCAATCGGCTGGGGGTTGATGTGGTGGTGCGAAAGGGTGCGTCCTGTTGTGGTGCGCTGGCCCATCACGGCGGTGATGAGACCGCAGCCCATGACCGGATGAGTGAGACTATCCGCGCCTGGTCAAACGAATTGCGCTACCGCAAGCTGGATGCCATCGTTGTCAATGCCTCCGGTTGCGGGACAACGGTCAAGGATTACGGGGACGCCTTCCGGCATGATTCCACCCTGGCTGAAGAGGCCGCCAAGATTTCCAGCCTGGCGCTCGATATCACCGAATTTATTGACCGCATCGGGCTTGGCCCGATTGACCCTACCGTGGGTGAGGGCAAGACCGTGACCTATCACAGTGCCTGTTCAATGCAGCATGGCCAGCGGATACGGTCGCTGCCTAAGGAATTGCTGGGCAAGGCAGGTTTTTCGGTGCGCGAGCCGGCGGAAAGCCATATCTGCTGCGGTTCAGCCGGTATCTACAACGCCCTGCAACCCGAGATTTCGCAAGACTTGCAGAAGCGCAAGATCGCAAACCTTGATGCCAGTGGCGGGGATATCGTGGCGGCAGGCAACCTCGGCTGCATTAACCAGATGGCCGGGGCCAAAGCGCCGGTGGTGCATACAATTGAGCTGCTGGACTGGGCCACAGGCGGGCCAAAGCCGCGCAAGCTGCGCTAACCCCCCGCTCATTACAGCGCATCATCTATAACTGAAAGAAATCGTTGCCCTTGTCGTCGATGATGATAAAGGCGGGGAAATCCTCAACCTCTATCTTCCAGACGGCTTCCATGCCCAGTTCAGGGTATTCATGAACCTCGACCTTGCGAATGGCATCGATGGCCAGCTTCGCCGCCGCCCCGCCAATCGACCCAAGGTAGAACCCGCCATGTTTCTTGCAGGCCTCACGCACGGCGCGGCCCCGGTTGCCCTTGGCCAGCATCACCATGGATCCGCCAGCCTCCTGAAAACGTTCAACATAGGCATCCATCCTGCCCGCGGTGGTCGGCCCGAAACTGCCTGAGGCCATGCCATCGGGTGTTTTGGCCGGACCCGCGTAATAGACCGGATGGTTCTTGAAATAGTCGGGCAGGGAGCCTTCGGCCTCAAGCCGTTCCAGCAATTTGGCATGGGCGATATCCCGCGCCACAATCAGGGTGCCGGAAAGGCTGAGCCGGGTTTTGACCGGATGCTTTGACAGTGTGGCCAGGATATCCGCCATCGGCTGATTGAGGTCGATGGTGACAACATCATCACTATCATCATCACTGACATCAGGCAGGAAGCGGGCGGGGTCGCGTTCCAGTTTTTCGATAAAGATGCCTTCGGGGGTGATCTTGGCCATGGCCTGACGATCCGCCGAACACGAAACACCGATGCCGATGGGGCAGGATGCACCATGGCGGGGCAGGCGGATGACGCGCACATCATGGCAGAAATACTTGCCGCCGAACTGCGCCCCGATCCCCATTTCCTGCGTCATTTTCAGGATAGCGTCTTCCCATTCAAGGTCACGGAAAGCGTGGCCCAGCTCACTGCCCCTGGTGGGCAGGCTGTCCAGCGCCCGGACCGAGGCCATCTTGACCGTCTTCATGGTGGCCTCGGCTGAGGTGCCGCCAATGACAATCGCCAGATGATAGGGCGGGCAGGCGGCGGTCCCGAGGGTGCGGATAGCCTCATCAATAAATTCACGCAGGCCTTCGGGGTTCAGCACAGCCTTGGTTTTCTGGTGAAGGAAGGATTTGTTGGCGGAACCGCCACCCTTCTGGATGAAGGTGAAATGGTATTCATCACCCTTGCCGGCATAGAGATCAATCTGGGCGGGCAGGTTGGTGTTGGTGTTGACCTCTTCAAACATTGAAATCGGCGCCATCTGCGAATAGCGCAGGTTGTTGTTGAGGTAGGTGTTATAAACCCCCCGCGACAGGGCCTCGGTATCCGTCCCGCCGGTCAGCACCCTTTCGCCCCGAGTGCCGGTGATGATGGCGGTGCCGGTATCCTGGCACATTGGCAGCACCTGATCAGCCGCAACGACAGCGTTTTTCAGCATCTCAAGCGCAACGAAACGGTCATTTCGTGTTGCCTCCGGGTCATCCAGAATAGCCCGCAACTGGGCCAGATGGCCCGACCGCAACAAATGGGAGATATCCTTGAAGGCACGTTCGGCCAGCAGCGTCAGGCCCTCAGGCGCAACTTTCAGGAAATGCTCGCCGCCAAGCTCAACCCGCTCGACATGCTCGCTGGTCACCAGATCCCACTCGGTTGTGGCACCGGTAGTGGGGAACATCGGGGTATAGTCAAAATTCATGGCTTCAGCAATTCATGGCTTCAAAAATTCATGGCTTCAGCAATTCAGGGCTTCAAAAATTCAGGGCTCCAAAAATTCAGGGCTCAAGTCAGGGTTTCTTGCGGAATTTATCCAGTGAGACAATATCAGCCGATGGGCTTTCATCAGGGTCCGGAATGTCGCTGGACTGAATTTCCGATTCGGTTTCTTCATGGGCGAATTGCAGCCCGAATCCGACCGACGGGTCATTGAAATCCACCACCGCCGAAAACGGGATGGTGAGTTTTTCCGGAACCCCGCCAAAGGTCAGTGTCACCGAAAATTTTTCCGACTTTACCTTCAGCTCCCAATACTGGTGCTGGATGACGATGGTCATCCGTTCAGGGTGACTTTCCTTTAATCGTTCAGGAACCTCAACACCATCGGCATCAGTCAGGAAAGTGATATAGAAATGGGTGTTTCCCGGCAGTCCATTATCCTCGGCAATCCGCAATGATGACCGTACAACAGCCCGCAAGGCATCCTCGACGAGCAGCTCATAATTAATCTGCGGCGTTATCGTGTTCTGGCCATCGTCCATAATATCCCCCAAATCCATTTGCTTCCACTGGCCGGTGGAAGAGGACGCTTCTGTTGCCAGGTGCGCCCAAGACCCCGCCAGCAGGGCTCAACCTACTGGACTTTAATTTGGTTTTTGTGACTGCAATTAAGCAGCGACAGCAACCGGAGCAGTGTTGTCATTTGCAACTACTCAACGGCCCGATGTCGGTGGTACCATGCCGAGCGAAAACAGTGCCTTTACTACATGCGTCGATCCTGGTTCGCCCCCATAGAATAAGCCCCTTGCCGGTGCCTTTTAATGGTGGAGGCGCCGGGCACTGCCCCCGGGTCCGCTCTGCCTATTCCACAATGCGTTTATCGCCATAGCTTTACAGCCCTTTTAAAATAGACCCTCAAGGCGGAAATTCCAAGCGATATCGCATCACGCCCCGCTCAATAGAGAAAAAGATTTTGGCAAGCCCGCGGGCATGACGCTATGATAGGGTTGCTAACCCGCAAACAACACTCAACAAAAAGCAGCCAATGCAGCCCTATCTTGAACTCCTCGACACCATCCTGACCAAAGGCGATCGCAAGGGAGACCGGACCGGTACCGGCACAATCTCCATCTTTGGCTGGCAGTCGCGCTATGACTTGAGCGAGGGATTCCCGCTCATCACCACCAAAAAGCTGCACACAAGGTCAATCATTCATGAGCTGATCTGGTTCATCAGGGGTGATACGAACATCGCCTACCTTAAGGAAAATGGCGTATCGATCTGGGATGAATGGGCTGATGAAAACGGTGATCTCGGCCCTGTCTACGGCAAGCAGTGGCGGCGATGGGAGGCCCCGGACGGCCGCAGCATTGATCAGTTCACCGGGGTTATTGACAGCATCCGCACCAACCCGACATCACGCCGCCTGATGGTGTCGGCATGGAATCCGGCCGAGGTGGACCAGATGGCCCTGCCGCCCTGCCACAGTCTGTTCCAGTTCTATGTCAGCAATGGCCGGCTTTCCTGCCAGCTCTATCAGCGCAGTGCCGATGTTTTTCTCGGCGTGCCGTTCAATATTGCATCCTACGCCCTGCTGACCCATATGGTCGCCCATGTCACGGGGCTGGAGCCGGGGGATTTTGTCCACACCATGGGTGATGCCCATCTCTACCTTGATCATCTTGATGCAGCGCGTGAACAACTGGCGCGGGAGCCGCGCCCCCTGCCGAAACTTGAGCTGATTGACGCACCCCTGGATATTGAGGCGATTACCGCTGACCATATCCGCATATCCGGTTATGATCCGCATCCTCATATTGCTGCAAGGGTTTCTGTCTGATGCCACATGAAAACTACCCGCTGGTGGCGGTTGTCGCCATGGCGCGTAATCGCGTTATCGGTGATGGTGAAAAACTGCTCTGGCATCTGCCCGGTGATTTGAAGCGGGTCAAGATGATGACCATGGGCAGGCCGATGATCATGGGTCGCAGGACGTATGAATCGATTGGCCGTCCACTGCCGGGTCGGGCGAATATCGTTCTCACCAGCCGCCGTGATTACCGCCCTGACGGGGTCATGATCGCCCATGACCCTGAAACGGCGCTTGCCATGGCGGCGGAATGGATCAGCGGCAAGAATGACAGGATTGGTGAGATCATCATCTTTGGTGGCGGGGAGATTTACCGCGCCTTCCTGGATCGCACCGACAGGGTGGAGTTGACCGAGGTTGATCTCGCCCCTGAGGGAAGCGCAACCTTCCCCGGGCTTGAGGATGATCAATGGCAATCTGAAGAGGCTGAGGTCATAGCCGCAAGCGGTGATGCCCCCGGCCATGCCTTCCTGACCCTCAATCGCCGCTGACCTGATCAGCAGGGTCAATAACCCGCCAACCCTGATACTCAGCCGATCGTGATTTTGGGTGCTTTCGGTGCGCTATCGGGGAGGGATTCCAGCAGTTTTGCGGCAATACCGCGATAAACCTCGGCATGCTTGCTATCGGGCATGCTGGCCACAATCGGGGTGCCTGCATCGGAATTGGCGCGGATTTCCATTTCCAGCGGGATCGGGCCGAGGAACGGGACATCCAGTTTCCTGGCTTCCATCTCGGCCCCGCCATGCCCGAAGATATGGGCCTCATCACCGCAACTCGGGCAGATGAAATAGCTCATATTCTCAATAATACCCAGCACCGGCACGTTGACCTTGCGGAACATGTTCAGCCCTTTGCGGGCATCAATCAGGGCCAGGTCCTGCGGTGTTGATACAATCACCGCGCCCGCCAGCTTGCATCGCTGTGACAGTGTCAGCTGGGCATCCCCTGTGCCGGGGGGCATGTCGATGATCAGGATATCCGGCTCCCCCCAGTCGACATCCTTCAGCATCTGTTCCAGCGCGGACATCACCATGGGGCCGCGCCAGATGGTCGGTGCGTCCTCTTCCATCAGAAAGCCGATCGACATGGCCTTCAGTCCAAAGGCCTCAATCGGCACGATGCGTTTGTTGGCGGTGCTGGGTCGCTGGCTGGTGCCAAGCAGGCGCGGCAGGGAAGGGCCGTAGATATCGGCATCCAGGATTGCCACGGTCTTGCCAAGGTCTTTCAGCGCCAGCGCCAGGTTGATCGATGTGGTTGATTTGCCGACCCCGCCCTTGCCCGATGCAACCGCGATAATTTGACGCGCAGGCTCATGCATGACGTTTTCAGCGGGTTGCTGCTGCGGCTGGGCCGGTTGCTGTTTACGATGAGAGGTCAGCATGGCGGTGGCCGATGCAACACCATCCAGCGCCAGAACCGCGGCCTCAGCCGCGTCCTTAAGGGGGGCTGCCTTGGCCGCTTCGGATGGGTCAATCTCAATGCTGAAGCCGATATTGCCATCCTTGATGATGACACCCGAAATGATCCCGGCCGCCACCAGATCGATTTCCTGACCCTTTACAGTAACGGTCTTCAGGGCTTCAAGAATGCTGCTTTCATCCAGTTTCATGGTGTTGATCTCTCTTCGGAAAAGGGGTGGTGTTGATTTGAAGACGTTACGGTTGAAAACCCCGTCCTATGAACAAATATGTTAGGGGTGAAAGAATTTACAAGCACAACTCTTTATTGTGTTATCACTGATTTTGGAAATTGACCATGGACCGGAGACGATAATGCCCTGGAATAATCAAGGAAATGGCGGGGGTGGCCCCTGGGGGAATGGCCCTAACCAGCCTCGCGGTGGCTCCCCTTTTGGTGGCGGCAAGCCACCTGAATTTGATGATGTCCTGCGTCAGGGCAAGGAACAGTTCAGCCGGATGGTGCCAGGCGGTTTCGGCAGCAAGCGGACCCTCACGATTATTGGCCTGATACTGCTGATCCTGTGGCTGCTGTCGGGTTTCTATCGTGTCAATCCACAGCAGCAGGGTGTTGTATTGCGCTTTGGTGAATGGATTTCAACAACCTCACCGGGCCTGCATTATCACCTGCCTTACCCGATTGAAACGGTCCTTAAACCTGAGGTCACTCGTGATAACCGTATTGATGTCGGTTTCCGTTCCAGTGGCAGGGAAGGCGGCAGCCGCCGTGACGTGGCGTTTGAAAGCCAGATGATCACGGGCGATGAAAACATTGTTGATATCGATTTCGTGGTGTTCTGGCGGATCGGTGACGCTGGCCAGTTCCTTTTCAACATGGTTGATCCGGTGGAAACCACCAAGGTTGCGGCTGAAGCCATGATGCGTGAGATCGTCGGCGGGGTTGATATCCAGTTTGCCCTGACCGATGGTCGTCAGCAAATCCAGGCAGAGGCACGGACTCGGCTCCAGGACCTGCTCAATGAATATGAGGCTGGCATCAACATTCGTGAGATCCAGTTGCTGTCGGTTGACCCGCCATCACAGGTTATCGATGCCTTTAACGAGGTCCAGAGAGCGCGTCAGGATAGGGACAGGCTGAAAAACGAGGCTGAGGCCTACCGTAATGACATGGTCCCCCGCGCCCGTGGTGATGCTGCCCGTATCGTGGCCGAAGCCGAGGCCTATGAGGCCGAGGTGGTGAGCAGGGCCGAAGGTGACGCATCGCGTTTCGGTCAGGTTTTCGAAGCCTATGAGCAGAACCGTGATGTCACGCGAGAGCGTATTTATATTGAAACCCTCGAAGAAATTCTGGGCAACGTCAACAAGGTCATCATTGATCAGGATGGCGGTGCAGCAGGGGTAGTGCCATACCTGCCGCTCCAGGAACTGACCCGTACGAAGGGGAACTGAGCCATGAAAAAATCAACCATATCCATGATCGTTGTTGCTGCTTTCGGTCTCATTGCGTTCAGCATGCTGTTCATTGTTGAGCAGACCCAGCAGGGCATCGTTCTCCAGTTTGGTGAGCCGAAACGGACTTTGCGTGAACCTGGCCTGAATTGGAAACTCCCTTTTATTCAGGACGTTGTGTTCTATGAAAACAGGGTTATTTCGACAATTTCATCCGATAGTGAGGAAGTCATCCTCGCTGATCAGAAACGTCTTGAGGTTGATACCTACGCCCGTTACCGGATCGTTGACCCGCTGCTGTTCTATCAGACGGTTCGCAATGTCCGCGGGGCTGAACAGCGCCTTGATGCGATGATCGATTCATCCGTTCGTCGTGTGCTGGGTGGTACAACGCTGGTTGACCTTCTGTCCAGTGCCCGCAGTGCCATCATCAGGGACATCAGTTCCGAGGTGAACAGATCAGCCAAATCGCTTGGGCTTGAAATCGTTGATGTGCGGATCCGCCGTGCCGATTACCCTGATGCAACGTCACAGAACATCTTCAACAGGATGAAATCCGAACGTGAACGGGAAGCCAAGGAATTCCGCGCCACGGGTGAAGAAGAGGCCCAGAAAATCCGGGCTGATGCGGACAAGACGGTGACCGTGATGCTGGCCGAAGCGCGGCGTGAAAGCGAAATCCTGCGTGGTCAGGGTGATGCGCTGTCGATCAAGATTTACGCTGATGCCTTTGGTCAGGATGAAGAATTTTTTGCCTTCTACCGGTCCATGCAGGCGTATCGCAAGACCTTCACTGATGATGGCACGTCCCTCGTGATTTCGCCGGACAGTGAGTTCTTCCGCTACTTCGGCTACAAATCAGGCGAAAAGGGCGAATAGCGCCCTTTTCCTCAAGCCTCCCCTCAGGTCACCTCTCAGCATCGCCTTTTTGGCTAATGAACGGTTCTGACCTGATAATGGCCACAGTCATGACATGATTTTGGGCTCAATTAACTGAATTGAACACTACACGGAGTTTTTTTCCATGATAATTGCATTCCCTCAGCAAACCACCCGCCCGATGATGAGGCTGGTGATGGCTACGGCATTAATGGCAGTAGCCATGTTCTACGGAATAGCAGCCAGCGCCCATGAACGCCCTGACAGCTTTGCCAACCTGTCGAAAGCGCTAAGCCCGGCGGTGGTCAACATCTCCACCACCACGCTGGTTGATGACAGGGAAAATGGCTTCCCGCAATTCCCGCCCGGCTCCCCTTTTGAAGATTTCCTTGAGGAATTCCGCAACCGTGGTGGCCAGCGTCAGGCCCAGGCCCTCGGTTCAGGCTTCATCATTGATGAAAGCGGGATTGTTGTGACCAACAACCACGTTATTGAAACCGCTGACCAGATCAGGGTCGTGTTGCATAACGACAAGACCTTTGATGCCGAACTGCTGGGCCGTGACCCGAAAACCGATATTGCGGTGCTTCGGATCAACCCCGATGGTGAAAAGCTGACCAGCGTTACCTTTGGTGACAGCGACAAGGTCAGTGTCGGTGACTGGGTGCTGGCCATCGGTAACCCGTTTGGTCTTGGCGGCACGGTCACAGCCGGGATTGTTTCGGCCCGTGGCCGGGATATCGGCAACGGCCCCTATGATGATTTCATCCAGACCGATGCCTCGATCAACCGCGGTAACTCCGGCGGGCCTCTCTTCAACCTTGATGGTGAGGTGATCGGGATCAACACGGCTATTTTCTCCCAGTCCGGGGGTTCGGTCGGGATCGGGTTTGCGATCTCAGCCAATCTCGCCATCAACGTGGTGGATCAGCTGGAAGAATTCGGCCGCACCCGTCGTGGCTGGCTCGGTGTCTTTATTCAGGAAGTCACGCCTGAGATCGCCGAAAGCCTCGGCCTTGAAAATGAAATGGGCGCGCTGGTGTCATCGGTGCATGAACAGGGTCCGGCCAAAATGGGCGGGGTCCAGTCGGGTGATATCATCATCAGCTTTGATGGCAAGCCGATCATGGATATGAAGAGCCTGCCAAGGATCGTGGCTGAAACCGCCATTGGCAAATCCGTCAAGGTTGAGGTGATGCGCAATGGCGAGAAGCAAGCCCTTGAGATTACCCTGGGTGAGCTGGAACAGGCTGAACAGAACGGCCTCCTGACTGGTCGCGCCAGCCCTGATGACAATGCTCCGCAAAGCTTTGGCAGCCTCGGCTTTACCGTGGCCCCCATTGGTGATGAGGCCCGCAAGCAGTTCAACCTGCCCGAAGACCTGGGCGGCGTGATTGTCACCGAAGTCATTGAGGGCAGCCCTGCGGCTGAACGTGGTCTGGATGTCGGTGATGTCATTCGCCGCATCGGCCAGATGCAGATCAACTCAAAGGCTGACCTCACCAAAGGCATTACCGAAGCGCAGGAACAGAAGAAATCATCCTTCCTCCTGCTGGTTCGCCGTGGTGACCGGGAACGCTTTGTGGCCATGCCTATTGAATAGGGGGCCTATTGAGTAGGTGGCCTCAAATACCGAAAACAGAAAAGGCAGGGTTATCCCTGCCTTTTTTCATGCCAATATCGCGGGGATAATCAGCTGCGCGTGATCATGCTGTCGTCATAGCCCTGTAGCCACAACATCCCCCTCAGGTCAGTGTGATCGAGCCAATACGGGGTCACGGCCTTCAGTGCATCCTTGCCCTGATAGGCAACGCCCATCCCGGCCCGTTCGGTCATGCCCCGGTCATTGGCGCCGTCACCGATGGTGGCGACATCATCGGGCGTGATGCCGAGGGCTTCGATTTCCCGGTCCAGAATAGTGCGTTTGGAATGCTGGTCCAGCACCGGGTCGGTTACCTCACCCGTTATCACCCCGTCACGCACCACCAGCGTGTTGGCAAAATGGGCATCAAAGCCGAGCCTGCCGCCGATCACTTCGGTCAGAAAGGTAAACCCGCCTGAGGCCAGGACCGTTCGAACCCCATGCCTCCTCAAGGTTGTCACCAGTTCGGTTGCCCCCGGGTTGCATTCAGCCTCGGCAATAATGGTGTCAATCAGGCTGGTCGGGCTTCCCGCCAGCATGCCGACACGGGCCTTGAGCGACTGGGAAAAATCAAGCTCCCCCCGCATCGACCGTGCGGTAATCGTTGCAACCTCATCACCCTTGCCCGCGAGGCGAGCCAGATCATCAAGCGATTCAGATGAAATGATGGTGCTGTCCATATCCGCGATCATGAGGGCTTTGCGGCGACCGTCGGCAGGGATGAAATTGATATCCGCCGGTATTCCGCCCATCATCTCCCCCAGCATTTCCCCCAGCATTTCCCGGGCCTTTGTGAGTGAGGGGTTACCCTCAACCTCAGCCTCAAGGGCATGGCCGGGGCTGAGCCATCGGTAGGGGCCGGGCTTGCCGCCCGCCGCCTCAATGATCGTGCCAAGGGCAGCTTCGGCATCGGGGCCAAGACCGGGGGCGTGGGTGGCGGAAAGGAGGGCTATCTGCTTCATGGCAACACGTTATCGCGTATCAGTGGAAAAATGTCTATAAGGGGGCTTGGACCCTTTACCGGCGTTGACAGGGAACTTCCACCCCCCATGGCTACTATTGATACTGATACTGACAATAATATTGATATGGATACTGGCATTCCCCCTTGCGTGGTCATTGCCGGGCCAACCGCCAGCGGTAAATCGGCGCTTGCACTCAGCATCGCGGCCCTCATCGGGGGGGAGATTGTCAACGCCGATTCCATGCAGGTTTATCGTGATCTGCCGGTGCTGACAGCGATCCCTGATGCGGCTGACCGGCAGGCGGTGCCGCACCATGGCTATGCCATGATCGACGGGGCTGATCGTCATTCCATGGCGCGCTGGCTGGATGATACGCGGGGTCGCGTGGCCGGGATCAGGGCGCGGGGGCGCGTTCCCATGCTGGTGGGCGGAACCGGAATGTACCTGCGGGCCGCGATGGAGGGGATAGCCCCTCTGCCTGATGTTCCGGGGGCTATCCGGCAACAGGCCACCGCCATGCTTGCCGAAATGGGCGGGGCTGGCTTCAGGGCTGAACTCAGGCTCCATGATCCGGTTCTGGCGGATCGGCTGGACGATGGCGACAGCCAGAGGCTGATCCGCGGGATGGAGGTTTTTATGGCAACAGGCCAGCCGCTCAGCCAATGGCAGGATACAAGGCCCGAAGGCATGATCCCCGGGTCGTTTCTGTGCATCAAGGTGGAACCGCCGAGGGATATTCTCTATTCCCGCATCAACCGGCGTTTCCCGCAGATGCTGGAACAAGGCGCGATTGATGAGGCCAAAGCCATCGCATCGCGCCAGCTAGACCCGTCCCTGCCCCTCATGAAAGCGGTGGGATTGCCGCCCATTCTCGCCATGCTGGAGGGCAGCATGACCCATGATGAAATGGTGGAACTGGCCTGCCGGGATACACGCAGACTGGCCAAGCGGCAGATGACCTGGTTCCGAAATCAGTACCGGGCTGAGGCAACACTGGACGGAAATGAGACCGCGCAATTTTTGGAAAGTTTTTTACCGAAAATCTTACCATAAGTTATTTTAAGGGGTTGACCTGATCTGGCATCTATGGGATTTGAATAAGGCGCGATCACTTGACCGTGCAGCGGAATATTTGCCCCCGGTCATTGAGATCGGGGATTTTCTTGCTTAACGATTTGACCGCACGTGAAGACGAAAAGGTGATGAGATGACGGCCAAGGCTGATACGGCTGAACAGAATGATGAAACCAGGGCGATGACAGGGGCGGAAGCTATCCTGAAAGTCCTTGAAGAAGAGGGGGTTGAGGTTATCTTCGGCTACCCCGGCGGTGCTGTGCTGCCGATTTATGATGCTCTCTTCAAGAACAACTCTATCCGCCATATTCTGGTGCGGCATGAACAGGCTGCTGTCCATGCGGCTGAGGGCTATGCCCGCTCCACCGGCAAAACCGGTGTTGTGCTGGTGACATCCGGCCCCGGGGCCACCAACGCGGTGACCGGGCTGACCGATGCGCTGATGGATTCCATTCCTGTGATCTGCCTGACCGGGCAGGTGCCAACCCACCTGATCGGTAACGATGCGTTTCAGGAGGCTGACACCACCGGCATCACCCGTCCCTGCACCAAGCACAATTACCTCGTCAAAACGGTGGAAGCACTGGTTCCGACGGTTCGTGAAGCGTTTCATGTTGCCGCCAAGGGTCGCCCCGGCCCGGTGGTGATTGATCTGCCCAAGGATATCCAGCTGGCTGAGACAGTCTTCCCTGACCGGGTTGCTGGCGTGACCGAACGGCGTTATCAGCCGAAGGTTGAACCTGAACGTGCGCTGATCCGGCAGGCTGCTGAAATGCTGGCTTCGGCGAAACAGCCGGTGATTTATGGCGGTGGCGGGATCATCAATTCCGGCCCGGCAGCATCGGATGCCTTGCGTGAACTCGTTGCCCTGACCGGATTTCCGACCACGCTGACGCTGATGGGGCTGGGTGCATTGCCCGCCACGGATAAACATTTTCTCGGCATGCTGGGCATGCACGGCACCTATGAAGCCAACCTGACGATGTATCACTGTGATGTGATGCTGAACCTCGGGGCGCGCTTTGATGACCGGGTGACCGGCCGTACCAGTGATTTTTCGCCTAATTCCAAGCGGATCCATGTTGATATTGACCCATCATCCATCAACAAGAACATCACGGTTGATCTGCCGATTATCGCTGATGCCGGCCGCGCCATCACCATGCTGGTCGAAGAGCTGAAATCCATGGGCTTCAAGCCTGACAAGACCGCGCTGGATAAATGGTGGGGCGCGATTGACAACTGGAAGAAGGTCAACTGCCTCAGCTTTGATCAGACGGGTGAGGTGATCAAGCCTCAGCACGCTATCCACCGGCTCTGGGAAATGACCCGTGATCAGAAAGTCTATGTCACCACCGAGGTTGGCCAGCACCAGATGTGGGCGGCCCAGTATTTCGGTTTCGATGAACCCAATCGCTGGATGACCTCCGGCGGGCTTGGCACCATGGGTTATGGTCTGCCTGCCGCCATGGGTGTTCAGGTTGGTAACCCTGATGGCCTGGTCATTGATATTGCCGGTGAAGCATCGTTTATGATGAACATGCAGGAAATGTCGACCCTGGCCCAGTATGGCCTGCCGGTGAAGATGTTCATCATCAACAACGAATGGATGGGCATGGTGCGCCAGTGGCAGGAACTGATCCACGGTGGCCGCTATTCCGAGAGCTATTCCGCATCCCTGCCTGATTTCATCAAACTGGCTGAATCCTTTGGCATGAAGGGATTGAGGGCCAACACGGTTGATGATCTGGATGGCGTGATTGAGGCGATGCTGGCCGAAGATGGCCCTGTCGTGGCTGATATCCGCGTTGCCAAGGAAGAAAACTGCTTCCCGATGATCCCGTCCGGTGCGGCGCATAATGAAATGCTGCTCGGCCCCAATGACAAGGCGGCCAAGCCTGTCTCCGAAGAAGGCATGGTTCTGGTTTAGGCCCTGAATTAGGAAAAAGAAATGGTCATTAAAGAACAGGTAGAACGCCACACCATCTCGGTTCAGGTTGATAATGAACCGGGGGTGCTGGCCCGGGTGATCGGGTTGTTTTCCGGTCGCGGCTATAACATTGACAGCCTGACGGTATCCGAAGTTGACACAACCAGTCGTCAATCACGGATTTCGATTGTCACCATCGGCACCCCGCTTGTGATTGAGCAGATCAAGGCCCAGCTTCATCGCATGGTGCCGGTGCATCACGTTCGTGACCTGACCACGTCGGGCAGTCATATCGAACGTGAACTTGCTCTTGTCAAAGTGGTGAATTCAGGCGAAAAGAGGATCGAAGCGCTCCGCATTGCGGATACCTTCAGGGCGCGCACCATCGACAGCACGCTCTCATCCTTTGTTTTTGAGATCACGGGCAACAGTTCCAAAGTGGAAGCCTTTATTGATCTCATGGCGTCCCTGGGTGAAATGGAAGTATCCCGCACGGGTGTTTCCGCTATTTCCAGGGGGGCTACCGCCGATATGCCCATCAGCCATGGTGCTGAAGAATAACCATCTAGACAGCAGACAGGAGTAAATTATGCGCGTCTATTATGATCGGGATGCCGATGTCAATCTCATCAAATCCAAGAAAGTCTGTATCGTAGGCTATGGCAGCCAGGGTCACGCCCATGCCGCCAACCTCAAGGACAGTGGCGTTGCCGAAGTTGCTGTCGCCCTGCGCGAGGGTTCATCAACCCGCGCCAAGGCCGCCGAAGCCGGTTTCAACGTCATGTCCGTCAGTGAGGCCGCCGAATGGGCCGATGTGCTGATGATGCTGACCCCTGATGAGCTTCAGGCCGAAATCTATGAAGACGAAATCGCTGGCCGCATGCGCCCCGGTTCTGCCCTGGCTTTCGCCCATGGGCTCAACGTTCACTTTGATCTGATTGTCCCGGCCAAGGATGTTGACGTGATCATGATCGCCCCGAAAGGCCCCGGCCATACGGTTCGCGGTGAATACGTCAAGGGTGGCGGTGTTCCCTGCCTGCTTGCGATCCATCAGGATGCCTCCGGCAATGCCCATGATATCGGCCTGTCCTATGCCTCTGCCATTGGTGGCGGCCGGTCCGGCGTGATCGAAACCAGCTTCAGGCAGGAATGCGAAACCGATCTCTTTGGTGAGCAGGCGGTTCTCTGCGGCGGCCTGTGTGAGCTGATCAAGGCCGGTTTTGATACCCTTGTCGATGCTGGCTATGACCCTGAGATGGCGTATTTCGAATGCCTGCATGAGGTTAAACTGATCGTTGACCTGATTTATGAGGGCGGTATCGCCAACATGAACTACTCGATCTCCAACACGGCCGAATACGGTGAATATGTCTCCGGCCCACGGATCATCACTGATGAAACCCGCAAGGCAATGCGGGAAATTCTCGATGATATTCAGGCTGGCCGGTTCACCCGTGACTGGATGCTGGAAAACAAGGCCCGCCAGTCCTCGTTCAAGGCCATGCGCCGCCAGGCCGCCGAACACCGCATCGAAGCTGTCGGTGAAAACCTCCGTGGCATGATGCCATGGATCGGTGCAAACCGCCTGGTCGACAAGTCCAAAAACTGATTATTCCTTGAATCCAGCGCCATGAAGGGTCAATATGATCCCCGTGGTGCTGGATTTGGCCATATTTCTGTTTTACAAGTAACGGAGATAAGGGCCAGGTACAGGTCCGCACAAACGGCATATATACCAACGGCATCACAATGCCAGAACACCATTCAGGGGACCG
Source organism: SAR116 cluster bacterium MED-G04 (assembly GCA_002457135.1). GTDB lineage: Bacteria > Pseudomonadota > Alphaproteobacteria > Puniceispirillales > UBA1172 > UBA1172. The sequence goes on from NTKX01000014.1 coordinate 27,975, forward strand.
TTTACCGGAAAATTTAAATGATAGGTCTTATTCGCGGGCTTTTTTCATCCGACATCGCCATTGACCTGGGGACAGCGAACACGCTGGTCTATGTCAAGAGCAAGGGGATCATTCTCAATGAGCCGTCTGTTGTCGCCATCGCTACCCTGCGTGGCAAGCAGCAGGTGCTGGCTGTCGGTGATGAGGCCAAGGTCATGCTTGGCAAGACACCGGGCAACATCCGCGCTATTCGGCCGATGGCTGATGGTGTCATCGCTGATTTCGAAGTCGCCGAAGAAATGATCAAGCATTTCATCCGCAAGGTTAACGGATCGATGCCGTTATCCAGCCCCCAGGTGATCATCTGCGTGCCTTCGGGTTCGACCGCTGTTGAACGCCGGGCCATTCAGGAATCTGCTGAAAGCGCGGGCGCCCGCCGTGTCTACCTGATTGAGGAGCCAATGGCGGCTGCAATCGGTGCCGGTCTGCCGGTGACCGAACCATCGGGTTCGATGATCGTTGATATTGGCGGCGGCACGACCGAGGTTGCTATCCTGTCGCTGGGCAATATCGTCTATGCCCATTCTGTCCGTGTTGGCGGGGACAAGTTTGACGACTCCCTTATCAACTACATGCGGCGTACCCACAACCTCCTGATCGGTGAGGCCACGGCGGAACGGATCAAAAAGGAAATCGGGATTGCCTGCAAACCCCAGGGGACCAGCGGGCAGAAAATTCAGGTTCGTGGCCGTGATCTGGTCAATGGTGTGCCAAAGGAAATCACCATCACCCAGGCACAGGTTGCCGATGCGTTGTCGGATTCCATCCGTCAGATTGTCGAAGGCGTCAAGGTTGCGCTTGAACAGACACCACCTGAACTGGCCGCTGACATTGTCGAAAAGGGCATTGTCATGACCGGCGGTGGCAGCCTGCTCTCTGAAATCGATACCGTGTTGCGTGATGCAACCGGCCTGCCGATTTCCATTGCCGAGGATCCGCTCACCTGCGTTGCGCTTGGCACAGGGCGTTGTCTTGAAGAAATGCGCACCCTGCAGAATGTCCTTGTCGGCGCCTAGGGGGCGGGATGGCACGGGGACCGGTCAACCGGAAAAGAAGCCGTAAATCAAACAGCTTCACGACCCATGCTATGCTGTTCGTGTTCTGCCTGCTGCTGATGATGGTGGGCAAGGCCGATATTGCGGTGATGCATTCCGTGCGGTCAATCCTGACCGGGCTGACCGTGCCGGTGGCGGATGTCGCCTCGGTGCCGTTCAGGGCCGTTCATTCCATGCTCGACAGCATGGTTTCGGTTGCCAATCTCAGGCAGGAAAACGTCCGCCTCAAGGAAGATATCGAAAACCTCAAGCAATGGCGTCGGCGTGCGGAAATCCTGCAAAGCGAAAATCGCCAGTTGCGTTCCGTCAGCGGGGTCATCATCCCCGATGCCACAACCCCGGTTTCGGCACGGGTTGTGGCGGTGAATGCGGACAGTTTCGCCCATTCGGTGATGGTCAATGTCGGTGAACGTTCCGGTATCAGGGAGGGCAATGCCGTCACCACCACCGACGGGCTGGTCGGGCTGGTGGTTGATGTCGGCCCCAAACACGCCCAGATCCTGCTGATCACCGATATCAACGCCATGGTGCCGGTTATCCTCGCTTCCTCATCCTGGCCAGCTATCACGGTGGGGATGAACAGCAAGCGGATGGATTTGCGATTCCTGCCGACCGAGGCCAGCGTTTCCGTGGGTGACCTGATCCAGACCTCGGGGCATGGCGGTGTGTTGCCGCCTGGTATCCCGGTGGGGCGGATTGAAAAAATCCAGAGCAACGCGATTTCAGTGCGGCCCGTGGCTGATTTGCAACGGCTCAGCTTTGTGACCATCCTGACCATGGACAGGGACCCGGGCTATTCGGTTGATGCTATCGAAGAGCAGCGCTTTCAGCCCCTGCCTGTGGATGACAGCGGGTTTTCGCTCGAGGGGCTTAATGCCCTCGGCCAGCGCACCAGCAGTGACGTGACGGCTGAGGAGGGCGACCAGTGAGCGGGATCGACCAGAAAAATGACAGCAAGCTGCTGGGTCAGGTTCTCGCCTTTGTCGGTCTGCTTGCGTTCAGCATGGCCGAAAACGGGCTGGGCTATTTCCCCTCGCTTTATGGCAGTGTGCCGAAACTCTCCTTCACCATGCTGTTCGTTTTGTGTTTCTATCATCCGGCGATCATGCCGCTGATTTCGGTTTTTCTGGTTGGTGTTGTGCATGACCTTTCCCAGGCCAACCCGATTGGCTACACCTCCGCGCTGATGGTGATGGCGCATTGCTGGATCATGTTTCGCCGGCCGATGCTGATGCAGACCGAAAGCGGGTCAATCTGGTATGAATTCACCATCATGATGCTGGCGATGATGCTGTTCATGCTGACGGTTATCGTGGCCTTTACAGGCAACCTGCCCGCGTTGCAGCCATTGCTGTTTCAGTTCAGCCTCACTGTTCTGATGTTCCCGATGATGAACTGGATGTATCATCTCATCATGGGTTTTGCCGCCATACTGGAGCAGGTTCGATGATCACCAAGCGCAGCCGCGAATACAACGCTGTATTGAGCCGCCGTTCCCTCATTCTCGGGGGGATTCAAGGTGTGCTGGTCAGCGGGCTGGCGGCGCGACTGTATTACCTGCAAATGATCGAAGGCCAGCAATACAGCACGCTTTCCGATCGCAATAAATACGATTTCAGGCTGATTACCCCGTCACGGGGCCGCATCTATGATGCTGGCGGGCGGCTGCTGGCGGGCAACGCTGAGGCGTATCAGCTCAGCATCATTCCCGATTATGCCGGGGATGCTGAAAATATCCTCCGCATCCTGTCGGAGCTGATCACCCTTGAGGAAGACGATATCACCGCGATCCTTGAGGAGGTTCGCTCAACGCCGTCTTTTCTGCCGGTGCTGATCCGGTCTGATCTGACCCAGCGTGAGGTGGCCCGTCTGGTGGTGCGTAGCCCCGAGCTCCCCGGCGTCAGTTTTGAGAAAACCGAAAAAAGGATTTACCCCCAGGGGCTGCTGGCCGGGCATGTTACCGGCTACGTCAACAGGGTCACGCAGAGCGAGATCAATTCAGGCGCGATAACGCGTGAGCTGGCGGCAATCAACACCGGCAAATCAGGGGCTGAAAAAGCCTTTGAGAAAAATCTCCGTGGTGAGCCGGGGCGGGAACGTATCCTTGTCAATGCCTTTGGGCGGCCGATCCGCACCGCGATTGATGAAGAATCGCTGTCGGGCGGTGATGTCCGGCTGACCGCCAACATGGACCTGCAACTGGCGGCGCTGGGTGCGCTCAAGCGCGGCTCCAACACACCGATCCCGCGGGGTGACAAGCGGGTGCAACGCGCCATTGAACGGCAACCTGAACTGGGCCTGATGCTGCCTGAAACCGAAGAATTCGCCTATATCGACAGCAAGGGCAGGATCGTGCCGCCGGAATCGGGCTCCGTGGTGGTGGTTGATGTGAAAACCGGTGCCGTGCGTTGCCTCGCCTCGGCCCCGACCTTTGACCCCAATCTGTTTTCGGGCCGGATCAGTTCCAGCGAATGGCAGCTGATGATCAACAACCCTCGCCAGCCTCTGCTCAACCGGGCGCTTTCCGGCCAGTATGCGCCGGGGTCCACGTTCAAGATGGCGGTGGCCCTGGCCGCGCTTGAGGCCGGGATTATCAATGAGAAGACGCGGTTTTCCTGCCCCGGCCATAAAACCGTGGGTAATCAGGATTTTCACTGCTGGCAGGAATTTGGCCACGGCTCGGTCAATATCGTTGAGGCGATTGAACAATCCTGCGATGTCTTCTTTTATGAGCTGGGGCTGAAAACCGGGATCACGCGGATTGCCGAAATGGCAAGGCGGCTCAGTTTCGGGGATGTCACGGGCATCAACCTGCCGGGTGAGAAAAACGGCCTGATGCCGACCAAGGAATGGAAAAAGAAAAAAATCGGCCGTGTCTGGACGCTGGGTGAAACCGTCAATGCCTCCATCGGTCAGGGTTATGTTCTGTCCACCCCGCTGCAACTGGCGGTCATGACGGCACGCCTGGCCAGCGGCCAGATGCGGGTCATGCCCCGCATCACCGAAACCGATTATGTCCCTGAATTTGAACCGCTGGATATCAACCCCTACGCGCTCAAGGTTATTCGCAAAGGCATGCGCAGGGTGATGAACGGCGATAAGGGAACCGCCCGCAGGCATGACCTCACCATCGGTAGCGGCATGGCCGGAAAGACAGGAACGGTTCAGGTGCGGGCGATTTCAAAGGCTGAACGCGAACAGGGCGTGACCGATAACGCGGACCGGCCCTGGAAATTCAGGGATCATGCGCTGTTCACAGGGTATGCGCCCTATGATGACCCGCGCTATGCGATTTCGGTTGTGGTTGAACATGGCGGCAGCGGTTCCGGTGCGGCGGCCCCGGTTGCGCGGCAGGTCATGTCCTGGTTGCTGGAGAATGAGGCCTGATGTTAAGCCAGCGTCCACCCCCCACGGTCTACCCTGACCCGATTGAAACGGGTTTCGTCCAGTCGCTCAAACGATTGCCATGGGTCATGCTGGTGATCATGATGCTGCTGGGCGGGATAGGGGTGCTTGCGCTCTATTCGGCAGCGGGCGGCAGCTGGTCCCCGTGGTCGTGGAAACACCTGATCAGGCTGGCGGCGGGGTTTGTGCTGATGGTGATGGTGGCCTCTGTCCCGATCCGGTTTTATCAGCGATTTGCCTTTCCGGGGTGGCTGCTGGCCGTGCTGGTGCTGGTGCTGGTTGAATTTATCGGCTCCGGCAGCGGCGTTCAGCGCTGGATCAGTGTCGGCGGGTTCAACCTGCAACCGTCGGAACCGGCCAAACTGGCGGTGATCATGCTGCTGGCGGCGTGGTTCAATGACATGAACCCTGACATGATCCGTTACCTGCGCAGTTATGTTCCGGTACTGGCGATTGTGCTGATCCCGTTCGGGCTGGTGCTGGCCCAACCGGACCTCGGCACCGCGATCATGCTGCTGGGCGCAGCGGCGGCGGTTGTCTTTATTGCCGGCATCCCGTCTTGGATGATCGGGGTGGTCATCGCCTCCATCCTGTTGGCGGTGCCGGTGATCTGGGCGCAGCTTTATCAATATCAGAAAGACCGTATCCTCGTGTTTCTGAACCCCGGTGCTGATCAGCTGGGTGCCGGGTATCAGATCATCCAGTCCAAGATTGCCCTCGGTTCAGGCGGGTTCCTGGGCAAAGGATACCTTCAGGGCAGTCAGAGCAGGCTGAACTACCTGCCCGAAAAACAGACCGATTTTGTCTTCACCATGATCGGGGAGGAATTCGGTTTTCTCGGGTGCAGTTTCATTATTGGCCTCTATGCCCTGCTGATTTTCCAGATGATCCGCACCGGCCTGTCGCTGAGCCTCAATTTCTCCCGGATGGTGGTGATCGGGGTGGCCACGATGCTGTTTTTCTATGTCTTTGTGAATGTTGGCATGGTGACCGGTGTTCTGCCCGTGGTGGGGGCGCCGCTGCCACTGATTTCCTATGGTGGTACCGCCCTGATGACGGTTTTTATCGGCATGGGGCTGATCATCAGCGCGATCATGCATGATGAGGGACGCCGCTGACCATGGCTGGCCCGGGGTTAAGCCTGACACAAAAACCGCGCCTCGGGATGAACGCTTCCCTGCGCCAGACCATGACGGTGCTGTCCCTGCGGGGGCGTGATATCACCAGCCTTGCCCGCTCCCTCGTTGATGAAAACCCGTTTCTGGATATTCGCCTGCCTGACCCTGTGGCGACCTCGCGTGCCGGGGCTGATCTGCCGGTTGATTTTGACCG
>NTKX01000015.1 GCA_002457135.1 SAR116 cluster bacterium MED-G04
CGTGACCCGTTCGGTATGGCCATCCACCGCCATTGCCGTTCCCGTGATATTACGGGCCTCGGGGGAGGCGAGGAAGATCGCCATATTGGCAATGTCCTCCTGGGTAACAAACCGGCGCAGGGAAACCAGATCACCATAGCCCTTACGCAAGGCATCCTCGGTGATACCGCGGGCTTTGGCCTCATTGGCGATGACACGGTCCATGCGGTCACCCTCAACCGAACCCGGGCAGATCGCATTGACGCGGATATCAAAGGGGCCCAGTTCCATGGCCAGCGTCTTGGTCAGCCCGATGATGCCCCATTTGGCGGCGGCATAGGGCGACCGGAAGGGATAGCCAAACAGCCCGGCGGTGGATGATGTCAGGGTGATGACCCCGCTGCCCTGCGGTTTCATCCAGGCGGCGGCCATGCTGCTGGTGAGGAACGCACCATCGAGGTTGACGGCGATGCAGCGTTGCCAGTCGGTGAGCTGAACATCCTCAATCGCTGCGGTTGGCCCGGCGATACCGGCGTTGGCCATGACAACATCCAGCCTGTCCCATTGTTCCTTGAGGGCGGCAAAGACAGATTGCATCGCCCCTTCCGATGAGGCATCAGCCTCCAGCGCCAATAGTTCAGGATGCAACGCGGCGAGGGCTGCGATGGCGGCGGGGTCACTGTCCGTGACAGCGACATGATCACCTTTCGCCATAAAGGCCTCTGCCATGGCAAGGCCGATGCCGGAGCCGCCAGCGGTGATGAGAACATTGCGTGGCATAGCGCCCCCCATTTTTGTTCGGATTGATCAGGAGCAGTCGAGGATGACGGACCCGCTCTTGTTGGAAGCCTCAACGCTTTCATGGGCGGCGGCGCATTCCGACAGCGGCAGGGTCTGGGCAATATTTTCGGTGATACCGCCATCTTCAAGCATGCGCGTCAGCATCGCAACGGCGTTGGCGCGATCCCCGGCATCCAGGATATAGACCATCATCATGGTCAGGCTGATATTCTTGAACATGAAGCCATAGAACGGCAGGGTCGGTGTTTTATCAAGCGCAGAGCCGTAGGTCGCAACACTGCCGCATGGCTTGATCACCTCAGCCAGCATTTCGGCGTTGACACCAAATTCGGCCTCAATAGCGTGATCAATGCCGCCTGAAGCCTCCATGATCTCAGCCTTGAGGTCGGGGGTCTTGTAATCCAGCACGATATCGGCCCCGGCCTTGGCAGCGGTTTCCCGCGACAGCGGGGTTGAGGCGGTGGTGATGATTGTGCTGGCCCCCGCATAACGGGCCATCTCAATACAATAGCGGCCAACCACGCCGCCGCCGCCACTGACCAGCACTGTCTTGCCGTTCAGATCACCGCCCTTGATGACAGCATGAACCGCGGTCATGGCCGGAATGCCGAGGCAGGCCCCATGGGCAAAACTGATCGGGTCGGGCAGGGGGCAGACCTGTGCTTCGGGAAGGGTCACGGCCTCAGCCGCTGTGCCAAAGGCGCGTTTCCAGCCGGCGTTGTAAACCCAGGCACGCTCACCGACCCTGATGCCGGTTACGCCATCACCCACGGCATCAACAACACCCGCGCCATCACTATGGGGGATGACAGCGGGAAAGGGCATGGCCATCCCGCCAACGCTGACCCCGGCGCGTATCTTTACATCAGACGGGTTGATGCCCGATGCGTGGAGCCTGACCCGAACCTCCCCCGGACCCGGGGCAGGGGTTTCGATTTCCGAGATTTCCAGCACGTCCCGGGCGGAACCTTTACTTCGGTAGATTGCGGCAAGCATGTGATTTCTCCGGGTGATTTGTCATAGATCAATATTTCCCTGCCTGAACAGGGGAAGATGCATCATAATATTTTTATTGCTTGCATAAAGAGGAAATTATGTGTTGAAATTTTATAGGGGGATTACCATCCCCGAACCACCACAATACAGTACCAACAGGGGCATGAGATGGAAGAGACATTCTCAAGACGAAAGATAGTTGAGCCAGCGGAACTGAAGCGACTGAATGAGCGATCGGATGCCGCAGGATTGATGCAGATGGCCAGCCATATCGGGCTGATCGCCGTGCTATGCTACGCTCATTTCCTGGCCCTTGGTAGCTGGTGGGTTCTGGCAACGGGGTTCTGCCTGGGCGTTTCCCTCAATTTTCTTTACGCAGCCCAGCATGAGCTGTCGCACTGGACAGTGTTCCGTACCCGCGGGCTGAACGAATTTTTTGGCCGGGTGATCGGTTTCTTCATGCTGTTCCCGCGTGATTTCGACCTGATCATGCATTACTCCCACCATCGCTTTACCCAGGACTGGAACAAGGATGGGGAGCTGGTGCGTGATCCCTACACCCTCGGCACTTTCCTGCTCTGGATGAGCGGGCTGACCTATTGGCGCAACCGTATTTTCGGCATTGTCCGGCGGGCGCGGGGCATCATTATTGAGCCTTACATCCACCAGAACGAAGAAGCCCGGGTCATTGGTGAAAGCCGCTTGCATGTGCTGGGCTATGCTGTGATTGCCGGAGGATCGATCTGGCTGGAAAGCTGGGCGGCCCTGACGTTCTGGCTGATCCCGATGGTGCTGACCAAGCCTGTGCATCAGATGCAGAACACGATCGAGCATCTTGGCCTGAGCCATAACAACGATATTCTCAACAATACCCGCTCAACCCGTACCAACTTTTTCATGCGCTGGCTGTGCTGGCAGATGCCGTATCACACCGCCCATCACCTGTTCCCGTCCGTGCCGTTCTGGAAGCTCAAGCAGCTGGACCGCAAGATTGCCGATGCCGGCAACACGGTTCACCGCATGGGATGGATCGAATTTCAGCGTGAGGCGTTTCGCCAGCTGAAGATGAATAACGAGGATTTTTATCCTTATAACGAAGTCTGGATTGTACCAACCGCCAAGGGCCAGACCGTTAAGCTGGAAGCCTGATCAGGCGATGGCACGCCAGCTCCGGTTCTATACCTCGTTATGGGCGATGATGCCGCATGATGATAGCGGCACTGTCCTGCCCTATGAGGATATCTGCCATATGGTTGCTGATGCCGGTTATGACGGCATGGCAATCGATCTGGGGGCCGGTGACGTGGCCCAGGCCCGTGAAGTCTACCCGATCATGCAGCGTGTCGGCCTGACCCCGTTGATCGTGGCTTTCCCGAAGACGATTGAAAGCCTGCGTGAAACGCTGATCATGTCAAAGGATTTCGGCGCCCCCTTTGTTGATGTGATCGGGCAGGTGATGCCGATCACCGTTGACGGGATGATCCCGGTGATCCGGCGCTGGATGGACATGGCGGATGAGGTGGGGATTCCGGTCCAGTTCGAAACCCACCGCAACTGCATCACCAATGATCTGTTTTCGACCCTGGCCCTGCTGGATGCCATCCCTGAAATGCGGCTCTGCGCCGATCTTTCGCATTTTGTTGTCGACCGCGAATTCAAGCATCCGCTGCAACCGCATGAAATGGCCATGATCAGCCGGATACTGAACCGGTCCGACAGTTTTCAGGGGCGTGTGGCCAGCCGCCAGCAGGTTCAGTTGCAGCTCGATTTCCCGCAGCATCAGAAATGGGTTGATCTGTTCCGGGGATGGTGGCGTGAAGGACTGGCAGACTGGCGCAACCGCAACGATGATGGTGATTGCATCTTTCTGTGTGAGCTGGGTCCACCCGAATACGCCATGACCGATGCCAATGGCCGTGAGATGTCCAACCGCTGGCTCGAGGCCCTGACCATCAGGGAATGGGTTTCCGCAACATGGAATGACCTTGAGCTGGCCGGGGGTTGATGGCCGCATGATGGGCGTTGTTCATTCCGCATCATGCGGAAAACAAAAACGATAATCAGGGAAATACCCTAAAGTGCCAATTAGAGGGTTTACAGTTTCGCAGACTAGGTTAGGGTTAATTTGGTGGTTCTGTAATTCATTGCAATCGGTGAAACCAGAATAACCGAATAAAGGGGGAATTCGTGGCCGGTATTGGGCTGATTATTATCAAGAGACTGGGGCTTGGTCTGCTGACAATGCTCATGGTCTCCATCCTGATTTTTGGTGCTGTTAACCTGCTGCCGGGCGATTTTGCCCAGGCCATTCTGGGACAGGGCGCAACACCCGAAGCCGTGCAGGCTATCCGCCGTGACCTCGGGCTGGACCAGCCGCTGGTTGAACGCTATTTCACCTGGCTCTTCGGGGTCTTGCAAGGCGATTTCGGCAACAGTTTTGCCGAATTGAATTTCAGCTCTTACGGCGGCACCACGGCGAGCGCCAATTTCGGTTCGGTGGCTGACAAGCTGGCCCCGCGTTTCAACAACACGATGTTCCTGGCTGGCGTGACGGCGTTATTCGCGGTGCCGGTTTCGATCCTGATCGGGGTGCTGGCGGCGCTGTACCGCAATTCGATCTTTGACCGGGTCGCCAATATCACCACCCTGACCTCAATTTCCTCACCTGAGTTTTTCCTCGCCTATATCCTGATCCTGATCCTGGCCGTGCTGAACCCGATCCTGCCATCGCTGTCCAATATCTATGACGGCATGGATTTCGCTGATCGGCTGGAGCGTTCGATGCTGCCTGCCCTGACCCTGACCCTGGTGGTCACGGCGCATATGATGCGGATGACACGGGCGGCGATCATCAACCTGCTGGCGTCACCCTTTATTGAGATGGCGAGGCTGAAGGGCCTCAGCCCGTTTCGGGTGATCCTGTTTCATGCCCTGCCCAATGCGCTGGCCCCGATCATCAACGTGGTTGCCCTCAACCTGGCCTTCCTGATTACAGGCGTGGTGGTGGTTGAGGTTGTGTTCGTCTATCCGGGGATTGGCCAGCTGTTTGTTGACAGCGTGAAGATCAGGGATATCCCGGTGGTGCAGGCTTGCTGCCTGCTCTTCGCGGCGGCCTATATCCTGCTGAACCTGACCGCCGATATCATGGCGATCCTTTCGAACCCGCGCCTGCGGCACCCTAAATAGGAGAATAGAAGGATGCTGACACAACTGGCAATCTGGGTTGGGGGAGGCTTTTTGGCCAGCCTTGCGCTGAATAGGGCGCTCCCTGGCCTTGGCACCGGGCGGGTGCAGGACTGGATCAAGAATACCGGCACGGTCGGGATGTTCGGGTACTATATTCTGGCCACGGTCTTGGTCCTGCTCGTTGATTATTATGTCGGCTTTCTGATGGGCGCGAATATGCCCGAATGGTTCAAGTCGATCTCACTCCTCGGCTCGACACGCCTGCCTTTCCTGGCGTGGCTGTTGCACGGCATCGTGATGTTCGGGGTTGCCGGGTTCATTTTCCGCGCCCTTGGCCGGAGCGTGGGGACAGAGCTGTCACGGAAGATGTTCCGGCAGATGCCGATCACGGCATCCTTCGGGATTCTCACCATTCTGATCTATGTGATTGTCGCTGTTTTCGCGGATATCATCGCCCCTTACGGTCAGGCTGAGGTGTTTGACCGGATCAACCTGCTGCCGGGCGGTAACCCTGATCTGGGGGGTGACCCCAGTCACCCGCTTGGGACAGACCAGATTGGCCGTGATCTGTTATCGAGGCTGATATTTGGCGCCCAGAATACCGTTGGCATCGCGTTTGTGACGACCTGCCTTGCGTTTTTCATCGGCGCTTCGCTCGGCTTTCTGGCGGCGACGCTGGGGGGCTGGTTTGATCAGTTCCTGTCGCGCATTGTCGATATGCTGATGGCGATCCCGCAGTTGATCTTTGCGCTCCTGCTGATGACGATTGCCACGGCATGGGCCGGATCTGAACGCTGGCTGATCACGATTTACATGATCCTCATCATCGCGGTGCTGGATTCCACCCGTGTCTTTCGTCTGTCCCGTGCGGTCGGCATGAACATCGTGGTGATGGATTTCTTTGAGGCTGCAAAACTGCGTGGCGAAAACCTGAGCTATCTTGTCTTCAGGGAAATTCTGCCCAACGCCTATGCCCCGCTGCTGGCTGAATTCGGGCTTCGTTTCTGTTTCGTGTTCCTCACGATTGCGGCGCTTTCCTTCCTCGGTATTGGTATTCAGCCTCCTCTGGCTGACTGGGGAACCATGGTGAAGGATCTGTCCCAGTTTATCAATTTCGCGGCCTTCAGCCCGCTGACCGCTGCCCTGCCGTTGCTGGCCGCGGGTGCGATTGCGCTGCTGACGGTTGCGGTCAATTTCGTGGTGGACTGGATGCTGCACCGCTCCTCAGGATTGAAGGAATAAAGCGATGACCGAAAAAGAGCCACTTGTCCGTATCCGCAATCTCAACATCATCGGCATCACTGATGAAACCGAGGTGCCGATCATCAACGGCGTTGACCTCGATCTGCATCGGGGTGAGGTGATCGGCCTGATCGGGGAAAGTGGTGCTGGTAAATCAACCCTTGGCCTTGCCGCCATGGGCTTTACCCGGGATGGCTGCCATATCCGTGGTGGTGAGGTGACCTTTGACGGGATTGACCTGGTTGATGCCGGGCCTGAAATCCGGCGGGAGCTGCTGGGCAAGCGTATCGCCTATGTTGCGCAATCCGCCGCCGCCTCGTTCAATCCGGCGCACCGGATCATCCGCCAGCACAGTGAAGCGCCGATGGTCCATAGCGTGATGCCGAGACAGCAATCCGAAGAAGACGCGATTGATCTCTATAACCGGCTGAGGCTACCCAACCCTGAAGAAATCGGGTTCCGTTACCCGCACCAGGTTTCGGGTGGCCAGTTGCAGCGGGCCATGACCGCCATGGCCATGTCCTGCCGCCCCGACCTGATCATCTTTGATGAGCCGACAACGGCACTTGATGTCACCACCCAGATTGAGGTTCTGGCCGCGATCAGGGATATCGTCTCCCAGTTCAACACGGCGGCGATCTACATCACCCATGATCTGGCGGTGGTGGCGCAGATGGCTGACCGGATCAAGGTCCTGTTCCGGGGTGATGAAGTCGAGGAAGCCGCCACCGGCACAATGATGAAATCACCCAAGGAAGAGTACACAAAATCACTCTGGGCAGTGCGCAGTTTCCAGCGCAAGCAGAAGCCCCTCGCCAAGAAAGGCGAAGTGCCGGTGATCTCGCTCCAGTCCGTCACGGCGGCCTATGCCACAACGCCGGTTCTGCGGGAGGTGTCGTTTGATATCCACCGGGGCCGCACGGTTGCTGTTGTGGGCGAATCAGGTTCAGGCAAATCGACGGCGGCGCGCTGCATCACCGGGTTGCTGCCCCCGCTTTCAGGGCAGGTGCTGAACAACGGCAATCCCCTGCCGGCGAGTTTCAGGCAACGCAACCGGGAACAGTTGCGGCAGATCCAGATGATTTATCAGATGGCGGATACAGCGCTCAATCCGAGGATGAAAATCAGTGAGATCATCGGCCGCCCGGTTGAGTTTTATCTCGGCCTCACCGGCAATGAGAAAAAGAAACGTGTGTTCCAGCTGCTGGAACAGATCGAGCTTGATCCGGCCCAGTACTATAACCGCTTGCCGACCGAGCTTTCCGGCGGCCAGAAACAGCGTATCGGGATTGCCCGCGCGCTGGCCGCTGAACCTGAGTTTATCATCTGTGATGAAGTCACCTCCGCGCTGGACCAGCTGGTTGCGGAAGGGATACTGAAACTGCTGGCCAAGCTGCAGGACCAGATGGACCTGGCCTATATGTTTATCACCCACGACCTTTCCACTGTCCGGGCCATCGCTGATGAAGTGGTGGTGATGAAGGACGGGGAGGTTGTTGAAAGCGGGGCCAAGAACAAGATGTTCAAGCCGCCTCATCATCCTTACACCGATCTGTTGCTCAGTTCTGTGCCTGAAATGGATGAAAACTGGCTGGATGAATTACTTGATCAGCGCGGAGTCGAAAATATCGGCGATGCGGCGGTCAGTAAGATGGCAGGGAATTGACGTACTGTCATAATCATTTCATACTCGTCAACAATGATTAATTAACAGCACTGCTGAAATCACGGAGGAAATCATGGAATTTAATATTAGCAGACGTTCAATGATGCAGGGTACTGCTGCTGCGGGTATGCTCGCCGCATCCGGTGCATCTGCAATGACCACACCCAAGCGGGGCGGGACTCTTCGCCTTGGTCTTAAGGGTGCAAACACTTCGGACACCTGGGACGGCCGTACCCACTCTGACCAGTACATGATCAACATGGGTCATGGTTGTGTTTTTGAATGCCTTACCCAGGTTGAATCAAACGGTGACCTGACGGGCGAGCTGGCCGAAAGCTGGTCCGCATCTCCTGATGCCAAGGTCTGGACTTTCCAGCTGCGCAAGGGTGTCAAATTCCACAACGGTAAATCATTCGGCGCTGACGATGTTCTCGCCTCGCTGCAAATCCACGTTGAGGAAGGCGCCAAGTCAGCCGCCAAGCCGATCATCGCCGACATCGAGGAAATGAAGAAGCTCGGCAGCCACGAAGTTCAGCTGACGCTGAAGTCTTCCAACGCTGACTTTGCCTTCCTGATGTCCGATTACCACATCCTGATGTACCCTGAGGGCATGATCGATGAAGCCATTGCCAAGGGCATTGGTACCGGTCCTTACCGTGTTGTCAGCTTTGACCCGGGCGTTCGCTGCGTGGTCAAGCGTGTCGATGATCACCACCTTGCCGATAACAGCGGTTATTTCGATGAAATCGAAGCCATCGCCATCAATGACGGTTCCGCCCGTACCAACGCCCTCCTGACGGGGCAGGTTGATGCGATCAACGCTCTCGAAAAGAAGACCATCCCGCTGCTGAAGGCCAACCCTAGCATCACCATCATCGAAGTGACTGGTAACCTCCAGTACACCTTCCCGATGCTGGTTGCTGTTGAGCCATTCAACGACATTAATGTTCGTAAGGCGCTCAAGTACGGTTGTAACCGTCAGGAAATGGTCGACAAGATCCTGCAGGGTCACGGTGCTGTCGGTAACGATTCACCGGTCGGTCCGGCCAACCAGTACTTCGCTGCTGACCTGCCACAGATCGAATATGATCCGGACAAGTCCAAGTTCTTCCTCAAGAAGGCTGGCATGACGTCCCTCAACATTGATCTGTCAACAGCCGAAGCTGCGTTCTCCGGTGCCATTGATGCGTCACTGCTCTACCAGAACTCAGCCAAGGAAGCCGGGATCAACATCAACGTTGTTCAGGAAGCCTCGGATGGTTACTGGTCAAACGTATGGCTGAAAAAGCCATGGTGTGCGTGCTACTGGTCAGGTCGTGCGACCGAAGACTGGATGTTCAAGACCGCCTACGAACGCGGTGTGCCATGGAACGATACCGGTTGGGACGATGCCCGTTTCCAGGATCTCCTGATCCAGGGCCGTGGTGAACTGAACAGCGATAACCGTCGCGAAATCTATCATGAAATGCAGCAGATCATTTCCGAAGAGGGCGCAACGATCCTGCCAATGTTCGCCAACTACATTGATGCCCATAACGATAAGGTTGCCCATGGTAATGTCATCGGTAACCTCTGGATGCTTGATAACTCCCGCGCTTGCAAGCGTTGGTGGGCTGTCTAAATCCAAAGGCATTACACTGAATAAGAAAGCGCGGGTATTTTGCCCGCGCTTTTTTTATTCTTGGAACGCTGCCCCTCATATTCTGATCCAGTAATACTCAGGCTTACTGCTTGATGAAGGGCTTGCCCATGGGGGTGAGGCGAATGCCCTCCCTCAACCGGGTGAACCCGGCGGTATCATGATTGCAGGGGTTCAGGCCGGGGCTGCCGACCGTGATCACCTGGCTTGCCACCGGGTCAAAATCAGCACGGAAATGCACGGTGCTCTTGACCGCGATGATGCGCTGATGGCGCGGCTCAACGCCGATATGCGTCAGCACAGCCTGATCAAGGCACTGGCAGCGCTTGCTGGAAACCGCCACACGCACCGATGCGTTATCACTGATAATGGATAGCAATGCCGAGGGGCCGGTATCGGCGGTGCTGCCGCGATACATCTCACCACTGAAATCAAAACGGCCATCGCTTAATGCGTCGACTTTCACGCGGCACTCAAACGGGGCCGGGTGGGGGCCTGATTTGCCGCCAAGCCGGGCATCAAACACCGCGCCGACACCGCGTTGATGCGCCTCTTCCGCTGTTTCGGGATCATTGAGCATGGCCAGCACGGCATTTTTGGCCCCGCCCTCCACCATGGCGATCAGCAGGCCGGTTGTATCCGAGGTTGCCCCGGCCCCTGGATTATCCTCAATATCAGCGAGGATCACGGGGCCATCATTTGATGCGGTGAGGGCCATGGCCGTTGCCACCGCCTCATCAGGGGACAGGATCGAGCTGGAAAATTCGGGTTCGGCCTCCAGCAACAGCTGCATCAGGTGATCCGCCAGTGTATCGGCGGCGTGCTGATCCTCAGCCCAGGCCACGATGGCCGGGCCTGTTTCAGCGGTATCCGATGCCGGAAAGCCCGTTGCAAGCTCCGCCCAATAATGGGGAGGGTTGGAGATGGAGGCTATTTCCCCGTAAAGGCGTGACAATGGCTCAACGCCGGTGAACTGTTCGTGCAGCGGGATCAGGAAAGGCGTCTTGCGCAGGGCAGCCGCAGGGCGTTCCCCTGCAATCAGGGCTTTCATGATGGGCCAGACCCGCGCCCCGGTTATATCCATATCGAGGTGAGGGTAGCTCCTGAAAACGGTGATGGCATTCGCCAGCTCTACCATAGCCAGGCTGATATTGGCGTGATTATCCAGGCTGATGGCAATCGGCAGATCAGGGCCAACCTCATTACGGATAAGCTGGAGCAACGCCCCCTCACCATCATCATGGCTTTCGGTCACCATGGCACCATGCAGGTCAAGGTAAACCCCGTCTATGCCCCCTGCATCCCTGATCCCAGCCCTGATCCCGGTGAGAATCCCGGAGAGGATCATTGCGGTGATGCGATGCCATGCATCATCCGTCACTAGGGAGGAGGGTTCGGCCGAACACCATAGAACGGGGATGAGTTCAGCCTCATCCCGGGCAGCGTCTGCAAAACCCCAGAGCGGCAGGGTTGACCCCTTCAGCCCTTCAAGCACAGCATCACCATAGAGAATACCGGGCCACGAATCCGCTATTTCAAAATCACTGAAAGCGGCATTGGTGGCACCGAAACGGTTTGTTTCGTGCTGAAACCCGGCAATGACTATTCGGGGTTTGGTCTTAATCGGGGGAGGCGGCATTTCAGGCATCCCGTCCAGATGATCAGGTCAGCCGGTCGATATCTTCATCCGACAGGTTGCCCGGCACAATCGTGATCGGCACCGGGCATTCAGCCGCACCCTTGGTGGTGAGGTAGCTGATCAGGGGGCCGGTGCTGTCGCCCTTGGTGTTGGCACCCAGGATGAGGATGGATATCTGCTCATCCTCATTGATCAGGTTGATCACCTCAACCCTCGGGTCGCCCTCGCGCAGGTAGACCATGGGGTTCTTCCCTGTCAGGTCATGGACCCATTCGCTGTTGACCCGCAGCATGTTTTCAGCCTGTTCACGGGCTTCCTCACGCATCAGCTCACCAACGCCGGCGAAATGCTGAAACTCGGCCGGGCGAATACAGTACATGAGCGCGATTCGTCCATTTAGGCGCTTGGCCCGGCGGCAGGCAAAATAAAGCGCCTGATGCAGCTCCTCGCTGTCATCAACAACCACCAGAAAGACCCTGCCGTCTTCCTGCCCTGCCTGGGATTTGCGTCGATCTACCATGAATTCCCCCCGGAATTGATCAGCCTGCTAGCGGCGGAATGCAACAGCGGCCAGCCAGCCAGCACCAACAGCGAAAACAATTGCGAATATACCATAAAAGGGCGCGTAGCTATGGGCTACATTATAAATCCCTGAACTCAAGCCTGATTTGACAACATCGATCATTGAAATTTCTTCGTTGATCATCATACCATCACGGAAATGCAGGATGCGGACTTCATACTGGCCAGGGTGAATATTGGCGGGCAGGACAACGTTGGTCCTGAACAGCGCGTTTTCGAGCATGCGCACATCACCGACATCCTTGCCCCACAGACCGTTTGCTTCCATGTTGCGATGCAGTGCCTCACGCCATTCCTTGTCATCACCTTCGTCAATCCGTGATCCGCTTTGCAGCTTGAAGGGAATGTAGTTATAGCCGAGGCGCGTTTTCTGGCGTTCAAGGGGCAGGGCAATATCATCAATCGGGTGGGTTGAAAGGATGTGATAGAAACTGGGAATACCGACCAGTGTTGCCGATTCGGTGTTGATCCATATTCCGGCCACCTTATCCTTGCGGCGAACGGCAACGGATTTCGGTGGCCCTGAAACAACAATGGCAATGCCGTCATCATCCTGCAGCTTGAGCGCACCGAAGAGCAGCAGCTCAGCACCGTTGAAATCAGTGCTGATCTGAACCTCTTTCTGGTCAAGATCAGCCACCAGCGCGGCCTGTGCCGTTGCCCCGGGCAAGACAATCGTCAGCATCAGCATGGTGGTCATCAGCCAGCGCATCATCGCAAAATCTCCAGCGAGAACAGGTCATCCGGGGTCAGGACAACATCCAGCACCAGCTTGAAACAGACCATCAGGACGATCAGGGCGAGAAGGCCGCGCAACTGTTCGCCCTTGAGCATGGCACCAATGCGCGTGCCGAACTGGGCGCCGATCACCGCACCGAAGAGCAGCAATCCGGCAAGGACGATATCCACCGTCTGGGTCTGAACCGATTGCAGGAAAGTCACGTTGGCGGTAACAAAAATAATCTGGAACAGGGAGGTTCCCACCACCACCGCGGTAGGCATGCCGAGCAGATAGATCATCGCCGGAACCATGATAAACCCGCCGCCAACACCCATGATGGCCGACAGGACGCCAACCAGCGCACCCACCAGAAACGGCAGCAGCGCGGAGATATAAAGCTTTGATTTACGGAACCGCATCTTGAACGGCAGGCCATGAAGCCAGTTGTGCTGATGCAGCTTGCCGCGCCGTGCGCCGGGGAGGCGGGCGCGCAGGATCGACCGGATGCTCTCAAACAGCATCAGCGACCCGATGATCCCGAGGAAGACAATAAAGCTGAGCTTGATGACAACATCAATCTGGCCAAGTTCACGCAGGAGCGCAAACAGTGCCACCCCGATGGTGGACCCGAAAAGACCGCCAGCGAGCAGCACCAGCCCCATCTTGATATCGACGTTGCCACGCCGAAAATGGGCGAGAACCCCGGATACGGATGATGCCACGATCTGATTGGCCTCAGTCCCCACGGCCACCGGTGCAGGCACCCCAAGAAAAATCAGCAGCGGTGTCATCAGAAAACCACCGCCGACACCAAAAATGCCGGAAAGAAGACCAACCATGCCGCCAAGCCCGATGATGGTAAACACATTCATCGAAATTTCGGCAATCGGAAGATAGATATACATGGATTTTATGTCACTTATTCAACTACCCATCACCTACCAGAAAAGTGCTGGACGGGCGAGTGAATAATCCGGAGAAAACCTCATTGCCTGAAGAAAATCTATTTACCAGAATCGGGTTTGTTGATGAGGGCAGGGTCATCGGTGTAGAGGCTGGACAACAATTCCATGACCTGCTGAACGCATTCATCCTCAAGCGAATAGAAAATCATCTGGGAATCGCGCCTTGTCTTGACGATACGGGCATCACGCAAACGGCCAAGATGCTGCGACAGGGCAGACTGGCTGAGCGTTTTCAGCGTGCTTTCAAGTTCGGAAACGGATCGTTCCTCACCATTCATCAGATTTGACAGGATTTCCAGGCGTTGATGATTGCTCATCGCCTTGAGAATAGTGGTGGCCCTGCTGGAGGAGTTGAGCGTGTCGGCTTTCCGCCTGCCCTGACCACGTTTGTAGGTGCTGGGAGACTTTGCTTTTTTAGCAGAATTCCCCGGATTGGAAGAGACTAACCCTTTGCCAAGTCGAGACCACATGGCACTACCTTTTCTATTGTTTGGAGTATCTTATGCAAAAAGGGTTAAATTTCCCTTAAAAGTTGTAATTTTTTCGCATTTTGTTTTTTCCCAACACCGCTAGAATAGTCTTATGGCCAAACCGTTGCGCAAATCCTTCTCCACCGAGGAACTTGAACAGATTTATCATCGCCTTGAGGACCAGGGCATGGCGGTGCAGGATTTCGGGATTCGTATAGATCGTGACGGCAACTGGTTCCATCAGGGCGGGTTGATGCAGCGAACGGCGCTGGTGCGTATGCTGGCCGGATTGATGCTGCGGCTGGCTGATGGCAGCTACTGGCTGGTCAACCCGGGTGAGCGTGGCCGGATTGAGGTTGAGGATGCCCCCTTTATTGCCACCACGGCGTTGATCAACGGCGATGGTGCGGATCAGACAATCGATTTTGTCACCAATACCGAAGAACAGGTCCCGCTGGATGCAGAACACCCCCTGAGGGTTGAGGAAGGGGCCAATGCCGATGAACCGCGCCCCTATATCCGCCTGAGGGGCAGGCTGGATGCCCGGATCGGGCGGCAGGCGTTCTATGACATGGTTGAACACGCCGAAGAAAGGGATGGTGTCTTCGGGGTAATGAGTTATGGGCAATTTTTCCCGCTTGCCGGTGATGCCGACAATGAGGGGGCGTGATGACCAGCTGGCAACAACTGGTTGAAGTGGCAAAACCCGAACCTGATCCCGCCCCGGCCGGATCACGGCCCTCGGCCGTGCTGGTTGGCCTGATCGATCACGAACAGGACGGGCCATCGGTGATCCTGACCCGGCGGGCTGATCATCTTCGCCATCATGCCGGTCAGATCAGTTTCCCCGGCGGCCGTATCGAAGCCGCTGAAACCCCGGCAGAGGCCGCCATGCGTGAAGCCTTTGAGGAAATCACCCTGGCCCGTGAATGCGTTGAGGTTATCGGCTATCTGCCCGGGGTGGTGACAACGGCGGGGTTCCATATTGCCCCTGTCCTCGGCCGGGTGACGGGTGATCTGTGCCTCACCCCCGACCCTGGTGAGGTTGACCGGATCCTGATCGAACCCGTGCTGCCCCTGCTCAACCCCGCCAATCATCTGTCGGTGATGCGGGACTATCAGGGCAAAGCCTATCAGTCATGGACAATCCGTCATGACCATGAATACATCTGGGGGGCAACAGCCCGGCTGATTGTGCAATGGGCGAGGCTGCTATACCCTCAACCGAGAAAGGAGCGTGAAGCATGACCCGATACGCCATAATGCTTCTGGCTGTGCTGGTGGGGGCCGCGATCGGTATTCTGCTGGCCCGCCGCAGCAGGAAATCTGAGACAACGCTGGTGGAGGATAAACCCGCCATCAGCCTGATACCATGGGCAGCTGGCATCGCGGTGCTGGTGATCGGGCTGTTTCTGCTGGCTGATCATGAGCGGTCGCCGAAAGATGCCGATTACAAACCCGCCACAATCGAAGGCGGTGAAATCAAGCCAGGCAAGTTCAACCAGCCGGAAAGCCAATGAGCGTAAACGCTGATTTGAATGGCTCAATCGCTGTTGGGTTGCTGTCAGCCCCCCTGCCATCCCGGATTATTTCAGCCATCACCGATGCTGGCGGTGAGGCGCGGTTTGTCGGCGGGATGGTGCGTGATGCTGTGCTGCTTCATGATAAAAGCGATCATCCGGGCGATATCGATATGGCGACAACGCTGCACCCTGATGATGTGGTGCGGGTGCTGAAAGGGGCGGGATTGCGCGTTATCCCGACAGGCATAGCCCATGGCACGGTGACGGTGGTTGCGCCTCAAAATCCCCCTCACCCCTCCCCTCAAACTCCGGGGCCTGTTGTTGAACTGACGACCCTGAGGGAGGATATCACCACCGATGGCCGGCATGCCGAGGTGCGTTTCGGTACAGACTGGACCGAAGACGCAAGACGGCGCGATTTCACCATCAACAGCATGTCGCTTGACCACCACGGCAAGTTGCATGACCCGTTTGGCGGGCTGGCTGACCTCAAGGCCGGGATTGTCCGTTTTGTCGGGGATGCGGAGACGCGAATACGTGAAGACTATCTGCGGATCATGCGGTTTTTCCGGTTTTATTCCCGCTTTGGCAAGACCGCCCCTGATGCGGAGGCGATGCAGGCGATCACGCTTTTGGCCGAGCATCTTGACCGGATTTCAGGCGAAAGAATGGGCCATGAGATGCGCGGCATCATGGCCGCTGGTCACCTCCCCGGCCTCAAGGCAATGATGCGGGCCGGGGTTGATCGCCTGATCGCCCCGGGCGGTTTCAAACTGGATGGAATGCAGGCACTGCTGGCGCTGAAAGGGTTTGATGCCCCCATGCTCCGGCTGGGGTTCATTATCGCTGGTGCGGACAGGCAGGCAACAGCAACCCGGCTGCGCCTGTCCCGGCGGGAGGCACGGCAACTTGCGCTGGCTGATGATGCCGTTGATGCCGGAAGCCTGGAAGGGGGGGACTGGCAACAACAGGCCTGGCCACTTCTGCGATCGGGTGAGCAGGCCCCCGAAGACCTCGCCAGCCGATACGCCATGAGCGCGATCAGGCAGTCCGGCACGGTTGATCAGGCTGCCTACAGGCGGCTCAATGAATGGCATCTGCCCGTCATGCCCCTTGGCGGTGATGATATCAGGGAACGCGGTGTGCCAGCGGGGGAGGGGATTGGCGTTATCCTGCGCCGTATTGAGGCTGAATGGGCCGCCTCCGGCTTTCAGCTCAGCCGTGATGATCTGCTGAAAAAACTGGACGATATCCTGGCAACAGAGTAGGACATCCATCGAAAGGACCCCCACCATGGATGCTGCTGCAACCGAAAAACGGAACAAGCCGTCTGAGCCCGTCACCCCTGATGAATGGTACGCCCGTCAGGATGCCGCCCGCGCCTGGTTCGCTGATCTGCGTGACCGGATCTGCGCCGCCTTTGAGGCGATTGAGGATGACTACACCAAGGCCCACCCCGAAGCAGGGGAGCCGGGCCGGTTCGGGCGCAAAGCATGGGACCGTCCCGACGGTGGAGGCGGGGTCATGTCAATCATGCATGGCACGGTGTTTGAGAAAGTCGGGGTCAATATCTCCACCGTTGAGGGGGAGTTCAGCGAAAATTTCAGGGGCCAGATACCGGGTACTGCCGATAACCCGACCTTCTGGGCCAGCGGGATTTCACTGGTGGCGCATCTGCGCAACCCGTTTGTTCCGGCGGTTCACATGAACACGCGCTACCTCAACACCGGGGGTGAGGATGGCAAGCGCTGGTTTGGTGGCGGGGCCGATCTGACACCGATCATGCCGTTTGATGAAGACACCGCCGATTTTCACGCCCGGCTGAAATCAGCCTGCGATTCCCATGATCCGGCGTATTACCCTGAATACAAGAAATGGTGCGATGACTATTTCCATCTCCAGCATCGGGATGAGGCGCGGGGCGTTGGCGGGATTTTCTATGATTACCTCGATGCCGGGGATTATGAGGGTGAATTTGCCTTTACCCGTGATGTCGGGCTGGCGTTCCTTGATATCTACCCGCAACTGGTCCGCCGCCGGATGGAAACGCCGTTCACCGAGGATGACCGTCATCACCAGCTGGTCCGGCGTGGCCGTTATGTGGAGTTCAACCTGCTCTACGACCGGGGTACTGTGTTCGGGCTGAAGACAGGCGGCAATGTCGAAGCGATCCTGATGTCGCTGCCGCCGGAGGTCCGCTGGCCCTGATCCTAAGGGTCAGATACGCGGGCATTTTGTCGCATTCGGCCGTCTGCGTGACGGTTTCCTTTTATGCCGGACGCGATCAGGAGTATATGTCTAAGAGTAAATTTTGATACGGGGGAGAGCATGTCAGAAGCTACAACCGATAAAGGGCGACGGGATTTCATCGTGGTGGCCACAAACACCATGATGGCGGTGGGTGCTGCGGCCGTTGTCTATCCATTGATCGACCAGATGAACCCGGCCGCCGATACCCTGGCGCTGGCATCCATTGAGGTCAACATCGCGGGCATTACCGAAGGTCAGGCGATCACCGTCAAATGGCGGGGCAAGCCTGTTTTCATCCGGCACCGCACGGCTGATGAAATCCAGACCGCCGCCGCCGCCAACATGGATGACCTGCGTGACCCGCAAGTCGATGGTGATCGTGTCCAGAAACCTGAGCTGCTTGTAATCGAAGGCATCTGTACCCATCTCGGTTGTGTACCGTTGGGACAGAAAATCGGTGAAGTTAAGGGCGATTACAACGGCTGGTTCTGTCCATGCCACGGTTCGCACTACGATACATCCGGGCGCATCCGCAAGGGGCCTGCGCCAACCAATCTCGGCGTTCCGCCATATGAATTCATCTCAGACAGCGTTATCAAGATCGGTTAAGGAGATTAACTGATGCAAATGCAGAACTTTAAAAATCCCGTCGTCAACTGGATCGACCACCGTCTGCCGGTGTTCAGCTTCATGCACCATGAGCTGAATGAATATCCAACCCCTAAAAACCTTTCCTATCTGTGGAACCTTGGTTCACTGGCCGGGTTTGCGCTGGTCATGATGATTGCCACCGGTATCATCCTGGCGATGCACTACACCCCGCATGTTGATCATGCCTTTGCCAGCGTTGAGCGCATCATGCGTGATGTCAACCATGGCTGGCTGATCCGCTATATCCACATGAACGGGGCCAGCTTCTTCTTTATTGTGGTTTATATTCATATCTTCCGCGGGCTTTACTATGGTTCCTACAAGGCGCCGCGTGAATTGCTCTGGATCCTCGGCGTGATGATCCTCCTCTTGATGATGGCAACCGCTTTCATGGGGTATGTTTTGCCATGGGGGCAGATGAGCTTCTGGGGTGCCACGGTGATCACCAACCTGTTCTCGGCCATTCCGTTTATTGGTGAGAGCATTGTGGTCTGGCTCTGGGGCGGTTTCTCGGTTGATAACCCGACCCTGTCACGTTTCTTTGCCCTGCATTACCTGATGCCGTTCATGATTGTTGGTGTGGTGCTGCTGCACATTATCGCGCTGCACCGTTTCGGTTCCAACAACCCGCTCGGCATTGATGTCAGCGGCAAGCAGGACACCATCCCGTTCCACCCATACTACACATCCAAGGACCTGTTCGGGCTGGTTGTTTTCCTGACCATTTTTGCCTCGGCCGTGTTCTTCTACCCGAACTTCCTCGGCCACCCGGACAACTACATTCCGGCCAACCCGCTGCAAACCCCGGCGCATATCGTCCCTGAATGGTACTTCCTGCCGTTCTACGCCATCCTCAGGGCTATCCCTGACAAGCTTGGCGGCGTGCTGTTCATGTTTGGTGCGATTGCGGTTCTGTTTGTTCTGCCATGGCTCGACAAATCACCTGTTCGGAGTGGTCGCTTCCGGCCGATCTTCAAGGTGTTCTTCTGGCTGCTGTTCGCTGACTGCATCCTGCTCGGCTACCTCGGTGCCAAGCCTGCGGAAGGCATTTATGTGGTCCTGTCGCGCCTTGCCACAGCATGGTATTTCTTCCACTTCCTGCTGGTACTGCCGGTGCTGTCGCTGATTGAACGGACCCGTCCCCTGCCACAATCCATCTCGGCCCCGATTATCGGCGGCATGGCGATGGCGGGTGCGGCTGCCAAAAGGGAGAAACCCGATGCGTAAACTGAATACACTCAGCCTCGGTTTAAGCCTCTGGCTTGGCATGATCATGGCCACCGGCTCTGCCCTTGCGGCGGGTGCCGGCGGCAAGATCACCGAACATGACTGGAGCTTCAGCGGGCCGTTCGGTTATTTTGACCAGGCCTCGCTCCAGCGCGGTTTCCAGGTCTATCGTGAAGTCTGCTCAGGGTGCCACGGGCTTGAATTCATTTCCTTCCGCAATTTCGCCGAGCTTGGTTATAACGAAGACGAAATCAAGGCGATTGCTGCTGAATACGAGGTTGTGGACGGCCCCAATGATGAAGGTGAGATGTTTGAACGGGCAGCGATCCCAGCTGACCGTTACCCATCGCCTTTCCCGAATGAGAATGCGGCCCGTGCAGCCAATGGCGGTGCCTATCCACCGGACCTGTCGCTGATCGTCAAGGCCCGCCCCAATGGCGCAAACTACATCTACAGCCTGCTGACCAGCTACACCGATGCCCCGTCTGAAATGGATGTGCCAGAAGGCATGCATTACAATGAGGCCTATGCCGGTCAGATGATCGCCATGGCGGCCCCGCTCTATGGTGAGGATGTCGACTATGCTGATGGCAGCGACACATCCATTGAAGCGCACGCAGCCGATGTTGTGTCGTTCCTGGCCTGGGCCTCTGAGCCTGAAATGGAAAAGCGGAAGCGGACCGGCCTGGCCGTGCTGATCTTCCTCAGCGTGATGTGCGTTGTATCCTACAAGGCCAAGCAATACATCTGGTCTGATGTGAAAAAAGCCTGATTTTTTTAAGATCACACACTTAAAACCCGGCCAATCTGGTCGGGTTTTTTGTTTGCGCTATGGGAATTTTTGCGTCAGTCTTTACCAAAGTGGCCTTTGACCAAGGGGGCAGGATGATGAGCAAGCTGGTTTGCGATGAATGCGGGACAACCTTTAACTGCGGTTCCACGCCTGACCGGTCATGCTGGTGCATGAACCTGCCGAATATGCGCGGCAGTTATGATCTGGCGGGAAAATGCGTCTGCCCCGATTGCCTGACCCTCGGCAAGGCAAAAGAGATCACCAAACAGCGTAAGAAGAGAAACATCGTCCGGCAGCAGAACTCTATACGCTGAAACGGAAGTGGAAAACATCGCCATCCTTGACGAGGTATTCCGAGCCTTCGACCCTGAGCTTGCCAGCCTCCTTGGCCCCGACCTCACCATTACAGGCGACATAATCATCATAGGTGATGGTTTCGGCACGGATGAAGCCGCGTTCGAAATCGGTATGGATAACCCCGGCGGCGTTGGGGGCGGTTGACCCGCGCCGGACCGTCCATGCCCGTGCCTCCTTGGGGCCGGCGGTGAAGAAGGTGATCAGGTCAAGCAGGCTGTAGCCGGCGCGGATAAGGCGGGCAAGCCCAGCCTCCTCAAGCCCGAGATCAGCCAGAAAATCAACTTTCTCATCCTCGGCGAGGGCAATAATCTCACTTTCAATGGCGGCGGATACGATGACCATGCCTGCGCCCTCGGCCTCTGCCCTTGCCTTGACCTTTTCGGTATGGGCGTTGCCCGAAGCGGCGGCATCCTCATCGACATTGCAGGCATAAAGCACCGGCTTGGCGGTCAGCAGCTGGAGCGCGGGCAGGGCAGCGCGTTCAGTGTCATTCAGCTCAGGCACAGCCCGGGCAGGGTGGCCATCCGACAGCCCCTTATAGAGCTTTTCCATGGTCACCAGCAGGGCCTGGGCCTCCTTGTCCTGGCCACGGGCTTTCTTGGTCAGGCTGGTGATGCGCTTTTCAACCGAATCGAGGTCAGCCAGCATCAGCTCGGTTTCAACGGTTTCGGCATCGCGCACCGGATCAACATTGTCATCAACATGGGTGATGTTGTCATCATCAAAGCACCGCAGCACATGGATGATGGCATCGACTTCCCTGATATTGGCGAGGAACTGGTTGCCCAGCCCCTCACCCTTGGAGGCCCCGCGAACAAGACCGGCGATATCCACAAACTCAAGCTGGGTCGGGATCACCTGCTGTGAGGTCGCAATCCCGGCCAGTTTTTCCAGCCTCGGGTCAGGCACGGCCACCCGGCCGGTGTTGGGTTCGATGGTGCAGAACGGGTAGTTGGCTGCATCAGCAGCGGCACTTTCGGTGAGAGCATTGAAAAGCGTTGACTTGCCGACGTTGGGCAGACCGACAATGCCGCAATTGAATCCCATAATCCTAATCCTTTGAGGTTGCCTCTGTTGGGTTGCTGTCTTTTGGGGGAGGGCAGAGCCGGGCCACGGTGGTAGCAAAATCATTATCATTGCCGCTGTAAAGGCTGCCGATTTCACGGGCCATGCAGTCAATCAGGTCATCCAGCCAGGAGCTGTGTTCATCACGGCTGAAATCCGACAGAACATGGCTGTCGACCAGCTTCCTGCCCGGGGTTTCATGCGGTGAGCGGCCAACACCAATTCTGAGCCGCCAGTAATCAGCCCCGAGGTGCTGGTCAATGTCCCTTAACCCGTTATGGCCGCCATGGCCGCCGCCGAGCTTGACCCTGACCTTGCCGGGGGCGAGATCAATATCATCATGGGCAACCGTCAGCGCATCAGGGCCGAGCTTATAGAAATCGAGGACCTCGCGGACCGGAAGCCCGGACCGGTTCATGAAAAGGAGGGGTTTGATCAGCAGTACCTTCTGGCCACCCAGGCGGCCTTCGGCAATCGCACTGCTGCCTTTTTCACGGAAGCCGGAAAATCCATGCTGCTCAACAATAGCGTCAAGCAGCATGAACCCGACATTGTGCCTGTGCCCGGCATAGCCGGGGCCAGGATTGCCAAGACCTGCAATGATCACCATCGGCGTGTTCCTTCATCAAGGGCCGTGGTCCGAAGAAAACTTATTCTTCGGCTTCGGTCTCTTCAGTGGCCTCTTCGTCTGTATCCTCTTCAACCGTTTCACCCATCGGGGCGGCAATGGTTGCGACGGTGAAATCCCGGTCCGTAATGGTCGGGGTCACGCCTTCGGGCATGGTAACGGCACTGATATGGATGGAATCGCCAACCTGAGTGCCTTCGAGATCGATAACGAATTTCTCAGGGATGGCGTTGGCCGGTGAGTTAACCTCAACCTCGTAACGGACAACGTTCAGCACGCCGCCGGTTTTCAGGCCAGGTGACTTGTCATCGTTGATGTACTCAACCGCCACCATCACGGTCACCTTGGCATCCTTGGCAACACGCAGGAAATCAACGTGGAGCGGGATGTCCGTGACGGGATGGAACTGGATATCACGGGGCAGCACATCGGTGCTGCTGCCTTCAACCTCAATCGACAGGATCTGCCTGAAGATACCAGGCTGATTGACCAGCTTGCGAAATGTATTGGCATCAAGGGTGATGCTGAGGGGTTCTTTACGGTCACCATAGATGACGGCCGGAATAAGGCCGTCTCTGCGTGCCGCCCGGGCGGACCCCTTACCGGCCCGGTCGCGCTTGATAGCGCTGAGTTTCATGGTTTCTGCCATGGTTCTCTCCATTAAAATGCCATGCCTCCAGGGGTGCATGGCCGGTTTCGGGACACGATCGTGTCTCTGGAAGCCGCAGTTTTACAAGGTTAGACTGCTAAAAGAAAGGAAAAAATCAGCCTAGTTGAAGAGCGAGGAAACCGACCGTTCCTGATTGATCCGGAGAATGGCTTCACCAAGCAGGGGCGCAACCGAAAGCTGGCGGATATTCCGCGCAACCCGCATCGCCTCAGTCGCCAGAATACTGTCTGTGGTGACCAGCGACGTCAGGGGGGATGATGCCACCCTTGATACAGCCCCGCCCGAAAGCACCCCATGGGTGACATAGGCATCAACCGAAACCGCGCCCTGATCCATCAGGGCCTGGGCCGCGTTGCAGAGCGTGCCGCCACTATCGACAATATCATCGACCATGATGCAGCGGCGGCCCTTGACATCACCAATGATGTTCATGACCTCGGAAACACCGGCGCGTTCACGGCGTTTGTCGATGATGGCCAGATCAGCCTCAAGCCGTTTGGCCACGGCCCTGGCACGAACAACACCGCCGACATCAGGGGATACAACCACCAGATGTTCATCACCATAGCGATTGCGGATATCATCGGTCAGCACCGGGGCGGAAAAGAGATTATCGGTCGGGATATCAAAGAAACCCTGGATCTGGTCAGCGTGCAGATCAATGGTCAGAACCCGGTCTGCCCCGGCTGAGGTGATCAGGTTGGCCACCAGCTTGGCCGAAATCGGGGTCCGGGGACCGGATTTGCGGTCCTGCCTGGCGTAACCATAATAGGGAATGACCGCGGTGATGCGGCGGGCTGAACCCCGCCTCAACGCATCGAGCGTGACCAGCAGTTCCATCAGGTTATCGTTGGCCGGGTAGGAGGTGGACTGAACGATGAAAACATCCTCACCCCGGACGTTTTCCTGAATTTCAGCGAAAACTTCCATATCGGCGAAACGGCGGATATCAGCTTTGGTGAGCGGCTTGTCCAGATAGGCGGCAATGGCTTCGGCAAGGGGACGATTGGAATTGCAAGCCAGAATTTTCATAACGGGCAGTTCCCCTGCTGTCCAAGACGACCCTAAATACCAATTTGCTCGGTTGAGGGCAAGATCAAGGTTACAGTTATGTTAAGCAATAATGCAGGTGCCGAGCAGACCAAGCAGAAACAGGCCAAGGAA
Source organism: SAR116 cluster bacterium MED-G04 (assembly GCA_002457135.1). GTDB lineage: Bacteria > Pseudomonadota > Alphaproteobacteria > Puniceispirillales > UBA1172 > UBA1172. The sequence continues at coordinate 24,215 of NTKX01000015.1, forward strand.
GATATAGAGATGGGGCATCAATCGCTCCTTTTTGCGGGTTCCGTGTTGGTCCCTGGGGGTGTTTCAGGGGGTTATCCTGATCATGCTCATCAACCGTCCCGCATCAGGTGCATTCTGATGACAGGCGCGGCGGTGACTGAAGAAACGATCATCGGCATAGGTATCCTCAGCCATGGAAGCCGCCGTGATTCCCGCCTGTTGCAGCTGGCTCAGCGCATAGCCCGGCAGGTCAAAACGAAAATGGTTCGGGGTGTCATCATCGATGAAATAAGGCTCTGCCCAAGGGGAGGCGGTGATGACCTCATCCCGCAGGTCTGGCCCGACCTGATAGGATGCCTGCTGGATGGTGGGGCCGATCACGGCACGAATACGGTCAAGACTGGCACCAAGCGACTGCATCCGTTCGATTGTGCTGCCGATAATGCCCTTGACGGCACCGCGCCAGCCAGCATGGGCAGCACCGATCACGCCTGCCTCAGGATCAGCGAAAAGCACCGGGGCGCAATCCGCGGTCAGGATGGTCAGAACCAGCCCGGGCCTGTCGGTGACGAGGGCATCACCTTCCCGCCGGGGACCATTATCGGCGACCAGCGCGGTGGCGGAATGGACCTGATAAAGCCCCCTGATATCATCGGCTGTCCCGCCCAGGGTAGCAGCGGCGGCGGCCCTGTTGGTTTCAACATTGCTGGTATCGTCGTTTGACCCCAGCCCGCCATTGAGGCTGCCGTAAACCCCGTCACTGATACCGCCGTGACGCGTGAAAAAACCATGGGCAATGCCATCAGTTTCAAGCAGATCATGGCTGAGTATTGGCGGGGTTTGAGCGATCATTTCGGGATTATGCCATAGCCATCAGAAACCCGCTATTGGCAAAGTCACCCCGCCGGGCAGGAGCGCCATCACCTTAAATGCTGAACCCATATGGGCCGAGCCGCTGAGGCGTTCAACCGCGGCCAGCAACCGCCGCCGCTGGATGGGATCAGCATTGCGGGCAAGGTTTTCAGCGCGTTGGTAAAGCCCGACTGAACGCAGGAAATCCCCCTGTTCAACCGGCCCTGCCGCCACCAGGCCATGATCCTGAGCGGCGCGGGTGAAGATGCTGAAATCCACCCATGCCGTAAGGTCAGCCTGCCCCGGTGCCTCCAGCGCATCGTGACGCTGATGCTGGCGGACCGATTGCAGGGTATCGCCTGCCTGCCCCGCGCTGCCATAATCAATGATGAGCGCAACACCGCCATGCCGGTTGACGTGACTGGCCAGGGCATCGGCAATCATCGGGGCAGCGGGGCAGAACTCCAGCCTCTTAACATTCCCTGACTGGGTATCAACCTGAGAAGGAAGCCCGGGGAAAGGTTCCGCAGGGGCGGCATCAATGATTTCGATCAGCTGGCCATTATCATGACCGACCCTGATTTCATGCCAGTGCTGACCCCTCGCCACAAAGCGGCGCACCGGCAAGGCATCAAAAAACTCATTGGCGATGATCAGCAGGGGTTCTTCGGGAAGGGTGGTGATGGCATCGTGCCAGGTGATGCTATCAGCGGTGTTGCCAGCGGTATTCTCAGGGTTGGATTGATTGAGGGTTGCGCGTTGCCGTTCACGCAGGGCGGGGCTGATTTCAACCAGATGTACACCCCCCGGCGTGGCACTGGCAGCGGATAAGGCTCGCAGGGCATCGGCCATCAGCGTTCCTCGCCCGGGACCCAGTTCAGCAAGGGCAGGGCGGTCAAGATTCTGGCGTGAGGCCTGATCATGGAGCCAGAGGCCGATCAGCTCACCAAACATCTGGGAGATTTCAGGCGCTGTGATGAAATCACCATCACGCCCAAGCGGGTCACCGCTGGTATAGTAGCCATGCTCCGGGTGGCACAGGCAAAGCTCCATATAACGGTCAAAGCCTATCGGGCCGTGGCTATCAATCTCATCAATGATCAGCGGCAGCAGCGGGGTCATCTGGGTTTGCGGGCCTGCATGGCCTTGATGATGATCACCGCACCGATGATGATCATCGGGCCTGACAGCATCTGGCCCATGGTAACGCCGCCGGCAAGAAAGCCGAGCTGCGCATCGGGTTCACGGAAAAACTCAACAAACGTTCGCGCCAGACCATACCCCATGACAAATACACCGGTCATGAGGCCCGGGATGGAACGCCCGCCCCGGCGATAGATGATCCAGAGAACAGCAAACAGAACCAGCCCTTCCAGCCCGGCTTCATAGAGCTGGCTGGGATGGCGCGGTAGACCCGGCGGAACCGTAACCCACGGGGCATCACTGACCGAACAGGGGCCACCCTCTTTCCATGGCGGGTATTTGAAAACCATGCCCCATGGTGCATCAGTCACCCTGCCGTAGAGTTCGGCATTGATGAAATTGGCCATGCGGCCGAAAAACAGCCCGATCGGGGCCACCAGCGCGATCAGGTCACCGAGCGCAACCGGGTTGATTTTATGCTGGCGTGAGACGAATAGAATCGCGCCAACCATCCCCAGAAAGCCGCCATGAAAAGCCATCCCGCCATTCCAGACCATGACGATCTGGACGGGGTTTTCCAGAAAATACGGCAGGTTGTAGAACAGCACATAGATCAGCCTGCCGCCAAGAATGATCCCGATAACACCGGCGTTGATCATGGCATCGAGCGGCGCATGCCCCACCGCATCCTGTGGGCCGCGCGTCAGCCGTTTCAGCAGCCACCAGCCCAGCAGGATACCCGCCAGATAGGCCAGCGCATACCACCGCACCGCCAGCGGGCCAAGGCAGATCGCCACCGGATCAATCGCCGGAAAGGGCAGGGCAGCCAGGGCAGGGGTCAGCTCAACAGGGTTCATGAAAGCTCCGGATCATGGTTGCTGCGCATCATACCGCCATCCCCCGGCCGATAACAGCCCTCAGAAGCCCCGGCGGCGCATGAAGGCCACCTCTTTTTTTGTGATTCGCCCCTGAAACCGCGCCCCCATGCCCTTGCAAGACCGTGTTTGACCTGCCCTGCCCCGGGGTGAGGGTCACCATGCCCATGACGGATATTGGCCGAATCGCCGAAATGGCTTGATTAATCGCTCAATACCATAAAATGTAGTATTTTATATGGCCGCATACTAAATATAGTGTTTTACTTAGGCAGGGTTTTCGGCAAGACTGATTTTATAAGGAGCGTCCGATGCAGGTTATTGTTCCAAGCAAATCCATTCCGATTGACCACCCCATCCGGCAGATGGCGCGATTTGTCGATGCCAATGAATGGAGGCTTCAGCATTCGACTGAAACCGAAATATCGGTTGAAATCCCCGGCAAATGGTCGGATTACTGCCTGACCTTTACCTGGCAGGACAGTTACGCCGCGCTCCACGTCAACGCCTTCATGGATATCTTTATTGTTGATCAGCAGATTGCCTCAGCGCGTGAGGTTATTACCGAGATCAACAGCCAGATTTGGCTCGGTCATTTTGACCTGATTGCCGATGATGGCAGCGTCGTCTTCCGGCACAATCTGCCCCTGCGCGGCACCGGCGGCGCTACCCCTGAGCAGATTGAAGACCTCGTTGATATCACGCTGGGTGAGTGTGAGCGTGCCTACCCGGCCTTGTTTCAAATCGCAACCGGTGTAGTATCGCCTCAGACGGCGGTGGACACAGTCCTGATGGAAACCGTCGGTTCGGCTTAACCGATCAGGTGGTTTGAATGAAACAGGTACTGCTGGCCGGATGCGGCAAAATGGGTTCGGCAATGCTCGAGGGCTGGATTTCCCGGCTCGATGATCCCATGCATTTCACGGTTGTTGACCCGGCCCTGGCCGGTGATGACCATCCCCTTAAGAAAAGTTTTGGTCAGGCGGGTAATGTGACCCTGCTGGCTCAGCTGGATGACAGCACACCGGCCCCTGATCTGGTGGTGCTGGCGGTCAAGCCGCAGATGATGGCTGAGGCCCTGCCGCCACTGACCCGGCTGGCGCGTCCTGATACGGTCTGGCTTTCCATCGCGGCGGGGATTTCCATGCCATGGCTGCAAGCCGCCATCGCGCCTGATGCGGCGGTGATCCGGACCATGCCCAACACCCCTTCTGCAATCGGGCGCGGTGTCACCGCCATCATCGCCAGCGCGGCTGTGCCTGCTGATATGGATGCCCTCGCCGAACGCATGCTGGGGGTCATTGGCCGGGTTGTCCGGCTCAAGGATGAGGCTGATATGGATGCCGTCACGGCGGTTTCGGGTTCCGGGCCTGCCTATGTCTTTCTGATGCGTGAGGCGTTGGAACAGGCCGCGCTCAAGGCCGGGCTGGCCCCTGAACTCGCCTCGGTTCTGGCGGCTGAAACCATGGCAGGGTCCGTGGCCCTGATGCAAGAAAGCGATCAAAGCCCGGGCCAGTTGCGGGTCAACGTCACCAGCCCCGGGGGAACAACCCAGGCGGCGCTTGATGTGCTGATGGCTGAAGATGGCCTCATGGCACTGCTGGAAGACGCGGTGATGGCCGCCCGTAACCGGTCAAAGGCCCTTGGAAATTAGCCCCCTTCAGCCTATTTAATGGGTATTAATCCAGTTTTGGGGAAAAGTGATGCCTGTGTCCGCCACCACCATTGATCACGTCCGCCGCGCCTGCGGGGCAGCGGCACTGGAAAAACTGGCCGAGATGCCGTTTGACCAGCTCACCTGCGGGGCGGTGATCGAGCATGCTGATCTGGGGGAAGATACCGCCCTGGCAGGACGGCTGTTCACCTCAGTTGCCGGGATGGTGGAACAGGGGTTGCGTGATCGTGATCAGGCCGTGCTGGTGCGGCTGGCCGAGGATTTCGACGCTGATACCGAGGCCAGTATCCATGACAAGGTGCTGGAGGGCCTCATCGCCCGGTATGAAGATTACACCCCGATCAGAACAGCATTCCGCCACCTCAACAAGGCTGCAACGCGTGACCCGATGCTGGCGGCGATGCTGATCACCTGTCTTAATGAGGCCTCTCGCGGCCTGCTCAATATCGCCGGTGCCGATACGGACGGGCTGGTTGGCATGGCGCGGGTCAAGGGGATTTCAGGGGTTGCGCTGGCGTGTCATCGTGACTGGCTCAATGATGATACGGATGATCTGTCTGCAACGATCCGCAGCCTCGACAAACGCCTGAAACAGGCCGAAGACCTGGCCCAGCTGTTGCGGCTGATTGACCGTGATGAAGGCCCGAAAGAAGACACCTGATATGACTGAAGCATCGTTTGATGATTTCATGAAAATTGATATCCGCCTCGGCACCATCACCGCGGTGGAGGATTTTCCCGAAGCACGAAAGCCCGCCTGGAAGCTGACCATTGATTTCGGTGAAGCCATCGGCAGCAAGCGGTCATCGGCCCAGATTACCGATCATTACGGCAAGGATGATCTGATCGGCCGGCAGGTCATGGCGGTGGTGAATTTCCCGCCACGCCAGATCGGCCCCTTTATGTCCGAGGTGCTGACCCTTGGTGTTGCTGATGATAACGGATCGATTGTCCTGATCGGGCCGGATCATCCTGCCCCCAATGGCTCAAGGATGCACTAGAGCGGCAGCTGTATCCGGACCCGCAACCCGCCCTCAGGTGCATCACCAAGCAGCAACAGCCCGCCATGCGCCAGAACCGCATCATTGGCAATCGACAGCCCGAGACCGACCCCGCTGTTCTTTTCCTTGTCCCGGTTGAGCTGGACAAAGGGGCGCAGAACGCTGATCCGCTGATCCTTGGGGATGCCCGGGCCGTCATCATCGATAATGATCTGGATCTGTTCGTCATCGCGTTCAACCGTGACGATGCAGGCCTCGCCATAACGGACAGCGTTGCTGATGATGTTTTCCAGTGCGCGCCTGATGCTGCGTTCACGCAGCTGGATTGATGGCATGCCATCCTCGGTCAGGTTGAGGGTGACCCTGTCTTCGGTCAGATTGAAAGCCTCAATAATATCCTCAATCATGATGACGATATTGCAGGTTTTCATCTCCTCAATCACGGCATTGCTGGCAAAGTTGATGTAGCCACTGATCATGGCATCCATTTCGTTGATATCGCTTTCCATGCCCGCCCGGTCGGCGCTTTCCGGCAGGTAGGCCAGTTGCAGTTTCAATCGTGTCAGCGGGGTGCGGAGGTCATGCGAAACCCCGGCCAGCATTTCGGTTCGTTCCACCGCCTGACGCAGAATCCGTTGCCGCATGGCATGAAACGCCATCCCCGCCAGCCTGACCTCTCGCGCGCCTTCCAGCTTGAAATCCGGGACCGGCCGCCCCAGCCCCAGCTGCCGTGCGGCCTTGGCCAGTCGCCGGATCGGGCGGACCTGACCACGGATGAACACCAGTGCAATCGCAAAGAACAGCACCGATGTGCTGACGGTCCACAATATCACCAGCCATGATGTGCTGCTGAAAATCCGCTTGCGGCTGGCCTTGATGGTCATCACGCCTTCGGCAAACTGGATGGTGATGGATATCAGGTCAGGGTCACTGTAGAGATCATGACTGAACGGATACCGCATCTGGTTCATCAGGGATTGATGCAGCATGCGTTCAGCGAAAGGGGTGTTGGCGGATAACGAATTGGGCGTGATGATGCCGCCCTCATCCCAGGCGATGCCGAAATAGAAATATTTCAGGGCCAGATCACGGGTTGCGCCAAAGTTTTCTTCGGTCTGGTTATCGGCGTAATGATCCGCGATGATCGCAATATCGGCGGCCAGATTGGTCGACATATAGCGGGTCACCGTGTTCCAGTGGCGTTCGTAAAACACCAGAATGGTGACAATCTGGACCAGTATCATGGGCAGCATGATGATCAGCACCATGCGACCGAACAGGGTCCGTGGGAGTGTTTTATCTAGCACGATCAGTCATCCTGAACATCAGCCATCCTGAATATCATCCGTATCAAGCAGCCAGCCCAGCCCCCTTGCGGTGAGGAGATAGATGGGCTTGCCCGGATTGGGTTCGATTTTCCGCCTCAACCGGGCAATCGCAACATCAATGCTGCGCCCGGTCATCTGGCCACCCAAACTGGCCGAAATATCCTCGCGTGACAAAACATTCTTGGGTTCCGAGCAGAAACAGCCGAGCAGGCTTTTTTCCGCGGTGGTGAGATGCTGGCGTTTGCCGCCGGTGGTGAGAATCTGCCGATCCCGGTCAAACAGATGCGGTCCGAATGAAACCGAATGATCAGGCCTGCCGGATTTCGCCCCCATGGGTTCGGGCTGGCCGCCTTCACTGGGCTGGCGGCCAAGCAGGTTGCGGATTCTCAGGGACAGCTCCTGCGGCTCAAACGGTTTGGTCATGTAATCATCAGCCCCGCTTTCCAGCCCGTGCAGGCGTTCCCCCGGCTCCCCCATGGCGGTCAGCATCAGGCAGGGCGGGGCGTTGGGGGTTGATTTGAGCGACCGGACCAGATCAAGCCCGCTTTCCCCCGGCATCATGATATCCACCACCATGACATCGTATTGCAGGACTTCGATCTGCTTGCGGGCCTCCTCGGCGGAACTGGCCCTTGATACCCTGAACCCCTGATCAACCAGAAACCGGCTGATGAGATCACGCAGGCGATCATCATCGTCGATGATCAGGATGTGATGAGGGGTTGGGTCCGGCATGATCTGGGGTTCTACTTATTTTTTGCGCGGACGCGGGCTGAGCAGGGTTTTGGTCTGGTCATCCAGCATGTTCTGCATGACCGTCAGGAACCCGTCCACGGAATCAAACCCGGCTTCCTTATAGGCCCTCGAAAAACGGCTCTTCTGAACCGAGGTCAATTCCTGTTCCAGGCTATGGCCCCTGTCGGTCAGGGACAACAGGCGCTGGCGTTTGTCATCCTGCCCCTGTTCAAGCCGCACAAATTCGTCATCAACCAGCCTGCCCAGCACCCGGGACAGGGATTGCTTGGTGATATTGAGTATCTCCAGCAGCTCACTGATGGTGATCCCCGGCTGGCGGCCAACAAAATAAATCACCCGGTGATGCGCACGGCCCAGATCACGTTCCGCCAGAATGGCATCAGCCTCGGCGGTGAAATCCCGATAGGCAAAGAATAACAGCTCAATACTGTAGCGTAATTCTTCCTCACGCAGAAAAAGCGGGTTGTTCAATGATTTTACGTCAGCCATGTTGACTAATCTTTCATGATTATGTTCAATCTCAGGATAAAGAACTCTTTCGTGAATTTCAAAGCAGTAAACTGAATAAGAAAGGCCGCATGATGGCAATTATTCCTTTTGATGACCGTGACGGTGTCATCTGGTTTGATGGTGAGATGGTGGAATGGCGTTCAGCCAAGGTCCACATGCTCAACCACGGCCTGCATTACGCAAGTTCTGTTTTCGAAGGCGAGAGAGCCTATAACGGGCAGATTTTCGAAAGCGAATGGCATACACGCCGTTTCCGCGAATCCGCCCGTATCCTCGATTTTCAGATCCCCTACACCGATGAAGAGCTGATCGCCGCCAAGCAGCAGGTGCTGGAGGCAAGCGGCATCATCGATGGCTATATCCGCCCTGTGGCCTGGCGCGGCAGTGAAATGATGGCGGTTTCGGCCCAGCATGCAACCACCCATGTTGCGATTGCAGCCTGGGAATGGCCAAGCTATTTCGACCCTGAAACCAAGATGAAGGGGATCACGCTGGATATCGCATCATGGAAGCGGCCCAGCCCTGAAACAGCCCCTGTCCACGCCAAGGCAGCCGGACTTTACATGATCTGCACCATGTCCAAGCATGAGGCTGAACGCAAAGGGTTCCATGATGCCATGATGCTGGATTATCGGGGCTATGTGGCTGAGGCGACTGGCGCGAATGTGTTTTTCCTGATGAATGACGGCAAGGTTCATACCCCGAATCCGGATTGCTTCCTCAACGGGATCACGCGCCAGACGGTGATCAAGCTGCTCGAATCCATGGGGCTTGAGGTTGTCGAACGCCATATCCTGCCGGAAGATCTGGCCAATGCGACGGAATGTTTCCTCACCGGAACAGCCGCCGAGGTAACGCCGGTTTCCCAGGTTGGCGAGTATCATTTCAACCCGGGTTCATTCAGCCGGACCGTGATGGATAATTACGCGGCCCTGGTGCGGGGTGAGGCTGGCTAATCCTGTTGCCAGCGAAGCTTTGCCCGGTCATCGCTTTCCCTTGCATCGACCCAGGCTATCTCGCCGTTCTTTTCCTCTGCCTTCCAGAACGGGGCATCGGTTTTCAGGAAATCCATGATAAAGCGTGCTGCCTCAAAGGCGGCATCCCGGTGCGGTGAGGCGCAGCCGACAAAGACGATCTGGGCCCCTGCCTCAAGCCGGCCGATGCGATGGATAATGACAGCCTTTGTGATCGGCCAGCGATCCATCGCCTCCTGCCTGATGCGCGCCAGTTCCTTTTCGGTCATGCCGGGATAGTGTTCCAGCGTCATCGCCGTGATGTTCTGCCCGCTC
>NTKX01000016.1 GCA_002457135.1 SAR116 cluster bacterium MED-G04
ACAGGGTTGCCATCGGCATCTTCGCCCACCGGTTCGGTGGTCAGGTCAACCAGCATTGACCCCGCCAGCGCATAGGCCACCACCAGCGGCGGGCTGGCCAGGTAGTTGGCGCGAACATCAGGGCTGACACGGCCTTCGAAATTGCGGTTACCCGACAGCACCGAGGTGACCACCAGATCATGCTCATGAATAGCGTCAGACAATTCCTGCGGCAGTGGCCCGGAATTGCCGATACAGGTGGTGCAGCCATAACCAACGAGGTTGAAGCCAAGGGTATCAAGTTCACCCTGCAAGCCGGCACGGGTCAGGTAATCGGTCACCACCTGGCTGCCCGGGGCAAGCGAGGTCTTGACCCATGGCTTGACCTTCATGCCGCGTTCATTGGCGGCTTTGGCCACCAGACCGGCGGCAATCAGCACCGACGGGTTGGAGGTGTTGGTGCAGGAGGTAATCGCCGCGATTGTCACCGCGCCTTCGGTAAGCGGATCATCACGGCCAGCCACGTCAGCCGATTTCGGTGCCTCACGGCCGAGGTCAGCCAGCAGTTTCTCAAAGCTCGAAGCCGTTTCGGTCAATGGCACGCGATCCTGCGGGCGCTTTGGCCCGGCGAGTGCCGGAACAATCGTGCCAAGCTCAAGGCTCAGCGTATCGGTGAACACCGGTGTTTCCGATGATGTGTCACGCCACATGCCCTGCTCTTTCGCATAGGCTTCAACCAGGGCAACACGTTCAGGCGCACGCGCCGTCAGCTTGAGGTAATTGATCGTCTCATTGTCGATCGGGAAGAACCCGCAAGTAGCGCCGTATTCAGGGGCCATATTGGCAATCGTGGCCCGGTCAGCGAGGGAGAGTTCATCCAGCCCGGGGCCGAAAAACTCAACAAACTTGCCAACGACACCACGCGCCCTCAGCATTTCGGTAACGCGCAGGACCAGATCGGTTGCGGTTGCGCCTTCGGGCAGTTTGCCCTTCAGCTCAAAGCCGATAACGTCCGGCACCAGCATGGAAATAGGCTGGCCGAGCATGGCGGCCTCAGCCTCAATCCCGCCAACACCCCAACCCAGAACGGCCATGCCGCCCACCATGGTGGTGTGACTGTCGGTCCCGACGCAGGTATCAGGATAGGCAACGGTGCGGCCATTGACCTCACCCGTCCAGATTGTCTGGGCAAGGTATTCAACATTGACCTGGTGGCAGATACCGGTACCCGGCGGCACAACGCGGAAATTTTCAAACGCCTTGCTGCCCCAGGACAGGAAGGCATAGCGTTCACGGTTGCGCGACATTTCCAGTTCAACGTTTCGGGCAAAACTGTCAGCACCCGCAAAATGGTCAACCATCACCGAATGGTCGATGACCAGATCAACGGGTGACAGCGGGTTGATGCGGTTCGGGTCACCGCCAAGTTTAAGCATGGCATCACGCATCGCCGCCAGATCAACCACCGCGGGAACGCCAGTGAAATCCTGCATCAGCACCCGGGCCGGTCGATAGGCAATCTCATGCTCACCGCCGGTTTCAGCACGTTTGGCAAGGCGGGTGATATCATCTTCGGTGACGGACGCATTGTCCTGGTTGCGCAGCAGGTTTTCGAGCAGAACCTTGAGTGAATAGGGCAGTTTTTTCAGCCCCGGGTATTGCTCGGCCAGCGCGGCCAGCGAGAAGTAATCATACTCCTTGCCATCAACGGTCAGCGTGCGGCGGCATGTTTCGTTCATTTTTTGAGCCATCGTGTCTCTCCCCGGCTAATTGAAGTATCAGGCATCCTCAATCGAGAATACGGATTTTGGGAAATCCAGCGGCTCGCAGGGGTGCGCCCCATGGCAAGTCTTGGAACACCATTAATATACCCGTTATGGCTGATTTTTTCAATACTTGACCAAAGCCGGGGCTGGCCTTGCGCCACAAAGCGATATACTAAGGATTTATGACGGCATCCGCTTCAGCAACCGATGAAAAAGAGGGTCGCCCCTCAACGCAAGCCCCACTTCTGGAGGCGACGGGCATTGCCATGGGGTATGATAACCGGCTGGTGTTGAGCGAGGTCTCCCTCACCATGGGGGCAGGCGATTGCATCATCCTCAAGGGCGATAACGGCACCGGCAAGACAACGCTGTTGAGGGGGCTGGCCGGGCTGGCACCCCTGATCACCGGGACGGTGAAAATCGGCGGGGTAAACCTGAACGATGACCGTGTTCACGCCAGCAGGAGGCTGCTTTACATCGGTCACCGTGACGGGCTTGCCGCCGAGCTGACGGTGGGGGAAGCACTTAATTTATGGGCCAGCTCACGCGGGTTTGCCATCAGTCAGGATAACATGGATGAGGGCCTAAACCGGCTTGGGATGGGGGGTATTTCAGGCCGCCTGATCCGCACCCTTTCTGCCGGGCAGAAAAGACGGGCCGCGATGGCACGGCTGGGCATCATGATCAGCCTTGGCCGGACCGATGAAACCCCGCTCTGGCTGCTGGATGAACCCGCCACCGCCATGGACAACACCGCAACCGGCCATTTCACCCGCCTGGTTGAGGATCACCTCACGGCAGGGGGTGCTGTGCTGATGACCAGCCATCATGACCTGCCTGTTGCCAGTGCGCGCTCAATGATGATTACCGACCTTGACCAGGGTTGCAGTAATCGGGGCAAGGGCGATCAGGACAGCGACCATGACTGATGCTCTTGCTGTCATGCTGGCGATTATCCGCCGTGATCTGCTGGTTGCCCGGCGCGGGTTTGGTGACACGCTGGCGGGGGCCGGATATTTCGCTGTTATCATCGCGCTGTTGCCGCTGGCCATCGGCCCGGGGCCGGATACGCTGAGGCTCATCGGCCCGGCCATGATCTGGGTTGCCGCGCTGATCGCTGTCCTGCCGCAGATGGAACGGCTCTACAGCCGTGATGCCGCTGATGGCTCGCTCGATGATCTGATCCTCACTCCCCTGCCCCTGCCCATGGTAGTGCTGGCCAAGGTTACAGCCGGGTGGATCATGATCGGGCTTCCGCTGGTGGTGATGACCCCGCTGCTTGCGCTGGTGCTGGGCCTGCCCGCCAGTATCATGCCGGTGCTGACAGCATCCATTGCCATTGGCAGTGTTGCCCTGATGCTGCTGGGGTCGATGGCAGCCGCGATTGCCATTGGCGCGAGGCGTGCCTCAATCCTGATCGCGGTGCTGATCCTGCCGCTGGCCATGCCTGTCCTGATTTTCGGGACAGCCGCCCCGCTGGCGGTACTGTCAGGCGATCCTGCGTTCCCGCATCTTGCCCTCCTCTCAGCGGCCACACTGGTGCTGCTGGCGATCACACCGGTTGCAACCGCAGCCAGCCTCAGAATCGCGGCAGAGTAATTCCGGAATTATTAATGCTAAGGGTATTAGTTCTGGCGGTATTAGTTCTGGCGGCGGCGACGACCACGCCGACGGGCTGAGGACGGGTCCTCAAGCGAGGGTTCACCCACCCCAAGCGTGCGTTCAGGCATGGTCACAGCCTCGGTCAGCCTGACGTAGGGATCGGTCTTGTGGGGGATCGCCATGGCCTTGACGAAATGGTTCTGGAACGACGGTTCGATGGCGGTTTCGATTTTTTCGATCCTGCGCACCATGTCTTCAACCCTGGACCTTGCGCCGCGATTGAGCAGGCAGATCCGCGCCCCGGTACCGGCTGAATTGCCAGCCGCCTTGACCCGGTCAAGCAGGCAGTCAGGGATCATGCCCAGCACCATGGCGTATTTCGGCTCAATATGCGTTCCGAACGCCCCGGCCAGCACCACCCGGTCAATCGTCTCAATCTCCAGCTTGTCCATCAGGAGTCGGAACCCGGCATAGAGCGCGGCCTTGGCCAGCTGGATGGCACGAACATCATTCTGGGTGATCGTCACGGTCTCAGAGACACGATAGCGGAAGGTCCGGCCATCTTGCTCAATCCGGGGGGAAACAGCGGCTTTCCTGCCATCAACCTCACCATCCTCGGTGATGATGCCGGCCAGATACATCTCGGCGATGACCTCAATAATGCCTGACCCGCAGATGCCGGTGATGCCGGTTGCGGCCACAGCCTCATCAAAACCGTCTTCATCGGACCATGGCTCAACCCCGATGACACGGAACCTTGGCTCCAGCGTTTCGGCGTTGACACGGATGCGTTCAATGGCCCCCGGGGCGGCACGCTGGCCGCTGGAAATCTGGGCGCCCTCAAAGGCAGGGCCGGTCGGTGAGGATGCCGCCAGCAGGCGGCCACTGTTGCCGCAGATAATTTCAGCATTGGTGCCAACGTCGATGATGAGGCTCATCTCATCGCTGTCATCCGGGCTTTCGGCGAGCGCAACCGCCGCCGCATCAGCCCCGACATGACCGGCAATGCAGGGCAGCACATAAACCCGTGCGCCGGGATGGATGCTGAAATCAAGCTCACTCGCCATGACTTCAACACTTTCATCCATGGCCAGCGCAAACGGTGCGCCGCCCAGTTCAACCGGGTCAATCCCCAGCACCAGATGATGCATCACAGGATTGCCCACCAGCACGACATCAACAATATCATCGGTTTCAACCCCGGCCTGACTGGCCGCGCCCTCAAGGAGGGATTGCAGACCGGCCCGCACGGCATCGGTCATCTCAACCGCGCCGCCTTCATTGAGGAAGCCGTAGGAAACCCGGCTCATGAGGTCTTCCCCGAACCGGATCTGCGGGTTCATGGCACCGGAAGAAGCCAGCACCACGCCCGAATTCATATCACAGAGATGCGCCGACATGGTGGTGGAGCCGATATCAATCGCGGCACCGACCACCTGTTCCTTCAGCCCCGGCCAGACCCCGATGATACGATGCCCGTCACGCAGGGCAACGGTGATCTGCCATTTGCCTTTGCGGAGGATGGGCTGCAACCCCTGCAACACTGCCATATCAGCGGTCACCGGCTGACCGGAGAGGCGATCAGGCCACTGGTCTTGCAGCGCCTCGATCACTCGCCTCAGATCACCGGAAGGGTCATGCATATCGGGTTCGCGCACCTCAATGAAACACAGCCGGGTCGGTGCATCCATTTCGATCACGCGGGTATCAGCGTCTTTGCGGATGACCTGATCATGGACCTGGCTTTCCGCCGGAACATCAATCACCACATCGGAACGGAGGATGGCCTGGCAGGAAAGCCTGCGCCCGGTGGCAAGGCCTCGTTTATCGGCATAGCGATCCTCAACACTGGACCGCGCCGTCACGCTATCGGCTGAAGATTGAATGCCGTGTTTGGCGAAATCGCCTTCACCAACGACGATCTGGCATCGCCCGCACATGGCGCGGCCACCGCAAACACTGTCGATATCAACGCCAAGGCTGCGGGCCGCTTGCAGAACGCTCGTCCCCGATGGCACCTCGCCCTGCCGGCCTGATGGCGTGAAGACGATGCGGATCGACTTATCCCCGGCAGGATGGCCCTCGTTAGGCTGGCCCCCTTTAGAGGGGCTTTCGTTCGGAATACTCTCGTTCCGGGTATTTTCTTTATCCGACATGGAAGCGTTTCCCTCACCAAAAACGCGGTATTGGCTGGCATTCTATCCGTTTGGCATTCTATCCGGCTGATAGTAAAGCAGCCAGCCTGATCAGGCGCGGCGACGGCGACGGCTTTCCCTGCCACCACGACCAACACCTTCGGGTGTCGGTTCACGGTATTTCTGAATCCAGCGGCGGCATTCGGGGTCAGTCCCCATCATCACATCAGCCCCCATGATAGCTGACATTTCCTCAGAATGAAGGGGGTTCATGATGGCAGAGGTCATGCCCGCGCCAACCGCCATGGAAAGGAAGGCCGCGTTCATGCCGTGGCGATTGGGCAGACCAAAGGAAATATTGGACGCACCGCAGGTGGTGTTGACCTTCAGCTCTTCACGCAAACGGCGGATCAGATCAAGCGCTGCCTTGCCCGCCAGGTTGATCGCCCCCACCGGCATGATGAGCGGGTCAACCACAACATCCGCACGGGGAATACCAAAATCCTCGGCGCGTTCGACAATCTTTTTTGCGACCTCATAGCGAACATTGGGGTCTTCGGAAATGCCGGTCTCATCATTGGAAATCGCCACAACAGCGGCGTTGTATTTCTTGACCAGCGGGAGCACGACCTCAAGCCGTTCTTCCTCACCCGTCACGGAATTGACCAGCGGCTTGCCCTTATAAACCGAAAGCCCGGCTTCGAGGGCCTCAACAATAGAGCTGTCAATCGCCAGCGGCACATCAACGGTGTTCTGCACCAGCTGGATGCATTCGGCGAGGATTTTTGGCTCATCCACCATGGGGATACCGGCGTTGACATCCAGCATGGTTGCCCCGGCCTCAACCTGGGCGATGGCATCGGAAACAACACGCGAATAATCGCCCTCGGCCATTTCGGCGGCCAGCAGCTTTCGCCCTGTCGGGTTGATCCTCTCGCCGATGATGCAGAACGGACGCTCAAAACCGATGGAGATTTCCTGCTTCTCGGATGAAATCAGGGTCTGTGTCATGGTGCATTCCTCTTGAAATAGTGGCCGTTGAAATCAACGTTGCAGATTTAGTTTTCCTTGACGGAGAAGCCGCCCTTGGGCAGCAGATCAAAATCACCTGCGGCAACCGCTGTTGCCCATTTTTCGGTGCGGGCAAAACCGCCAAACGGATAGTAATGAAAATGGCTGAGGCGCGATTCAGGATCATTGGCCATGGCCTCGGCCAGACCGGTGATGAGCGTATGCGGCGACTGGACAGTCAGCAGCCTGGTGACGTTGCGGGCCTGTTTGGTGATCATCCGCATGGATGGCCCGATGCCCGAAATCTGGGCAAAGCGCAGCAGCGTTTTAATCGTGGCAGGGCCGGGAATACCAATGCGGATCGGCAGATCATTACCCCTAGCTCGGATGCGGTTTTCCCAGGCGATCACCGGATCAGCCTCAAAACAGAACTGGGTTTCGATGTAAAGCTCCAGCCCTTCACGGCGGGCGAAGTCATTTTTCCATTCCAGCGCCTCGGCGAGCTGATCATCATTGATATCGGGGCTGCCCTCGGGATGGCCGGAAACACCGATGCGGCTGATGCCGTTTTCCTGCAACACCCCGGTTTCAAGAATTTCCATCGAAGACGCGAAATCACCCACCGGGTTATCCACCCCGCCGCCGATAACCAGCACTTCATCAACATTGGCGCGGCTGGCCATTTCCTTGACGATGCTGCCCAGCTGATCCCGCGACTGAACCGAACGCGCCGCGATATGCGGGACAGGGTTCATGCCGTCATCACGCAACCGGACAGCCACATCGACGGTGTCCATCGGGTCCGTACCTGGCAGAAAGGTGACATTGACCGTGGTATCCGGGGCCAGAATTTCAGCAAAGCTATCGATTTTGGTGGCACCCGGCGGGGTCACCTCAATCGACCAGTGCTGGCCAGCGGCGGCAATAGCATCTTTCAGGTCAGTCATCACAATCTCCAAACAGAGGGGGCCCCCAACGGGCCTCACACTTAAAACGGCAAGCAATTCGTTATTGTCATTTCTGATTGCGATTTAACGAGCGTGTTGGCTGGCCTTGTCGCGGCATTCAATCGTCCGTTTGCGACCAATCGCGGGTTTGCCGCAAAACGCCTGTTTCAGGCGCGGCTATCGGTCAGGTTTCCTTACCGCCACTGGCCACCAGGGCTGCCAGTTTTTCCTTGTTGTAGAGGGCATCGAGTTCGGCTGCCTTGCCCTCGGCCGCGGCGCTCAGGTCACCGTCAATCGCTTCGGGATCAGCCTTGCGCCATTCAGCCAGATAATCATCGGTGCTGTCCGCGCCATCACGCATCGCCGCCTCATCAATGGCGAGGGCAAAACGCCGGGGCATTTCAACCTTGGCCTGCTGGCGATTACGGCCACGGCCTTCCTCAGCCACCACCTGGGCGGGGATATCCCGCCAGTAGATCACGGTCAGGTTTGCCATGGTTTATTCAGCAGCCGTGCGATCAGCCACCATCGACTTGGCGGTTTCAACAGCAACCGCCGCATCACGGCAATAGGCATCGGCCCCGATGGAATCGGCAAAGGCCTCATTCAGCGGCGCGCCACCGACCAGGACGATGAAATCTTCCCTGATGCCCTTTTCTTCCATCGCGTCGATCACGACCTTCATGTAAGGCATGGTTGTGGTCAGGAGCGCGGACATGCCGAGGATATCGGGCTTATGTTCTTCCAGCGCCTCAAGGTAGTTTTCAACCGGGTTGTTGATGCCGAGGTCGATGACTTCAAAGCCCGCGCCCTCCATCATCATGGAAACGAGGTTCTTGCCGATATCGTGGATATCGCCCTTGACCGTGCCGATCACCATCTTGCCCTGCTGGGGTGCGCCGGTTTCAGCCAGGAGCGGGCGCAGGATGGTCATCCCCGACTTCATCGCGTTGGCCGCCATCAGCACTTCGGGAACAAACAGGATGCCATCGCGGAAATCAACCCCGACAATGGTCATGCCCTCAACCAGCGCTTCGGTCAGGACACGGTAGGGCGCCCAGCCGCGTCCAAGGAAGATATTGACCGCTTCAACGACTTCATCCTGAAGACCATCGTAAAGGTCATCATGGATCTGCTGGGTCAGCTCGTCATCATCGAGTTCGGAAAGGATGATATCATCTTCATCAGCCATGGCTTTGTCCTCCGGCAGCGCGGGATGCGCATTTATCCAATATTCTTCATCTTTGCTAATCTTCAAGCGCAGGCGATGCTACTGCCACGACAAAAAATGTTCCACTTTCGGCATAATGACACCAAAAGTATCCTGCGGGGGATATCTGCGGGGGAATTAACCCTTAATCACCGGTCTTGGAGTCACTGGCCTGTTGCGACAGGTAGATGGCGATCACCACGCCAAAGCCGAGCGAGATGCCGGTCAGGCCGAACACCTTGAAGGAGACCCAGCCATCGGTGGAAAGGTTGCGCCATGCCCATTCATTGGCGGCGGCGATGGTGGCGAACATCGCAACCCAGATCAGCGTCAGGTTGAACCAGGCCCGGTCGGGCAGTTCCATGGACATGGTTTCACCCAGCAATGCCTTGAGCGGATTGCGCCGCAGCACCAGCCCGATCAGCAGGCCCGCGGCAATCATCAGGCTGACCACGGTGGGCTTGATCTTGATGAAGGTTTCATCGGCAAAAATCAGGGTCAGCGCACCAAACAGCACCACCGCCCCACAGCCAAACGCCAGAATAACCGGGATTTTACGGGTCGAAACCCACGAATACCCCACCGCCATCAGGGTCGTCAGCACCAGCACCGCGGTGCCGATGTAAATCCCGTAAAAGGAATTGACGACGAAAAACAGCACCAGCGGGCCGTATTCAATCAGCATTTTCTTGGTTGAGGGGGATGAGGAAGGTTGCTGTTGCATGGGTCAGGCCGCCAGGGTTCGGGAATTGACCGCGGCTTCCACCGCGTCGGTTGCATGGAGAATCAGTTCAGGCGATGCCGTATCGGGCCGCGCCTCCTCGGAAAGGGTGCGGCGCCAGCCCCGCGCCCCGGGCAGGCCTGCCATCAGCCCCAGCATGTGCCGGGTAATGGCAATCAGCCTGGTGCCATCCGCCATCGCGGTGGCGGCATAATCCGCCATGGCACGGGCAGTTTCAAACCGGTCTTTTGTATCATGACCATGAATGGCCGCCGCCATCCGTGCCAGCGTGTAGGGATGCTGATAGGCCGCCCGGCCAATCATCACCCCGGTAAAATCATCGGCCATGGCGGCAGCATCCTCAACCGTTGCGATGCCGCCATTGATGCTGATGCCAAGATGCGGGAAATCATCACGCAACCGCGCCACGCGATCATAATCAAGCGGCGGGATGGACCGGTTTTCCTTGGGGCTGAGGCCGTTGAGCCAGGCCTTGCGGGCATGGATGATGAAATGCCTGACCCCGGCACCGGCCACGGTTTCCGCAAACCGGTTCAGCCCTTCCTCAGGGTCCATGTCATCAATACCGATGCGGCATTTGACGGTCACGGGCTTGTCGCCTGCGGCGGTGATCATCGCCTCAATACAGCGTGCCACCAGTTCGGGTTCCGCCATCAGGCAGGCCCCGAAGCGGCCGGACTGAACCCGGTCAGAAGGGCAGCCGACATTGAGATTGTATTCAGCATAGCCCAATGGCTCAGCCAGATGAATGGCCTCAGCCAGGCGGTCAGGGTCACTGCCGCCAAGCTGCAACACCACCCGCGTGTCCCCCGCCACAACATGCGCCCCGCCAAGCAGGCGTTCACGCTGGCCATGGATGATGGCATCGGCGGTGACCATTTCGGTATAAAGCATGGCCCCGGGCGCAAGCAGCCTATGGAAGGCACGGCAGTGCCGGTCCGTCCAGTCCATCATCGGGGCAACGGCAATTTTATGGGCGTTAAACGGGTCCTGTGCGGTCATGCTCTTCCTTCAGGCGCGGCTGGGGACGCTTCGCCAGAAAATAGGGGCCATGACCGGCCAAGGCAAGGGGGAAAGCGATCAGCAGGGCTGGCCCGAACACGGCCGCCGGATCATTCAAACAGCAATTCGGTGCCGAGGTAGAGGCTGACGATTTCATCATCATCCATCGTGTAGGTATCATAGCCAAGCTGGATATTGAGGTTTTCGGCCACCGCGTAATCAGCCCCGAGGCCCCAGATCATGTCAGAACCGTCAACACTGACATTGGCCGAACCCGTCAGGGACTGAACCTTCATTTCGGTTTCCCAGAGATGGTAGCCAAGTTTGCCAAAGAAACCGAGGCCATTGCCCACCGGAAAATGCAGAATACTGGCGACACCATAGGACCGGCTTTCGATATCAATGCTGCCCGCGCCGGTGAAACTGTAGCTCCGGTTATTGTAGCTGTACGATTGCCCGGAGCTGCCCTTGATCCCGGCGATACCGTGATCGGCATAGAAACCTTCCAGTTTCAGGGCGGTGGTGAACTGATACCCGAAACCGAAGCCATACCCCCCGGCCTCATCATCCAGCTGTATGCTGCTGGTCGGGTTGGTAATAGCGTATTCGTTCGTGTTGCTGGCCGCCATGACCCTGGCGTAAAAGCCATAGTCACTGGCCCCGCCAGCAGCAACACCCCCGGTGCTGTGCTTATGATCAGCGAAAGCCACTGGTGCAGTGAACAGGGCAAGCATCACCAGAATAGAAAGTGCAACGGGTATAAAACGCATCTCAGGAAACCGCATCATGGGGTCATCACCGTCAAGTTTACTGCCAGATTTACTGCCAGATTTACTACCAGATTTACTGGGGGCAGAATAGGTCACCTTGTTCAAAATGGTCAATATTATCATGTTCTAATGGAGTGCATTTTCTTGAACAGGATCAATAAGGCCCCAAGTTATCAGTATTTCCGGGGATATTATTATAGGGAGAGATTGCATGCGCTGGCTGTTGATGATCATGGCATTGATGCTGGGCGGGGTTGTATCCCAGCCGCTCAAGGCCGAGGCGCTTGGGGACGCGATCAGGGCGATTGATGCCAATGTTGTGTTCATGCGCCATGCCCTCGCCCCGGGTTATGGCGACCCTGACGACTTTGACATCAGGGATTGCTCAACCCAGCGCAACCTTGATGATGAGGGCCGCGATCAGGCCCGCAATATTGGCCGTCATCTGCGCAACAACAAGATACGTTTTGATGCCATTCTGTCGAGCCAGTGGTGCCGTTGCCGTGACACCGCGATTGAAATGGGTATCGGTGACTGGTCCGAATTTGCCGGCCTCAATTCCTTTTTCGAAGGCCATGTTGACCGGGGGGAAACACTCCGCCTGCTGAAATCAAAGCTGGCACAGATCAACCCGGGGGAACGTGTCCTGATGGTAACGCATCAGGTGGTGATCCAGGCCGCCACCGGTATTTCACCCCGCAGTGGCGGGATGGTGGTGCATAACACCCGCACCGGGGCATCGCTCAGGGTTCAGCTGGATTAACAGCCGCTATTCTTGCCTGAACGGGTTGCTGGCGAGGCTGGCATCCACCGCAATGATCCAGAGATCAGGATCAAAGGATTTCTCACGGCTGATGCGTTCCGCCGCTGCATCGGGCAGGAGCGGTTCAGGCCCCGTGATATCCTGCCATGAATAGGTGCCGTCAAAATCAGCGACCCGGCTTTCCAGCCTGCATGTCCCGTCGGGTTGGTCCAGCCGCACCAGAATAGCCCCGCTTTCGGCATTGCCGCGCTGTTCCAGCACCGTTGTCACCATGCCCTGATTGGCCGCTGCCATAACGCCGTCAATGAGCATGCGCGTGGTCAGGTCAGCCATGATCAGAAATCCGTGCAGCGTCCGCCTTTTTCCCAATCGCCGTAGCGGGTGGGTTCCGGCCCCTTTGGCCCGCCACGTTCAGGCGGCATGGGAGGGGTTTCAGCAGCTTGAGTGCCGGTTTCAGGTTTGGCTTGATCCTGGGTGATATCAGCATCAGGCCCGGTTTTGTTTTCGTTTTCCATGATAGAGATATGGACCCCGTTTCAATTTATTTCAAGCGCGGGCATGACTGGGCTTGATCACCAGGCCGTGCCGGCAGTATACCCCATCCATGGTTAATCCTCCCCTTAAAAATACCCGTAAAAGCAATCAGCGCTCCCCCTCACTGAAAGGCGTGTCGATGGCGCGGCTGGCTGCGCTCAACTTGATCGAGGACGTTATGGGCAAGGGCCTGCCGCTCCAGGAAAGCATCGCCCGGAGCCGGGAATACGATGCCCTCGATGCCCGTGATCGCCGCTTCTGCCGCCGGATTATCAGCCTGACCCTGCGGCATCATGGTGAAGCCTCGGCGATACTTGCGCCTCACCTGAACAGGCCACCCAAGGGCAAGAACCGCAAGGCCGGTTTCGTGCTGATGATGGCCGTGACAGAAATGATCATGGGGGGCGGTGAGCCTCACGCTGTGGTTGACCAGTCGGTACGGCTGGTGAAAGCGGTTGAGCTGGCGCATCTCGGCGGGCTGACCAACGCTGTGCTGCGCAAAATCGCGGCCGAGGCGGAAACATTGAAAGCCCGCCCTGCCGATGCCTGGGCCAATCTGCCGACCTGGCTGGCAAGGGCAATCCGCGCTGACTGGCCTGATCAGGCGGATGCCGTGGCCGCCAGCCTGATGATGACACCGCCGCTTGATCTTTCGCTCAAGAATACGGGCGGGGATAATACCCGGCACTGGGCCGAACAACTGGGCGGCACCCCCCTCCCCAATGGCAGTATCCGGCTGACTGAGGGCCATGTTCCAGCCCTGCCGGGGTATGATGACGGGGCGTGGTGGGTTCAGGATGCCGCCGCCAGCCTGCCTGCCCGATTGATGGGTGATATTGCGGGCAAGCGAGTTGCGGATATCTGCGCGGCACCCGGCGGCAAGACCGCCCAGCTCTGCGCCGCCGGGGCTGATGTGACCGCGATTGACGTATCAGCCAACAGGCTCGAACGCCTTAATGAGAATATGGCCCGGCTCGGCTTTAGCCCTCAAATCGTTGTGGCTGATGCCACCCGATGGCGGCCGGATACAAAATTTGATGCTATTATGATTGATGCGCCCTGCTCGGCCACCGGCACGATCCGCCGCCGTCCTGATATTCTCTGCCATGATAATGCGCCTGATTTCGCCAGCCTGCGGCAGGTCCAGTCCGGCTTGCTGGCGGCGGCGGCTGATCTGGTGAGGCCCGGTGGCGTGGTCATCTTTGCGACCTGCTCTCTCCTGAAACGGGAGGGCGAGGGCATTATCACCAAAGCGCCCGAAACCCTGCGCCCGATGCCGTTTACCGAGGCTGAACTCAACCTCGGGTTCAGGGCTGATACCAGCGCTGGAGGCCATGCATTGAGGCTGATGCCCAACGCCCTCAGGCTGGACAGCACCGCTGATATGCCTCAAGGTAATGACGGATTTTTCATTAGCCGGTTTGAACGAGCTGCTGAGTAAATGCAACTGAGCCAGCCTGAACAAAGGTGTTGATCGTGACCGAAGCCTGGTCCCTGACATATTTGCAACGCCTCTATCGCCGTTCAGCGATATTTGACTGGAGAATGCGGCAACAGCCGCGCCCCACGCCAACCCACTGGAAAGCCCGTGACCCATGGCGCGGCAAGGCCAATCTGGGGCAACCGCTGGTCAGCGGCGATCACCCGCTTGAACACGATGGGCCGGACTGGCACCGTTTCCGCTGGCTGCGCGACATGCGTGAATTTGGCGGCAGTCAGGCCCGGACGATTTCACGCCGTGTTGTCATGGACTGGGTCATCCGCAACAGCCGCTGGAGCAATGCTCACTGGCACCCCGATATCATGGCCGACCGGCTCAAGACCATGGTGCTGTTATGGGGCTGGTATGGGGAGTCGGCATCATTATCACAGCAGCAATCGCTGATCGCCTCCATGGCGGTGCAGTTGCATTGCCTTGAAAAGGACTGGGACGGGCTGGCGAGTGCCGATGCCCGGGTCAACGCGCTGTCGGGGATTATCTTGACGTCACTGTTCCTTGATCCGGATGCTGATGCCGGCACCCATGCCGCGACCCTGGGGGAGGAAATCAGCAACCTTGTTCTGGGGGATGGATGCCATGTCAGCCGCCGCCCTGATCAACATCTCGGGCTGCTGCAAATGCTGATCGAAACCCGTGGCGCCATGACAGCATCACTAGGCTGGATCGGGGAGGCCGGCACAGCCCATCACAAAAGCATCGAGGACAGCCTCTCCCTCATAGAGGATACCATTATCAGGATGGGATCAGTGGGGCGGATGTGGCGGCATGTTGACGGCACGCTCATGGCGATCAGGGGCAGTGCCAGCGCTGATCTGGATATGGCGGAACAGATCCTTGCCCAGGCCGGACCCGAAGGCAAGGTCACGCATCACGCCGCTGACAGCGGGTTTATCCGCATCGCCAGTGGCCGGTCAGTGCTGATGATGAACGCCGCCCCGCCATCATGGGGGGCATCGAAATCCCTTGCCTGGGGGGCTGATCATGATGCTGGCGCATTGGCGATCGAATTTTCCAACGGCCAGAACCGCATCATCATCAACGCCGGGCCGATTGATGGTGATGACAACCCGGCCTTGCGGCAGGCCCTGGCCTCAACCGCGGCGCATTCGACCCTGACGCTGGATGACACCAATTCCGCCGATATCAGCGATGGTGGTTCACGTCAGGCGCAGGGCAGCGAAACCGAATCCGGCCCGGCCGAGGGCGGCACGCTCGCCGTTGCCAGCCATGACGGGTATGAGCCAACCCACGCGCTGACCCATACCCGCCGGATTTTCCTGGCCACCGGCGGCTATGACCTGAGGGGGGAGGATCAGCTGACCTACACAGGCGGGCCGGGCAGCATCCCCACCGAGGCGGTGGTGCGGTTTCACCTGCACCCGAAAATCACCCCGATCCTGTCGTTAAAAGGTGATGTGACCCTGCGCCTGCCGGGTTCAGCCGCGCCCTGGGCATTCCGTTCGGACGGGGCCAGGGTCAGTGTCGAGGACAGCATCATCATGGGGCCGGAAGGCGTGGAAAAAACCCGCGCCATCACCCTCACCGTTGAGACAGCAACAATCCGCCAGCACGGCGAACAGTCAATCCGCTGGGGGCTGAGGCGGGTGGCAAAAAAGTGAACCTTGACCTCACCCCACGGCTCCGGCAATAAGACGGCATGACTGATATTGCCCCCATCACCACAGCCCTGATTTCTGTTTCCGACAAGACCGGTATCATCGATCTGGCGCGGCGGCTGAATGCGGCCGGGGTTCGGATAATCTCAACCGGCGGGACGGCCCGGTTGCTGGCGGATGAGGGCATTGACGTGACCCCTGTTGCGGATGTCACGGGTGCCGCCGAGATGATGGATGGCCGCGTCAAGACCCTGCATCCGGCGATCCATGGCGGGATTCTGGCCCGCCGTGACAATGCCAGCCACCGCGCTGATATGCAGGCTGGCGGGATCAGCGCGATTGATCTGGTGATTGTCAACCTCTACCCCTTTGCCGCCACCCTGGCGCGGCCTGATGCCAGCCGTGATGATCTGGTGGAGAATATCGATATCGGCGGCCCTGCCATGATCCGCGCCGCCGCCAAGAATCATGATTTCGTCACCATTGTCACCGATGCCGATGATTACGCCAGCGTGATCGGGGATATCACCCAGCATGGCGGCACCAGCACCGCAACGCGGCGGCGACTGGCCGCCAAGGCCTATGCCCATACCGCCCGCTATGATGCAACGATTGCCAACTGGATGCTGGATGATGGCAATAATGACTCCCTTTCCAAGGACTCCTTACCCAAGGAATTTTCCATCGGTGGCGGGCTGAAAGAAATTCTCCGTTATGGTGAGAACAGCCATCAGCACGCCGCGCTCTATGCCATGGGCAGCCGCGATCAACGCCCGGGGGTGCTGAGCGCAACCCAGATACAGGGCAAGCCGCTAAGCTATAACAACATCAACGATACCGATGCCGCCTTTGAGCTGGTGGCAGAGTTTGATACCCCGAGCATCGCCATCATCAAGCACGCCAACCCCTGCGGTGTGGCCAGCCATGATGCGATGGAACAGGCCTGGGATGCTGCGTTGAGGGCTGATCCTGTCAGCGCATTTGGCGGGATCATCGCGCTCAATCGCCCCCTCACCGAGGCTGTGGCGAGGAAGATCACATCGATTTTCACCGAGGTTATCATCGCCCCTGATGCTGATGATGCAGCGCGTCAGGTGCTGGCGGAAAAACCCAATCTGCGGCTCTTGCTCACCGGCGCGATGCCTGACCCTTCGGCACCGGGGGTGATCGTGAAATCGGTTGCAGGCGGGTTCCTCGCCCAGGGCCGTGATCATGGCAGGATCAGCCGCGATGACCTCAACTGCGTGACCAGCCGGAAGCCGAGCGATGCGGAAATCAGCGATATGCTGTTTGCCATGAAAGTCGCCAAGCACGTCAAATCGAACGCCATCGTCTACGCCCGGGGCGGGGCCACGGTGGGGATCGGTGCCGGGCAGATGTCACGCCTCGATTCGAGCCGTATAGCCGTTCGCAAGGCCGAAGACCTGGCACGAGAGGCCGGGCTGGACCAATCGCCTGTCATCGGATCGGTGGTGGCATCGGATGCGTTCTTCCCCTTTGCTGATGGCATGCTCGCCGCCGCTGAGGCCGGGGCCACCGCGGTCATCCAGCCGGGCGGGTCAATCCGTGATGATGATATCATCAAGGCCGCTGATGATGCCGGGCTGGCTATGGTCTTTACCGGCATGCGTCATTTCCGGCACTGATTTCTCCGGCACTGATTTCTCCGGCACTGATCTTTCCTTTATCGGAAAAAGGCTACCAGGCCTCAAGCCCGGCCAGCCGCGCCACCTTGCGCATCACGGTGGGCAGGGCCGCACCGGATAGCTCATTCTTCGGAACCTTTAGCCAGCCCTCACCGGATGCAGGCTTCACCCTGATCACCGTCAGAATCACCCTGAAATGGCTGAAGATATGCTCAACATTGCCGTTGAGCGTCACCGCCTCCCCGCCTTCAAGCAGGCGTTTTGCGGCCTGATTATCCTCAAGCGGATAGCGGGATTGCGCCGGTGTGCCATCCGCCCAGTTGCTGCCGGGAAAAACCAGCATCCCGCCCAGCATGCCCTTGTCACCGCGCCGTTCGAGGAGGATATTCCCCGCCTCATCCTCAGCCACCACGGCAACCCCGAAACGGTCAGGGCGCGGTGTTTTGGGCTTTTTCATCGGCAGCAATGCAGGGTCACCCTGCCGCCCCATGCAGGTTTCAAACAGCGGGCAGGCATCGCAATCGGGCTGGCTCAACCGGCCCTTTGATTTCCGGGCCGGGGTGCAGATCGTGGCCCCGATATCCATCATGGCCTGCGCAAAATCACCAGCGCGATGATCAGGGGTCAGGGCATCAACCTCGGCATGGATTTCAGGCTTGGCCGCGGGCAACAGCGTTGTGATCGCCTGCCAGCGTGCCGCCACCCGTTCAATATTGCCATCCATCACCACGGCACGCCTGCCAAAGGCGATGGCCGCAACCGCCGCCGCCGTGTAGGCACCAACCCCGGGCAGTTTGCGCAATTCATCCTCGGTATCGGGGAAAACCCCGCCATGGTCATTGACCACCGCCACGGCACAGGCATGCAGATTGCGGGCACGGGCGTAATAGCCAAGCCCGGCCCATTGTTCCATCACCTCATCACGGGATGCGGCGGCCAGATCAGCAACACCGGGCCAGCGGCGGGTAAATTCGGCAAAGGCTGAGCGCACGGTTGCCACCGTTGTCTGCTGCAACATCACCTCGGACAGCCAGACACGGTAGGGGTCAACCGGCTGGCCCGGACCAGCCCGCCACGGCAGATGGCGGCGATGGCTGTCATACCAGTTGAGGACAGCGCTGGCGGCATCAAGGTGGCGTTGCGTGATTTTGGCTGATTTTCCCGTCATGATGCGCCATGCTAGGACGAGGATCACAAGGGATCAACCGCTTCACCCATGGACAGGAAAACTAATCGCAGGGGCAAGCCGACACGGCTCAACTCGCTGACCGAAAAACTGATCGGCCCGGCGATGATGGCACGCGGCTTCAGCCATAGCCGGATCGTCACCGAATGGCCGCAGGTCGCCAGCACCGCCGCTGACTGGAGCGAGCCTGCCAGCATCACCTTTCCCAGGGGCCAGTCCCGTGATGGCACCTTGCAGGTGAATATCCGATCGGGCCGTGGGCCGGAAATGCAGATGATGATCCCGGCCATTATCGAAAACTGCAACGCTGTCTTCGGCTATGCGGCGGTGGCCCGAATCACCATCACCCAGGTGGCCATGGATGCGACCATGAAGGGCGCACCGCCTGAGCCAGCCGCACCGAAAGCCGATCATGGTGATAAGGGGGAAAGCTACCCCCTGCCGGATAGCCTGCCGGTCAGTGAGGATTTGCGGAAAACCCTTGATAACCTTGGCAAGTCGCTTTCCCGCCGAAACAGGGGCTAGGCGCCGGGTTTTGCGCCGGGGTTTTGCGCCGGGGTTGAGGTGGTATAGCGGCACAGCGTGCCTATATGTATATCCTGTCCATGCGATGCATCAATTCCGTGGACATTCTTTCAATCAATACAGTATGGTGTAGTCATGACTAGAAAAAATACTGCATATAGTAATCTGAACTGGAATTTCGGCATTGATCGCCTGAATCTCAACCGGCGGGACTTCGTTCTTGGCGGTGCTGCGGCCGGGGCCATGATGATGCTGTCTTCACGGCATGCCCGCGCCCTTGATATGGGCAAGGGGCTGGAGCCACGCATTGTCGGCAACCCTGATGCGCCTATCCACATGGCTGAATATTTCTCGCTGTCCTGCGGGCATTGCGCCAGTTTCCACAAAGGCACCTATAAAACCATCAAGAAAGACTGGATCGATACCGGCCGGATGCGGTTTGAGTATCGTGACTTCCCGCTCCAGGGACCGGCGATTTTTGCCCATGCCCTCGCCCGTGCGGTGCCGGTCGATGCCTATGAAGGGATGATTGATATTCTGCTGGCCAAGCAGAAACAGTGGACCCAGTCCCAGGATCCTGTTTCAGAACTGGCCCAGATTGCCCGTGTTGCCGGGATTGGCCGTGATGCCTTTTCTGAGCTGATCGGCAATCGCCCTTTCCTCGAAGGGATCGTTGCCATCGCGCAGCAGGGTTATGATACATGGGGCATCAATTCGACCCCCAGTTTCGTGATCAACGACAAAGAGGTCATCCGGGGCGATGTTGGTTACGACGAATTCCTTGATGTCCTGAATTCATATTCAGCCTGATAACGTTCTGACAGGTAGACCGCGTTGCAATTCAAACACCTCAAAATGACCGGTTTCAAGTCTTTTGCCGAACCCGAAGAGGTGGCCATCGAAGACGGCATGACCGGCGTTGTCGGGCCGAACGGATGCGGCAAATCCAACATTGTTGAGGCCCTGCGATGGCTGATGGGCGAAAGCTCGGCCCGGAACATGCGCGGCAATGAACTCGAGGACGTGATTTTCAGTGGCACTGCATCGCGGCCATCACGCAATTTCGCCGAGGTGACGCTGACGCTGGATAACACCAGCCAGGATGCCCCGGCTCACCTCAACAGCAGTGATGAAATCCAGATCAGCCGCAAACTGGAACGCGGCAAGGGGTCAACCTTCCGGATCAATGGCAAGGTGGTGCGGGCGCGTGATGTGCAGCTCATTTTTGCCGATATGGCAACAGGGTCGCGGTCCAGCGGTATCGTCAGTCAGGGCAAGGTCGATGCGCTGATCAACGCCAAGCCGCGTGATCGCCGTAATCTGCTGGAAGAGGCGGCCAGCATCAGCGGCCTGCATCAACGGCGGCATGAGGCTGAATTGAGGCTCAACACCGCCGAGAGCAATCTGGACCGGCTGGAAGATATCCTGATCCAGCTGGATGAGCAGAAAGCCACTCTCCTCAAACAGGCTCGGCAGGCCGCGCGGTACCGGTCAATCGCTGACCGTATCAGGAAAGCCGATGCTCACCTGATGCTGACCCGCTTCACCGCTTCCATGGCGCAACTCGACCACACCGAACAAAACCTGCGTGCGGCTGAACGTGAGGTGGCCGCCGCCACCACGGCCGTTTCCGCCCAGCAACGCAAGCGTGATGAGGCCTCATCGACAATGCCGCCCCTGCGCCAGGCCGAGGCGGTGGCCGCCGCCGAGATGCAACGGCTCAGCATCGCCCGGTCCGAGCTGGATAATGAGGAAGAACGCGCCCGTCAGGCAGCGGTTGAAATAGCCCATCGCAAGGAACAGATCAGCACCGATATCACCCGGGAGAGGCAGTTGCTGGCGGATGCTGAAAAAGCCGTCGCCGATCTGGCCGAAGAGGCCAGCGCCATCACCCTTGAAAATGAAGGCGAAGCCCCGAAAATCGAACAGGCCGCGGATCAGCTCGAACAGGCCAGGGTTGAGGCTGACAGCGCTGAAAAGGCACTCGCCGATGCCGCCGCGAGGAGCCGGTCAGCCGAACGCGAGGCTGAGAGCATCCAGCGTCGCAATGATGAGCTGCAACGCCAGAAGGAAACAGCGCAAAACAGCCTTGCCGCCATCGATCTGGCCTCACTCGAAGACACTGTCAAAGCCTTGGCAACACACCTCAAGACCGCGGAGGCCGCCAGCACCATGGCGATGACCGCCCGCATTGAGGCTGAGGCCACAATCGAAACCCGCCGATCCGCGCTCAACACACTGACCGGGGACCGCACCACCAGCACCGAAAACCTGGCCCGCATCAGGGCCGAAACCGAAGCCCTCACAGCCCTGCTCAGCACCAGTGCGGAAAGCACGGCGACCCCTGTTTCAGGCAAGGTCAGCGTTGATGAGGGGTTTGAGGATGCACTGGCGGCGGTTCTGGGTGAAGGGCTGGCCGCCCCGGTGGGAAAAAACCGCAACGGCTACTGGGCTGAAATCACCATCCGGGAGACAGCGAGCTGTCCAGATGGCGCAACCCCGCTCAATGATGCAGTACGCGCCCCGGCAGAGCTTGCCGCCGCACTCTCAGGTGCAGGGGTGGTTGCCAGCGCGGCTGATGCCGAGTCCATGCAACCGGCCCTCAAGCCAGGGCAGATGCTGACCACGAAAGAAGGCGGGCTATGGCGTTGGGACGGCTTTGTTCTGCCCCATGGATCAGAGACAAGCGCCGCCCAGCGGCTGAAACAGGAAGCCCGCTTGCGTGATCTTTCCCGTCAACTTGGCCCCCTTGCCGATGCTGCCGGAGAGGCCGAGGAAAAACTGGCGGCGGCCACAGCCGAGCTTGCCGGGCTGGAGAGCAGCCTCCAGCAATTGAGGGCTGATGAAACCGAGGCCTCAACCGCGCTCAACACAGCCTTGCGTGAGGATCAGCGCGGCCGTGATGCCCTTGCCTCTGCCGCCAGCCGTCATGATGAGCTGAACGAAACCCTCATCAGTATTGAGGCCTCCCTCACCGAAGCCGCTGAGGAAGCCGCCAGCCTCGCCGATACATCATCCCTCAATGAAACCGTCACAAGCCTGTCGCTGGTTGCCGAGGAAAAACGTCAGGCCCTGGCCGATGCCATGGGGGCTGAACGCAGCATCAGCAATGCCCGCGCCATGCGTGATCGCCGTCAGGGTGAGATCAGCCGCGAGCAGACACTGTGGCAGCAACGCCAGAACGGCGCCAATGAACGCCTCAATGAGCTGAACCAGCGCATGACCGCCGCCAGCAGGGATGAAGAAAACCTGAGCGGTGTGCCTGAACGGATTGCACAGCAGCGCATAGCCCTTGCCGATACACTGGAGAAGGCGGAGGCTGAACGCCGCGCCGCCGGTGATCGCCTGGCTGAGGCTGAAACCCGGTTGCAGTTGCTCGAAGCCGCCCTGCGTGATGCTGATCAGAACCTCGCCAAGGCACGGGAAGAGGCGATCCGGCAAGAGGCCCAGCGTGATCTGGCCCGCCAGCAGCAGCATGATATCGTCTCTCGCATCAGTGAGCGGCTCAACACCCGGCCCGAAGAGCTGGCTGAACTGGCAGGGCTCAACCCGGGTGATGAAATCGACACCGCCGAGGATACCATCACGACACTGGAAGCCCGCTATGACCGCCTGATCCGTGAACGTGAGACCATCGGCCCCGTCAACCTGCGCGCTGAAGAGGAAATGCTGGAAATCGAGGAGCGGATCACCAGCCTTGAGGCTGAACGTGATGATCTCATCGCCGCCATATCCAAGCTGAGGACAGCCATCAATCAGCTCAACCGTGAAGGCCGTGAACGCCTGCTCAAAAGCTTTACCGAGGTTAACCGCTATTTCGGCACGATCTTCAACACGCTGTTCAGTGGCGGTACCGCGGAATTGAGCCTGACCGAAGCCGAGGACCCGCTCGAAGCCGGGCTTGAAATCCTCGCCAGCCCGCCGGGCAAGAGGCTGCAATCGCTCAACCTGTTGTCGGGCGGGGAGAAGGCACTGACGGCCATCGCCCTCATTTTTGCGGTGTTTCTGACCAACCCGTCACCGATCTGCATCCTTGATGAGGTTGATGCCCCGCTGGATGACAGTAACGTTGCCCGGTTTTGCGATATTCTCGGCCAAATTGCCGAAAAAACCGGCACCCGATTCATCATTGTTACCCATCACCGCCTGACCATGGCCAGAATGGAC
Source organism: SAR116 cluster bacterium MED-G04 (assembly GCA_002457135.1). Classification (GTDB taxonomy): domain Bacteria; phylum Pseudomonadota; class Alphaproteobacteria; order Puniceispirillales; family UBA1172; genus UBA1172. The sequence continues at coordinate 23,103 of NTKX01000016.1, forward strand.
CGGCTCTACGGTGTTACCATGGAACAGAAGGGGGTCAGCCGGGTTGTATCAGTTGACCTGCAAGCCGCTGAAAGATATGATAAAACCGCCTGATCAGTGATTTCACCTGATGCTGCCGGTCATGGCGGGAGGTGAATGTTCGTCGCAGGGCATCAGTTCTACTTGACACACCGCAACCGAGTTCATAATTTGACGACAATTTCAGCCTTGCTGGAATCTCTATAACGACGCTTAAAAGGGGTGGCAGGCAATCGCCGGAAAAAAACTGCATCAGGATGATCAGGGCAACAATCCCGGTCAACCATCCGCAGACGCACCCGCGGAAGCCGACAGGCTGAAAGCGTTGCAGCAGCGAATAAGCGATGCAGAAAAATCATCCGATGATGCCAGAGGCGGAAAGCCGTTACCCGGTTTACCCGCTGAAGCCATGGCCATGGTGGGCAGAATAGCAACGGAAATCGTTTCCGGTGTTGCCGTTGGGGGGTTCATAGGCTGGCTGCTTGATAACTGGCTTGGCACGACACCGCTTTTGATGATCGTGCTGCTGTTTCTCGGCGCTGGTGCTGGCATGATGAATATCTGGCGCATGGCCTCAGGGCATGGGCTTAAAATAGGTTATTTTGACGAGGATACCGATGCATCGGTATCCGAAAACAGGAAGAACGGAAAGGCCGAGTAATGCACTCACCGGTTGAACAGTTCACCATCAAGGCCCTGCTGCATCTTGAGCTGCTCGGATACGATGTATCGTTTACCAATTCCGCCCTATTCATGATCCTGGCTGTTCTGGTCAGCACCGTCTACCTGACCATGGCCATGCGCAAGCGTGAAATGGTGCCGGGTCGCCTGCAAGCCTCAGCCGAAATGCTCTATGAGTTCGTATCCGACATGGTGCGCAGCAACGCCGGCAGCGAAGGCCGCCCGTACTTTCCCTTTATCTTTACGCTCTTCATCTTCCTGCTGTTCGGGAACATGCTGGGGCTGATCCCCTATTCCTACACGTTTACCAGCCAGATCGTTGTCACCTTCGTGATGGCCGCCATTGTCTTTGTCGGCGTTACGCTTGTGGCGCTCATTAAGCATGGCATGCATTTCTTCTCTTTCTTTGTGCCGCCGGGCGCACCCAAGGCGCTGATCCCGTTTCTGATTATCATTGAAGTGATTTCGTACTTCGTCCGCCCTGTCAGCCTGTCGGTTCGTCTTTTTGCCAACATGCTGGCCGGTCACACCATGCTGAAGGTTTTCGCCGGGCTGGCCGTGATGATCACCAGCGCGGGCGGTGTTGCCATGGCGGGGTCGGTGCTGCCGTTCCTTGCGCTGATCGGGCTGACAGGACTTGAAGTTCTTGTCGCCGGGCTGCAAGCCTATGTCTTCACCATCTTGACCTGTATGTATTTGAACGACGCGTTGCACCTGCACTAGGGCGTAGCGCAAAACCTATCCGCCGAGAGGCGGTGCATGATCCAACATGACAATCTAGGAAGGATATTAATCATGGAAGCTGAAGCTGCAAAACTGATCGGTGCTGGTATTGCTGTTCTCCCACTGCTCGGGGTAGGCATTGGTATCGGTAACATCTTCTCCTCGCTGGTGAACTCGATCGCCCGCAACCCGTCCGCACGAAACGACGTGTTCGGCATCGGCATTCTGGGCTTTGCCCTGACCGAAGCCATCGCGCTGTTCGCGCTGGTTGTTGCCCTGCTTCTGCTGTTCGTATTCTAGTCTGGCCGGGGCAGGCACGACCTGCCCCATCGCCTGAATACGTTCACGCAAAATACGGCAATTTAACCGAAGGATGGGATGACGCCATGGCCTACAGGAAAACAGCCACACGACTAGGGCTTGGTTTGGCAGGCATGTTTATGGCCGTGCCGGTACTGGCCGCGAGTGAGGAAAGCAGCGGGGGCCTCCCCCAGCTGGATTTCGCCACCTGGCCAACACAGGTATTCTGGCTCATCATCTCATTCACGGTTGCCTATGTTCTGATGTGGCGGGTGGTCACGCCGAGCATTGCCTCGGTTCTTGAAGACCGCCATACCCGCATCAGTGATGACATGGAACGGGCAAAACAGGCCGCCAGCGAAGCCGAGCAGATGCGCCTGTCGTTTGAACAACGTCTCAGTGCGGCCCGCAATGAAGCCGCGGACAAAACCCGTGAGACGATTGCCGCCGTCCAGGCCGATGCCGAAAAGAAAGACGCGGCAGCCAATAAGCGGATTGCCACCAAGATCAGCAAGGCCGAGGACACCATCATGGAAGCCCGCAGCAAAGCGCTGAAAGAACTTGATGATGTTGCCGCCGAAGGTGCTGTTGATGCCGCCGCCGCACTGGCCGGGATCAAGGTCACCAAAACAGATGCCAAAAAGGCCGTCAAGGAAGCCGCCAAGGCGATCCCGATGGCAGGGGAGCAAAACTGATGGATGCAGGAACCGCACCGATGATCAATGAAGGTGTCTGGGTCGCCCTTTCCTTTATTGCCTTTGTTGCCCTGGTCTGGAAGCGCGCCGGTTCAGCCCTCTCCGCCATGTTTGACAAGCGTGCCGATGATATTCGCAAGGCCCTTGATGAGGCGCATCAGTTGCGCGAAGAGGCCCAGGCCGAGTTGACCAAATACCAGAAACTGAACCGCGAAGCGATGCAGGAAGCCGAACAGATCACGGCCAATGCCGTTGCCGCCGCCGAGGTTATCCGCGAGAAGGCCGAAGAGAACGCCAAGGCCGCCATCGCCCGCAAGCAGCAACAGGCCACCGCCAAGATCAAGGCCATGGAAGCTGAAGCGGTTGCCGAGCTTCGCGCCCGTGCGGCCGAGCTGGCCATTACCGCGGCCGGTGAGCTGATCACCAGCAAACTGGATGACAAAAGCGGGACCGAGATCATCCGCAAGGATATCGCTTCCATCCGCAAGATCAGCTAAACCCGGATCAGATATAACCGGGCAGGTTTATTATCAGCCCCAAAGACCAAACCCGCCTTTCGGCGGGTTTTTTCGTGGTAATCATTGGGTAATCGTTGGGTGGACCATTTCAGGACCGGGGTCCTTTGAGCGGGGATTTATTCAGCCTTGCCAAGCCCGAAGACAACCCTCGTGTTATCAGGAACCTCAATATTGATGATGGCCACGGGATAGGATTCCGCCTGATAATTCGGGATGAACAGATCATACGAATAGACATATCGGGACTGAAGCTCATCCTGATCGTTGAGAAAGGCAAAGGTCACATCCAGCGGAACACGTTCAGCCTTGGCCAGGTTTTCCCCTTCACGCTTGAACAGCAGGCCCAGTTCGACCTTCATGTCGGTGAACCCGTCGCCCTCGGTGCAGGTGCCATCCACGCCATTGACGCGCATTGTGACATAATGGCCGTAATCAGCGCCGATCATGACTGCCTTTTCCGCGCCTTCCTTAACCCTTATATCCGGGCAGGCAATATACTCCGGCTCAAACGTGCTGCATGCCGAAAGCACGCATCCAACCGTGAGGCCACAAAACAAACGCGAGACTGACAGCATGGCTTTGGAATTCCTGATCGTCATGATGGTTAGACACTAGTCGCTTTCCGCGCCTGTTTCAAGTTGACCTGCACTCAAACTTGAAGCAGAACAGGCTATGGTTTCCGTATCTGAAGAAAGCAAGGTTATCCGCCTCGCCGCGCCAAGGGGTTTCTGTGCCGGGGTTGATCGTGCCGTTCGTATTGTCGAGGTTGCGCTGGAAAAATTCGGCCAGCCAGTCTATGTCCGCCATGAAATCGTGCATAACCGTTTCGTTGTTGACGGGCTGGCCGCCAAGGGCGCGGTTTTTGTCGAGGAACTGGACGAAGTGCCAGAAGGCGCACCGGTTGTTTTCTCAGCCCACGGGGTCGCCAAAGCTGTGGTTGCCGAGGCTGATGCCCGCCGCATGATCGCCGTTGATGCCACCTGCCCGCTGGTTACCAAGGTCCATATTGAGGCGCATCGCCACGTCCGTGAGGGCTGTCATATCCTGCTGATCGGCCATGCCGGTCATCCTGAGGTGGAAGGCACAATGGGCCAGGTTCCCAGCGGTACCATGTCGCTGATCGAAACCCCTGACGATGCCGAAACCATCATCCCGCCCGCAGGCATGGAGGTTGCCTTTGCGACCCAGACCACGCTGTCGGTGGATGATACCGCTGAAATCGTCGGTATCCTGAAACGCCGTTTCCCCGGCATCAAGGGGCCGCGTGGCGAGGATATCTGCTACGCCACCACCAACCGCCAGAATGCCGTCAAGGTCATTGCCGAGGATGCTGATCTGGTGCTGGTGATCGGGGCTGAAAATTCATCCAATTCAAAACGCCTGGTTGAGGTTGCGCTCCGCGCCGGGGCGACTGAGGCCGCGCTGATCGCCGATGCCTCCATGATTGATTACACGCTGACCGACCGCGCCCGTATCATCGGGATTTCAGCCGGTGCCTCAGCCCCTGAAGTGCTGGTCGATGAGGTGATCGCGGCCCTGTCATCACGCTACAGCGTCACCACCGAAGAGATCATGACCACTGTTGAAGACGTCGAGTTCAACCTGCCCCCGGCCCTGAGGGACTGACCCATGGCCGTCTATACCCGTGTTGACGAAGATCAGCTGAAAGACCTGCTCAGCGGTTATGGCATTGGTGAGCTGACCAGCTTTTCCGGGATTACCCAGGGGGTTGAAAACTCCAATTACCGGCTTTCCACCACCGGGGGCGAATTTATCCTGACGCTTTATGAAAAGCGGGTGGACCGTGCTGACCTGCCGTTTTTCATCGGCTTGATGGGGCATATGGCCAATGCCGGGATCAACTGCCCCAAACCTGTTGAAGATACATCAGGCCAGATATTACAGGAAGTTAGTGATCGCGCTGCCGCCATTGTCACCTTCCTTGACGGGACCTGGTCAAACAGCCCGACCCCGCAGCGTTGCCGTGCCGCCGGTGCGGTGCTGGCGCGGATGCATCTGGCCGGGGCTGATTACATGACCCTGCGCCGTAACGCGCTCAATTCAGCGGGCTGGATGCCGTTGCTTGAGGCCTCGGACAAGGGCCAGACCGACGGGCTGCTGCCTGATCTGTGGGCGCAGGCGAAAACCCGCCTCGAAGGCATCCTCGCGGACTGGCCCCATGATCTGCCCCACGGCGTTATCCATGCTGATCTGTTCCCGGATAATGTGCTGTTTATCGGTGATCGCGTCACCGGGGTGATCGATTTCTATTTTGCCTGCAATGATTTTATTGCCTATGACCTCGCCATCATGCTCAACGCCTGGTGTTTTGAGCCGGATGGCAGTTTCAACATCACCAAGGCGTTGCAGCTGGTATCAGGGTATCAGTCAACACGTCCGCTGAGCAATGCCGAAATTGCCGCCATTCCGGTGCTGTGCCGTGGCGCGGCGATGCGGTTTTTCCTGACAAGGCTCTATGACTGGATCAACACCCCCGCCGATGCCCAGGTCAGGCCCCATGACCCGATGGATTACTGGAGGCGGCTCAATTTCCATCATCAGGTCAACACACCCAAAGCCTATGGGTTCGGCGGGTGAGCGGGATAGTCGAAATCCATACCGATGGGTCCTGCCTCGGCAATCCGGGCCCCGGCGGATGGGCCGCGATCATGCAGTATGGTGAAACCGAAAAAGTCCTGTCAGGCGGTGCGGCGGAGACCACCAACAACCGCATGGAAATGACGGCGGCGATCATGGCGCTCAATGCGCTCAAACGCCCGGTTGCGGTGACCCTCACCTCAGACAGTGTTTACCTGAGGGACGGTATCACGAAATGGATTCACGGCTGGAAACGCAATGGCTGGATGACAGCCGCCAAAAAACCCGTTGCCAATCAGGATCTGTGGCAACAGCTTGATGCTGCCATGCAGGGTCACGATATCAACTGGCAGTGGGTCAAGGGCCATGCCGGTCATCCGCTCAACGAACGTTGCGACCAACTGGCCCGGGAAGAGGCTGAAAATCAAAAAGGCTAGAGCCGTGCCAGCACATGCTCGGCGGCTGAAACCTGAAACGCCGACGGCTTTTCCATGTAAAGCTGGGTGATGACCCCGTCTTCGGCCACCAGCGCCATTCTGGCGGCGCGATTGTTGCCCAGCACCGGGGTGCTGACCACATCAATCCCCATGGCATGACAGGCCGCACCGAACGGGTCACCCAGCATATCGATCTTGCCCTCGGCCCCCGAGGTCTTGCCCCATGCGGTCATGACATGAATATCGTTGACGGCAATACAGCCGATGGCATCAACGCCTTTCGGGGCGAACTCATCAGCGTGGTCAACATAGCCGGGCAGGTGACGCGCCGAACAGGTCGGCGTAAAGGCACCGGGCAGGGCAATCAGAACAACCTTGCGCCCGCTTGACCATTCCAGCAGTGATGTTTCGGTGATCTTGCCATCAACCATCTGGTGGATGGTGGCATCGGGGAGTTTCTGGCCGGTTTCGAGCGCCATTATTGTTATTCCTTTATTTCATCATTAAGGATGATCTAGTTTCCGCCATGGTCAATGCAAGGGCGGGCCGGATGCACGCTGCAAGGCATCCCTGATGGCCGAAGTGGTAAGAATTTCAGGGAGCGGCAACCCGTCCGGGGCCGATGGACCGTAAACCGCATTGAACGGAATACCATAACGGCCGAATGAGGCCAGATAGGCACTGATCGCATCATCCGGCAGGGTCCAGTCTGCCCTCAGCAACACCACATCCTGATCCGCAAAGGTCTTGCTGACAGTATCGGTATCCAGCACCAGTGCCTTGTTGGTCTTGCAGGTGATGCACCAGTCGGCGGTCACATCAACGAACACCACCCTGCCCTCAGCGGTGAGGCTTTGTGCCAGCCCCGGTTGCCATTCCTGCCAGCCCTGATCAGGGCCTGCACTTGAATTGAAATGACTGCCCAGCACGGTCAGGAGCCAGACCGAGGTTGCAAAAAGCCCCAGGGCAAGCACGCGTTTCATGGTGATCAGCCACGGCCCCGGTTTCGGCAGATAGCGGACCAGCGCCGGGAACGCCGCCACCATCACCCAGGGCAGGGCCAGCCCCGCCCCCATGGAAAGAAAGACCGTCATCAGCATGCCGCCCGGTGCCGCAAGGGCAAAGGCGATGGCGGTGCCGACAAAGGGGGCCGAACACGGCGTGGCCAGAAGCGTGGCCAGCGCGCCTGAGGCGAAATCACCGGCTAACCCTGATGATGCCTGGCTTCCCCCAAGACGCTGGGCAAATTGAGGCACGGGCAAGGTCACTATATCAAGCATCACCAGCCCGAAAAACCCGATGGCAGCGGCGGCAAGGATAAGGAAGGCCGGTTGCTGGAACTGAATGCCCCAGCCGACAGCAAGCCCGGCCGACCGTGCCAGCAGAAGGGCCGCGCCAAGGATAATGAAGGAGACGATCACCCCCGCCGCAGTAGCGATGAAGGAACGCCGGATGGCCATGGCCTCCCCGCCGCCGTGACCCATCACGGATGACAGTTTGAGCGTCAGCACCGGCAGCACGCAGGGCATGACGTTGAGGATCACCCCGCCGATGAAGGCAACCCCCAGCATGGCCAGCAGGGCAGGCATGATGCTGGTTGGCTTGAGGGGTTCGCCCGCCACCACCGATGTTGCCTCAAGCAGGAAATCACGCCCGACCACGGTGATGGTCACGGGATTTCCAGCCAGATCAGCGGCGGGTTTCCCGGAAACCCCGATGCGCGCCAGCCCACCCGAAAATTGAGGTGACGTGAAGCCATAGCCTGATGCCGCCTCAATAAAGATATCACCATCAAGTCGCGTCAGGGGCTGGCCAACGCGTTCAAGGGCAAGGCTCAACCCCTCCCCGTCAATGGCCACCCCGCGCAGGCTGACCCCGCCCGCTGTCCCCGCTGATGGCACGCTGGACCTGAATTCAGCCATTCGCCTTGCATGGGATGACGGCTTCGCCTCCCCTGCCGGGACCGAAAGGGTCAGCACTTCCTGAACCGGGATGCAGATATCGGAGCAGACCAGCCCCTCAAGCCCGGCCGCCACGACAAGATCACGCCCTGCCCGCACCAGATCGAGCCTGAGCGGCAGGATCACCGCATCGCTGTAACCGTAGCTGTCAAACCCCAGTATCGAAAACCGTGTTGGTGCCGGAAACGACAGGTGGTGGCCGGCAACCGCACCAGAACCCGTGAAATCAAGTTCAGGCGGCAGGCCGGCATCACCGGGGCTGCGCCAGTAGACTTTCCAGCCCGGCGATAACCTGAACTCAAGCCCGGCCTCAAGCGAGGGGGCCTCACCGGTTGCGGTGACCGCGCTGATCAACCTGGCTTCAAAATACTCGTTGCCCTGCCATGGGCCGGTATCAGCCTTCGCCCCATGAACGCCATGAATGCCCCCAGGCAGGCCCCCAAACATGCACACCAGCATCAGGGTCAGCACTCGCTGGAATGAGATTTTTCGCCATTTATTCATCATGTTCCTTTAATACCCGGGACAGGCCAATGCGCAAAGTCACTAATTTATGCTTTCCAGAACCTGCCCGAGGGGTTAGGCTTTTAGATATATGGTACCTGAAAGGGGGTTTTGCCATGGCAAATTACCTTGCAGGGCAGATGCTGATCGCGATGCCTCAGATGGATGACAAACGGTTTCGCAATTCTGTCATCCTGATTTGCAGTCACGACAGCGATGCCGCCATGGGCCTGATCATCAATCAGCCTATGGATGGCCTGTACCTGGATGAGCTGGCAGAACAGATCGGTATTGGTACCCCTCGTTTCTGCGGTGATGTTCCTATTTTCAATGGCGGGCCGGTTGAACAGTCTCGCGGCATGGTGCTGCATTCGTCTGAACATGTCCTGCCCGATACCATCACCATCAATGATCGCATGGCCATGACCTCAAACATCAAGATCATTGCCGAGATTGCCAATGGCCACGGCCCCACGGATTTTATTGTCGCCCTCGGCCATGCCAGCTGGTCTGCCGGGCAACTGGAAGATGAGCTGCGCAGCAATGTCTGGCTCACCATGCCGTTTCAGGAAGACCTGATTTTCGGTGAACCCATGGGCGGGATATGGTCATCATGCTATTCCCGCATGGGCATTTCCACCGCCCATATATCGCCCTTCAGCGGAAACGCCTAACCAGAAAATAGTGGCCGGAAAATAGTGGCCGGAAATCTCTAAAGGCGATCAGGCCGCGAAGGCAGATCGAAGGGCATCCTCATCAGGCAGATCACCATCAGCCAGCGGGCCTATCGCCGCCAGCACCGGCGGCTCTTCGATCAGTCGGCTGGCAACACGCCGGATATCAGCCTCGGTAATCCCTGAAATTTTCTCCAGCTGTTCAGCCACGGGGATAATGCGGCCAAAATAGATCAGGTGACGCGGCAGGCTCTCACAGACCGAGGCCACGCTTTCCTGACGCATCATCAGGCTGGCCCTGATCTGCGCCCTTGCACGGGCGGTTTCATCAGCACTGGCCGCTGTGGCCAGGGTCACCATTTCGGCCCCCGCCAGTTTCACCATTTCCGCGGCATCATCAACCGAAGTGCCCGCGTAAATCGTCAACTGGCCGCAATCAGCGTACCCCTGGGGGTAGGAAAACACACTGTAGCATAGCCCGCGCTTTTCCCGTGCTTCCTGAAACAGCCGCGATGACATGCCGCCGCCATAGAGAACCGAGAGCAGCGCCAGGGTCAGGGCATCATCA